>NZ_JBWKYW010000010.1:0-134902 GCF_059423965.1 Variovorax sp. GW458-11-26-14-LB1
GTGCGGGCACGGGGGCCGGCGGCTCCGGCACCGACAGGCGCGGAGCGGCCTGCATCACCGTGGTGGACCACAGCTCGGCATCGACCGCGCCGTCGTCGGCTTCGCTGCGCCAGCGCACGCCCCAGGTGAGGGCGGCGATCAGCAGCGCATGGGCAATGAGGGCGAGCGCAACCGCGCGGGGCGTGCCGCGCTGCGGCGGCGGCGCGAACTCGGGGCGATCCAGGGCGAGCGACATGCCTTATTTGCCGCCCGTGGTCGTGACCGACAGCCCCACGCGCTCGATGCCGCTGCGCTTGAGCTGGTTCATCGCCTTCACGACGGTTTCGTACTTCACCGACTTGTCGGCGCTGATGACCACGGGGCGCTGGGCGTCGCCGCCTTGCGCGGCCTTGGCCGCCGAGCCGATCTGCGTCATGGGGATCGACGCGCCGCCGGTGCCGGTGGACGGGTCTTTCTTGATCTGCACTTCGTCGTCGCTCTTGATGACGATCTCGATGGGCTTGTCGGGTTGCTTGTTGGCCCGATCGACCGTCGGCAGGTTGATCACGCTCGGCGTGATGAGCGGGGCCGTGACCATGAAGATGATCAGCAGCACCAGCATCACGTCGATGAACGGGACCATGTTGATCTCGTTGATCGTGCGGCGGCCGCGGCCCCGGGATGAAACGGCGGGCATGTCGTCGCGTCCTTTGTCTTGTGCGCGCCGCTCTTCAGCGGTTCGCGGCGGTGACCGAGGCGGCGGGCGTCACGGCGCCGGGGTTGGCCGAGAGGTTGCGCTGCAGGATGTTGGAGAACTCTTCGATGTAGGTCTCCAGGGCGATGGCGATCTTGTCGATCTCGCGCGCGAAGCGGTTGTAGCCGACCACCGCGGGAATGGCGGCGAACAGGCCGATGGCGGTGGCCACCAGCGCTTCGGCGATGCCGGGCGCCACGGTGGCCAGCGTCACCTGCGTGAGGGCGGCCAGGCCGGTGAAGGCATGCATGATCCCCCAGACCGTGCCGAACAGGCCCACGTACGGCGACACCGAACCGACGGTAGCCAGGAACGACAGGTTCTGCTCGGCCGCGTCGAGTTCGCGCTGGAAGCTCGCACGCATGGCGCGGCGGGCGCCGTCGAGCAGCGTGGCCGCGTCGGTCACGTGGCGCTCGCGCAGCTTCTGGTACTCGCGCATGCCGGAGGCGAAGATGCGCTCCATGGGGCCGGCGAACTTGGCGTTCTGCGCCGCCGAGGCGAACAGTTCGTTCAGGCTGGTGCCCGACCAGAACTCGCGCTCGAAATCGTCGTTGAGCACGCGGATGCGCTTGAGGGCGAAGTACTTGCGGATGATGGCGGCCCAGCTGGCGACCGACACGATCACCAGCAGCAGCACGACCAGTTGCACCACGAAGCTGGCGTGGAGCAGGAGATTGATGATGGAGAGATCTTGGTTCATGGCTTGAAAGGTTGAGTCATGGAGCCGCTGGAGTGCTCGAGGGTTCCCGAAACTTGGGCCGGAATGCGCGCAGGGCGCAAGGTGGCGGCGTCCACCCAGCCGATGCGGATCGTGCCTTCGCACAGCAAGACCGGTGCCGCGGCCCCGGTGCGTTCTTGCTCTGTTTTTGATAGCACGCGCTGACCGATTATCAACGACGCAGTGCCCAGTTGCCGCAGCTCGGCTGTAACCAGCAGTTCATCGTCCAGCCGCGAGGGCCGATGGTATTTAAGCTGCGTTTCGCTCACCACGAACTGGCCGCCGGTGGCTTCCTTGAGCTTGCGCTGCTCGACGCCCAGGGAGCGCAGCCACTCGGTGCGACCGCGCTCCATGAACTTCAGGTAGTTGGCGTAGAACACGATGCCGCCCGCATCGGTGTCTTCCCAGTAGACGCGAATCGGAAACTCGAAACTCATGAGGCGATCATGGCCCGCAGGCGCTCGACCGATTCCTGCAGGTGCGCCATCGAGCTGGCGGTGGAAAAGCGCACGAACTTCGCGGTTTCGGCCGTGCCGAAGTCGCGGCCCGGCGTCACGGCCAGGTGGGCGCGCTTCATGGTCTCGAATGCGAAGTCCCAGCTGCCCGAGATGCCGAGCTTGTCGGCCACGCTCGTGCAGTCGGCCCAGGCGTAGAAGGCGCCGTCGGGCACCACGGGCACGTTCAGGCCCAGCGCGTTCAGTTGCGGAATGAACCAGTCGCGGCGTGCCTTGAACTCGGCGCGGCGGCGTTCGTACTCGGCGATGCTCTCGGCCTCGAAGCAGGCCAGTGCGGCGTACTGCGACACGGTGCTCGCGCAGATGAAGAGGTTCTGCGCCAGGCGCTCGACCACCGGCACCAGCACTTCGGGCACCACCAGCCAGCCGAGGCGCCAGCCCGTCATGTTGAAGTACTTGCTGAAGCTGTTGATGCTGATGACGTTGTCGTCGATGGCCAGTGCCGTCTGCCCGAACGCATCGTCGTACGACAGGCCCAGGTAGATCTCGTCGATCAGCGTGATGCCGCCGCGCTGCGACACCACCTCGTGGATGCGACGCAGTTCGTCGGGCGCGATCGAGGTGCCGGTCGGGTTCGAGGGCGAGGCCAGCAGCACGCCGCGGGTCTTGTCGGTCCAGGCGGCCTCGACCTTGGCGGCGGTGAGCTGGAAGCGCTCCTCGGCCGTGGTCGGCACCAGCACGGCCTTGCCGTCCGCTGCGCTCACGAAGTGGCGGTTGCAGGGGTAGCTCGGGTCGGGCATCAGGATCTCGTCGCCCGATTCGATCAGCGCGAGGCAGGCCAGCTGCAGCGCGGCCGAGGCACCGGCCGTGACGACGATGCGGCGCGCCGGCACGTCGACGTTGAAGCGCTGCTTGTACCGGCCGCTGATGCGCTCGCGCAGGTGGTCCAGGCCGGTGGCCTGGGTGTACTGCGTGGCGCCGGCGCGCACGGCGCGGGCGGCCGCTTCCTGCACGAGGGGCGGGGCGGTGAAGTCGGGCTCGCCGATGTTCAGGAAGATCATCGGGCGGTCGGTGTGGGCCACTTCGCGGGCCAGCACCCCAGCCGCCTTGGCGACCTCCATCACGTAAAACGGTTCGATGCGCTGCGCGCGCGTCGAGATCCTCATGGGCGCGCCTTGCCGGTGGCCCGGTCGGCTTCCACTTCAAGTGGGCGCAGCTGCGGTGCCAGCCCGTTGAGCACGGCGTTCACGTACTTGTGGCCGTCGGTACCGCCGAACTCCTTGGCGAGTTCGATGCACTCGTTGAGCACCACGCGCCAGGGCACGTCGGGGCAGTTCTGGAACTCGTACACGCCGATCCACATCACGGCGTGCTCGATCGGCGAGATTTCGGTGAACTTGCGGTCCAGCAGCGGCAGGATCAGCGCGTCGAGCTGTTCGGCGCCGTTGATCGAGCCGTGCAGCAGCGCGTCGTAGTGCGCCGCGTCGGCCTTGTGGAAGCCCGCGAGGTCGCGCGTGAAGTGGTCGATGTCGGTCGGGTCGTTGCGGCCCACCAGGTGCTGGTAGAGCGCCTGCAGCGCGAACTCGCGTGCGCGGCTGCGGTTCGACTTGGCCGCGGCCTTGCGTGCGCCCGTGCTGGTGAGGCCGGTGCGCGACTGGCGGGGCTTGGCGGACTTGGAGGTGTCTTCGGTCATGAAAGGGTGGCCAGCAGTTGTGCCATCTCGACCGCCACCTGGGCTGCGTCGCGGCCCTTGTCGGTCTGGCGGGCGACGGCCTGTTCGAGGTTTTCGGTCGTGAGGATCGCGTTGGCGATGGGCAGGCGGTAGTCGAGCGCGACGCGGCTCACGCTCGCGCCCGATTCGTTGGCCACCAGTTCGAAGTGGTAGGTCTCGCCGCGGATGATGCAGCCCAGCGCCACGAGCGCGTGGTAGCCGCCGCGCTCGGCGAGCGCCTGCAGTGCCACGGGCACTTCGAGCGCACCGGGCACCTGCACATGATGGATGTCGGAGGCGGCCACACCGAGCGCCTCGAGCTCCGACAGGCAGGCCGCGGCCAGTGCGTCGGTGATGTCGGCGTTGAAGCGCGCCTGCACGATGCCGATGCGCAGGCCTTTGCCGTTGAGGGTGATTTCGCCCTTGTTGGAACCTTGCATGGTCGTTCAGTCTTTCGTGAGGTAACCGGCGATCTCGAGGCCGAAGCCGGCCGCCATGCTCGGCATGCGACGCGGCGCGCCGAGCAGGTTCATCTTGTGCACGCCGCATTCGCGCAGGATCTGCGCGCCGATGCCGTAGTTGCGCAGGTCCATGCGACCGCGCTCGGGCGCTTGCGCGGGGCGCGCGGTGCCGTCGAACTGCGCGAGCAGCTCGGCCGCGGTTTCGCCGCAGTTCAGCAGCACGGCCACGCCCTTGCCTTCGTTCGCGATGTGCGAGAGGCTGGCGTCCAGGCTCCAGGAGTGCATCGGGCGGTTGACCTCGAGCGCGTCGAGCACCGACAGCGGCTCGTGCACGCGCACCGACACCGTCTCTTCGGGCGCCCACTGGCCGCGCACCAGCGCCAGGTGCACACCGCGGCTGGGCTTGTCGACGAAGGCGTGGGCCGTGAAGGTGCCCCAGTTGGTCTGGATCTCGCGGCAGCCGACCTTTTCGACCAGTGATTCGACGCGGCTGCGGTGCTCGATGAGCGCGGCGATGGTGCCGATCTTGAGGCCGTGCTCGGCCGCGAAGATCTGCAGGTCGGGCAGGCGGGCCATCGTGCCGTCTTCGTTCATCACCTCGCAGATCACCGAGGCGGGCGAGCAGCCGGCCATGGCGGCGAGGTCGCAGCCGGCTTCGGTGTGGCCGGCGCGCATGAGCACGCCGCCGTCCACCGCCTGCAGCGGGAAGATGTGGCCGGGTTGCACCAGGTCGGCGGCCACGGCGTTGCGCGCCACGGCGGCCTGCACGGTGCGGGCGCGGTCGGCGGCCGAGATGCCGGTGGTCACGCCTTCGGCTGCCTCGATGGAGACGGTGAAGGCGGTGGAATGCTTGGCGCCGTTGCGCTGGACCATCGGCGGCAGCTGCAGCCGCTCGCACATCTCGCGCGAGAGCGTGAGGCAGATCAGGCCGCGCGCGTGACGGGCCATGAAGTTGATGGATTCGGCGGTGATGTGGTCGGCGGCGATGACGATGTCGCCTTCGTTCTCGCGGTCTTCCTCGTCCACGAGGATGACCATGCGGCCGGCGGCCAGCTCGGCCACGATGTCTTCGACCGGGGAGATCGGTGCGGGTGCACGGTCGGCGCGCGGGGCGCCGATCGGCGTGACGGAGGCGTTCATTTCGAAGTGTCCTTGGGAGACGTGGAAGACGTCAGAGAGGGGGTGAGCATGCCGGCCTGAAGCATGCGCTCCACGTAGCGCGCCACGGTGTCGATTTCGAGGTTGACCTTCGAGCCGGCCTTCAGGCCGCCGAGGGAGGTGTTTTCCACGGTGTGCGGGATCAGGTTGATGCTGACTTCGGCGCCATCGGCGATGTCGCTCACGCTGTTGACCGTGAGGCTCACGCCGTTGATGGTGATCGAGCCCTTGTAGGCCAGGAAGCGCGCCAGCGCGGGCGGTGCGACCACGCGCAGCTCCCAGCTTTCGCCGACCGGCGCGAAGAAGCTCACGTGGCCGATGCCGTCCACGTGGCCCGAGACGATGTGGCCGCCGAGGCGGTCGCTCGCGCGCAGGGCCTTCTCGAGGTTGATGCGGCTGCCTTCGTCGGTCAGGCCGGCCGTCTTGTCGAGGGACTCCGCGGAAATGTCGATGGTGAATTGCCCGCGTTCAGGTGCGAGCGTGGTGACCGTCATGCAGGCGCCGTTGAGCGCGATGCTGTCGCCGAGCCCGACGTCGTCGAGGTAGCCGTCGGGCACCTCGATGCTGAGTCGCTTGCCGTAGGAGGAGGAGGTGCCGAGGTCGTGGATGGCGGCGATGCGCCCCACGCCGGTGATGATTCCGGTGAACATTTCCACATTTTCGCAGACATCGAGGGGTCTTCGGCCCGAAGGGCCGGTTTGCGGCTGCGAATGTGCCGCGCCGCGTGCGCGGCGGCTCAGAAGCGGTCGCGGCCGGCGACGCGCGCGACGATGCGCAGGTCGGGCCCCAGCATGTCCACCGACTTGAATTCGAGCGGCAGCGCACCCGCCAGCGAGGTGAGCGGGCCCTCGGCGTGCAGGTGGCTGGCGATGTCGAGCCCGCTGCCGATCAGCTTGGGCGCCAGGTACACCAGCAGCTCGTCCACGCAGCCTTCGCGCAGCAGCGAACCGTTGAGCTTGTGGCCCGATTCGACATGCAACTCGTTGACGCCGCGCGCCGCGAGGTCCTGGAGCATCGCGGGCAGGTCGACCTTGCCGTGCAGGTTGGGTAGGCAGGTGATGGTGGCGCCGCGGGCTTCGAGTGCGGCCGCCTTTTCTTCGTTGTGCCGGCTCGCGGCGTAGATCCAGACGGCGCGGCCAGCTATGAAAATGTGAGCGTCGGGCGAAGTCTGGAGGTGGCTGTCGACGACCACGAGGTGGGGCTGGCGCGGCGTGTCGACCAGGCGCACGTCCAGGCGCGGGTTGTCTTCGAGCAGCGTGCCGACGCCGGTCAGCACGGCGCCGGTGCGGGCCCGCCAAGCGTGGCCGTCGGCGCGCGCGGCTTCGCCGGTGATCCACTGGCTCACGCCGTTGTGCAGGCCGGTGCGGCCGTCGATCGAGGCGGCGATCTTCATTCGAACCCAAGGCTGCTTGCGGACCATGCGGCTGAAGAAGCCAATGTTGAGTTCGCGGGATTCGTCGGCGCCCGGTCCGACTTCGACCTCGACGCCTGCCGCGCGCAGCCGCGCAAAGCCTTGTCCCGCCACGAGCGGGTTCGGGTCGGCGAGCGAGGCCACGACGCGGCGCACGCCGGCGGCGATCAGTGCGTCGCAGCAGGGGCCGGTGCGGCCGTGGTGCGAGCAGGGTTCGAGCGTGACGTAGGCGGTGGCGCCCGCAGTCGAATGGCCTTGGGCTTGCGCGTCGCGCAGCGCCATCACCTCGGCGTGCGGGCCGCCGGCTTGTTGGGTGTGGCCCTGGCCGATCACGCGGCCGTCGGCGTCGCACAGCACGCAGCCGACGCGCGGGTTCGGGTCGGTCAGGCGGATCGCGGAGGCGGCCAGCCGCAGGGCGGTGGCGATGTGGGAGGCGTCGTGTCGGGAAGAGGACATGCCGGGTTCGTTCACGCCTTCTCGGGGGTCAGATGTCGCGCAGCAGCTGGCGGAACTCGTCGACGTCCTCGAAGCTGCGGTACACCGAGGCAAAGCGCACGTAGGCGACCTTGTCGAGTTTCTTGAGTTCGCGCATCACGAGTTCGCCGACTTTCGTCGAATCGATTTCGCGCAGGCCGCTGGCCAGGAGCTTCTGTTCGATGCGCAGCAGGGCGTTGTCGATCTGCTCGATGCTCACGGGGCGCTTGCGCAGCGCCAGCATCATCGAGGCGCGGACCTTGGTCGAGTCGAAGTCGGCGCGGCTGCCGTCCTTCTTGACCACGACGGGGAAATTGACGTCCGGGCGCTCATACGTGGTGAAGCGCTTGTCGCAGGCGCTGCACTGGCGGCGCCTGCGGACGAAGTCGGCGTCTTCCGAAACGCGGGTCTCGACGACCTGCGTTTCGAGATGACCGCAAAAAGGGCATTTCATGCGGCCAGTGCTTCTCTTCTTCTATTTACGAAATCAACGGTAGACAGGGAAGCGGCTCGTCAAGGCGTGGACCTTGGCGCGCACCGCGTCGATGTTCGCCGCATCGCGCGGGTTCTCGAGCACGTCGGCCACCAGGTTTGCCGTGATGCGGGCCTCTTCGTCCTTGAAGCCGCGCGTGGTCATGGCGGGGGTGCCGATGCGCACGCCGCTGGTGACCATCGGCTTTTCCGGGTCGTTGGGGATCGCGTTCTTGTTGATCGTCATGTGGGCGGCGCCCAGCACGGCTTCGGCTTCCTTGCCGGTGATGCCCTTGGAACGCAGGTCGACCAGCATGACGTGGCTTTCGGTGCGTCCGCTCACGATGCGCAGGCCGCGCGCGGTGAGGGTGTCGGCCACGATCTGGGCGTTCTTGACCACCTGTTGCTGGTAGGCCTTGAACTCGGGCGTCAGGGCTTCCTTGAACGCGACGGCCTTGGCGGCGATCACGTGCATCAGCGGGCCGCCTTGCAGGCCGGGGAAGATGGCGCTGTTGATCGCCTTCTCGTGCTGCGACTTCATCAGGATGATGCCGCCGCGCGGGCCGCGCAGGCTCTTGTGCGTGGTCGAGGTGACGATGTCGGCGTGCGGCACCGGGTTGGGGTACACGCCCGCGGCCACGAGGCCGGCGTAGTGGGCGATGTCGACCATGAAGATCGCGCCGACGTCCTTGGCGACCTTGGCGAAACGCTCGAAGTCGATGTGCAGCGAGTAGGCCGAGGCGCCCGCGATGATCAGCTTGGGCATGTGCTCATGCGCCTTGCGTTCCATTGCGTCGTAGTCGATGGCTTCGTTGGCGTCCAGGCCATAGCTCACCACGTTGAACCACTTGCCGCTCATATTGAGAGGCATGCCGTGGGTCAGGTGACCGCCTTCGGCCAGGCTCATGCCCATGATGGTGTCGCCGGGCTTCAGGAAGGCGAGCATCACGGCTTCGTTGGCCGAGGCACCGCAGTGCGGCTGCACGTTGGCGGCGTCGGCGCCGAAGATCTGCTTGACGCGGTCGATGGCCAGTTGCTCGGCCACGTCGACGTGCTCGCAGCCGCCGTAGTAGCGCTTGCCTGGATAGCCTTCGGCGTATTTATTAGTGAGCTGCGAGCCCTGGGCGGCCATGACGGCCGGCGAGGCGTAGTTCTCGCTGGCGATCAGCTCGATGTGATGTTCCTGGCGCGCGTTTTCGGCTTGAATGGCGGCCCAGATTTCGGGATCGGTCTGTTCGACCAGGATATTGCGTTGGTACATGGCAGTCCTTTGAAGACGAGGTCCTTGTTCAACCAAACAAGGGCTGCCCAGGCGAACGGCTGAACGCCTGTTGTGGTCAGGCGGCACGCTTCCCAGTGGTATTCCACGTCAGCGCGTGGCACCTTTTTCAGGGTGCTGCGCCTATCGCCAGTCGCGTACAGGCCGAGTGTAGCGCAGGCCCGCACGCATCCGGGCCGGGAAGGCCGGCAAGGCCTCAGGAAACTGCGGAGAGCAGGGCGACCTTGGCCGGCTCGCTGCCAGTGGCGGGCTCTTCGCCTGCGGGCTTGGCCGGTGCCACGACCGGGATCGGCTGCGCGCGCGCCGTGGTCGGCGGCGGCACGACCATCGTCGACGGCGCGCGGCCGGCGGCGACCTGGCGCAGGCGCTCGTGTTCGGCCAGCACCTTGGCGGCATAGCCGCCGTCGTCGTCGAGGTTGGCGGCACCCACGTAGTAGCGCAGGCCGCCTTCGAGCGAGCCGGCACGGGCGATGCATTCCTGCAGCACCTTCACGCCGACGCGCATGTTGGTCACGGGGTCGAAGGCGGTGAGCGTGCCGCCCGCGCTTTCGTACTTGTCGCCGTGCACGCGCGTCATGACCTGCATCAGGCCCTGGGCACCGACGTGGCTTTGCGCGAACGGATTGAAGCTGGACTCGATGGCCATGATGGCCAGGATCAGCGTGGGGTCGAGCTTGGTGCGCTTGCCGATCTGGTAGGCCTCGGAGACCAGCACGCTCAGCGGCTCGGCCGCAACGCGGTACTTCTTGCTGAGCCAGTAGGCCACCGCCGCCTGCTGCTTGGGCAGCTCGTCGGGGCTCGCGGCCGTGGTGCGCTCGATGGCGGTCGGCTCGAGGTCGGTGGGTTCGGGCGCGGGCTTGCGCGACTGCAGCCAGCCCATCAGTTGTTCCTCGCCGGTCTTGCGCAGGTCGGGACGCGCCACGAGGGCGAGGGCCGCGAACACGATGGCCAAGCCGACCAGCGCAAACCCGTTGTGGGTGATTTCAAAAAAGCCGTCTGCCACATCGGACACGAAGGTCCGTAGCCCGCGGGCTGTGGCATCAAACGCCTTGCTCATCGCTTTTTTCCTTTCTGTGCGGCACCTGGCATGCAGCGCCTGAAAGGGCGGTGGATGAAGGCAGCGGCGCTTGGATTGGTATGTACGAATCAGGCTCCGCGCATGGAGGGGTGTGGGGTAGGGAGCGCGGCGGCCTGATCACGCCGGTGGAATTCGGCAGCGGATTCAGGGAGGCCCTGCTGCGTCCGGCAGCAAGGGCAGGCGGGATTCTATCGTGGCTAAATACACGGTCAAGCATAAGGATTTGGTTTCATATGTTAATAAGTGCTTGAAGAATCCCCTCATCCGCGGGGGCTCCAGGGGGAGCAGGCCTACGGGAAATCCCTTGGAAAAAGGGATTTGCAAAGGAAGGGTGAGACGCCTAATCTGGACGGGCCTGAGGTTTCAGGCGTTTTTCCGAAGTCAGGCAGTCCGAGGTGCAAGTCAAGGACTCGAACGATGGAGGACTCCACGGCGGCAATCTCTTGCTGCCAGCACGGCGGGAACCATTACTTCCGGTCGCGCGAATCGATGGCATGGGTTTTGAGCCCGCCATCAAGCCCGGTGACAAGACACTTCGTCGACTCACCGGGCTTTCTTGTTTGTGGGGCTCACACTTTCGGCCTACCGATCCTGTCGAGGGGCGCGCGGGCATCGCAATGCCTCGCCAAAAGGGAACGCATTCACGTTTCGGCAGACTTTGTTGGCATCTGTTTGCGGCACACTTCTGCGGATGGATGCTGCTTCGATCAAACAGAACAAATGGGTGCGGCGTGGGGTTGTCGCGTTGCTGGTGGTGTTGGCCCTGTGGGTCATCGCGTGGCTGGCGGTTCCGCCGATCGCCAAGAGCCAGCTCCAGAAGATCGCAAGCGAAAAGCTGGGCCGGCAGGTCACCGTCGGCAAGATCGACTTCAAGCCCTGGACGCTCGAGCTCGCACTGAATGACCTGCGCATCGCCACCGCCGACGGCAAGCAGCCGCAGGTGGCCATCAAGCGCATCTATGCCGACGCCGAACTGCAATCGCTGTTCCGCCTGGCGCCCGTGATCGACGCGGTGACGGTCGAGGCGCCCGCGGTGCTGCTCACGCACTTGGCCGACGGCAAGTACGACATCGACGACATCCTGGCCAAGCTGGCCTCGGGCCCGCCGCCCGATCCGAAGGCCGAGCCTGCGCGCTTCGCGATCTACAACATCTCGATCAAGGACGGCGCGGTCGACTTCGACGACCAGACCGTCAAACGTCGGCACGAGCTGCGCGGCTTCATGCTGAACGTGCCGTTCCTGAGCAACCTCGCCTCCAAGCGCGAGATCAAGACCGAGCCCAAGCTGGCCTTCGCGCTCAACGGCAGCCACTTCGACTCGGCCGCCTTCACGACCCCGTTCGCGCAAAGCCGCAAGACCGACGCCCACGTGCAGTTCAAGGGGCTCGACCTCGTGCCCTACCTGGGCTACATCCCCGGCGGCCTGCCGGTGAAGCTGCAGGCCGGCAGCCTGGATGCCGACCTGAAGATCGATTTCCAGCAGACCAACACCATCGGCCTGAAGATCACCGGCACGGTCGAGGCCCACGGCGCCAAGCTGGGCGACGCCCGCGGGCGCGACCTGCTGGGCTTCGACTCGCTCAAGCTGGCGCTGGCCGACGTGCGACCGCTGGAGTCGGTGTTCCACCTGAGCGAGGTCGCGCTGGCCAAGCCGCAGCTGGTGGTGGCGCGCGACGCCGCCGGCCAGCTCAACCTGATGGCCACCGACCCGGCGACCGGCGCGGCCGAAAAGGCGGCGCCGCTGCCCGCGCCCGCCGCCAGCGCCCCGGGCGGCAATCCGGCCGCCGAGAAGCCCAAGCTCAAGGTGCAGGTCGACAAGATCGCGCTCGACGGCGGCCGTGTCGGCTGGCGCGACGAAACCGTCAAGCCCGCCGCAGCCATCGACCTCACTGACCTCGGCATCAACCTCACGGCTGTCACTTGGCCCATGGAAAAGCCCGCGCAGTTCGACGGCAGCACCGCCGTCGCGGGCGCCACGCTGAAGTTCAAGGGCAACGCCACCGACAAGGTCGCCGACGTGCAGACCGAGGTCGAGGCGCTGCCGCTGTCGTTGGCCGCGCCGTACCTGGCGCAGAGCCTGGAGCCCACGCTCGACGGCAAGCTCAGCGGTCAGATCGACGTGTCCTGGGCCCAGCCCGACCTGAAGTTCAAGGCGCGCCGCCTCGCCGCCGACGGCCTGGCGCTGACCCAGGCCAAGACCGCGCTGGCCAGCGTCGGCCGCTTCGAGCTGGTCGACGCCGAGGTCGACATGACCAAGCACACCTTGAACATCGCGTCGTTCACCGCGACCAACCCCAAGGTGAGCGTCGAGCGCGACAACGAGAAGCGCTGGATGTTCGAGCGCTGGCTCAAGACCCCGGCCGGCGGCGCCAAGGTGGCGGCGCCCAAGCCGGCCGACGCCGGCGCGGCGCGCCCCAATAGCGCCAACACCAAGCCCTGGGCGCTGACCCTGGGCACGCTGGCGGTCGACAACGGCAGCCTGTCCTATGCGGACAAGGCCGGCTCGGCGCCGGTGGCGATCGAGGTCACGGCCTTCAAGCTGCTGGCCCAGAAGATCGCACCCGACACCAACACCGTCTCGCCGCTGCAGGTGTCGGGCCGCATCGGCGCCGGCCGCCGCGCGGACCCGGGACGCTTCGACTACAAGGGCAACATCGTGCTCAAGCCGCTGGCGGCCGAGGGGCGGCTCGAGGTGGCGTCCTTCCCGGCGCATGCCTTCAAGGCCTACTACGCCGACGCGCTCAATGTCGACATCCGCCGCGCCTTCGCGAACTACCGCGGCACGGTGCGCTACGCGAGCGCGCCGGCCGGCATGAGCCTGAAGCTGGCCGGCGACACCGCGCTGGACGACTTTCGCGCCAACAGCGTCTCGCTGACCCAGTCGCCGGGCTTCGACCGCGGCAACAGCCAGCTGCTGAGCTGGAAGACCCTGAGCCTGCGCGGCCTGCAGGTCAGCCTCGCACCCAACGCGGCCCCGACGGTGGACGTGCGCGAAACCACGCTGACCGACTTCTTCGCCCGCGTGATCGTCGACCCCACCGGCCGCCTGAACCTGCTGAGCCTGACCAAGAAGGGCGAGGAAGCCTCGAAGGCCGCCGCGGCCGCCGCCACCGAAGCCAGCACCAGGAAGGGCCCGGGCGGAACCACCACCACGACCCGCGCGCCGGCCGCCTCGGCGCCGCAGCGGGCTTCGGGCGGTGCGCCGGTGTCGGCCGAAGCCATGGTCGGCGGTGCACCCGAGCCTGCCCCGGCCGCGTCCGCACCCGTCGTGGCTGCCGCGCCTGCGGCCGACAGCGGCCCGGCGCCGGTCATCAACTTCGGTCCGATGAGCCTGGTCAACGGCAAGATCGACTTCACCGACCTGTTCGTCAAGCCCAACTACTCGGCCGACCTGAGCGAGCTGACCGGCAAGCTCAGTTCCTTCTCGTCGAACCCGCCGAACGGGCAGGGCGGTCGCCCGGCGCTGGCTGACCTCGAGTTGCGCGGCAAGGCGCAGCAGACCGCGGCGCTGGAAATCACCGGCAAGCTCAACCCGCTGGCCAAGCCGCTCGAGCTCGACATCACGGCCAAGATGCGCGACCTCGACCTGGCGCCGCTGTCGCCGTATTCGGTGCGTTACGCGGGCCACGGCATCGAGCGCGGCAAGATGAGCATGGACGTCAATTACAAGATCGCGCCCGACGGCCAGCTCACCGCCACCAACAAGCTGGTGCTCAACCAGCTGAAGTTCGGCGACGAGGTGGCCGGCGCGCCCAACAGCCTGCCCGTGCGCCTGGCCGTGACGCTGCTGGCCGATCGCAACGGCGTGATCGACGTCGACCTGCCGCTGCGCGGCTCGCTCAACGACCCGCAGTTCAGCATCGGCCCGCTGATCTTCAAGGCGGTGGTCAACCTGATCGTCAAGGCCGTGACCGCGCCGTTCAGCCTGCTGACCGGCGGCCTGGGCGGTGGCGGCAGCGGCGACTCGAGCGCCATCACCTTCGAGCCCGGCAGTTCCACGCTGAGCAGCGGCGCCAAGGAAAGCCTGGACAAGGTCGTGAAGGCCCTGACCGAGCGGCCGACGCTGCAGATGACCGTGGTGGGTACCTCCAGCCTCGAGAAGGAGCGCGACGCCTACCAGCGCCAGCGCCTGCGCCAGCTGACCCAGGCCGAGAAGCGCCGTGTCGCGGTGCGCGGCGGCCAGACCGGCACCGAGGTGGCGCCGGTGACCGATGCCGAATACCCGGAGCTGCTCACGGCCGTCTACAAGCGCTCCGACATCACCAAGCCGCGCAACATGGTCGGCCTGGCCAAGGACCTGCCGGTGAAGGAAATGGAAAACCTGCTGCTGGCCAGCGTGCCGGTCGACGAGGAATCGATGCGCCAGCTCGCCGTAGAGCGCGGCGCCGTGGTGCGCGACTACCTGCTGGCGCAGAAGCTGCCGAGCGAGCGCCTGTTCCTGGGGGCCGTGCGCACCACGGCCAGCGGCAGCGACTGGAAGCCCGGCGCCGAGCTGAGCCTGACCATGAAATAGCCGGCGGGGCTTGGCTTTTCGCCTCGCCTTGCCATATATCTTGCGGGCCCTTTTCAGCCCGCTGAACGGTGCGCGCCGCAGTTCCGACACGGAATTCGGCGGGCTGTTCGCCAACTGGGTGAAAATGTCGATGTGCGCCGGCCTTTGCCGGCGCCTTCGCTTTCTCTACCAAGACAACGATTTCGCGCAGTGACCTCTACTTCTTCCAAGCCACACGACCTCCAGGCCCTCGACACGCTCACCGGCGGCGCCTTCACCGCGCCGACCTCGGGCGAGCGCGCCGCGCGCATCCGCGACTGGCTCGCGGGCAACCCTTCGTCCGAGCAGATGCAAGAGGTCTTCAAGGAGTTGAGCGGCCGCGACAAGGGCGCCGCGCGCCTGCTGCGCGAAAAGCTCGACGAAATCAAACGCGCCAAGGGCCAGGAAGCCATCGCCGCCGAATGGGCGCAGAAGGCTGAAACGCTGCTGGCGCAGTCCAAGCTCAACATCGCCGACGCACTGGCCTGGCAGCGTGACGCCGCCAAGGCCGGCGCGCCGCTGTCGCGCGAACCGCTGGCCGGGCTGAAGGCCCAGCTGGCCGAGCGCGTCAAGGGCATCGAAGACCTGCAGCACCGTGCGCAGGTCCACCGCGAAGCCGCCGTCCTGCTGGCGCAGCGCTTCGAAGTGCTGTCCACCAAAGGCTGGAAGGACGCCCAGGCCGCCGAGGAATCGCTGCGCGCCGACGTGACCCACTGGCAGCAGCAGGCCGCCGACATCGTGGCCGATGCCAACTGGAACAGCCTCGACGCCAAGTTCGCCCCCCAGCTCGAAGCTTCCAAGTCGCAGCTGCTCGTGGTGTCCGATTCGTTCCACGGCGCGTTGGCGCAGGCCGTGGCCGCGGCCGCCGATGCCGCCGCGCCTTTGCCCCCGGTGCCCGTCTGGGCCGACGAACTGCGCGCCGCACGCGGCGAAGTGGTGGCCCCCAAGCCCGCCGCGCCGGCCCGTCCCGCCGCACCCAAGGTCGACCCGGCCGTGCGCGCCGCGGCGCAAGACGCCGTGCAGGCCGCGCTCGCCAAACTCGAACAGGAAACCGCCGAAGGCCACGGCAAGGCCAGCGCCGGCGCTGCCGCCGCGCTGCGCGCCGTGCTCAAGGAACACGGCAAGCTGGTCGACGCGCCGCTCGAAGCCCGCGTGCACGCCGCGCTGGTTGCTGCCGGAGAACTCGAAGGCTGGCAGCGCTGGAGCGCTGACAAGGTGCGCGAAGACCTCGTCGCCAAGGCCGAAGGCCTGCTCAAGCGCCCCGAAGGCCAGGCCCTCGGCGGCCGCAAGATGCAGGAAACTCTGCGCGCCCTGCGCGACCAGTGGAAGCAGGCCGACCAGGGCGGCGTGCCGAACCATGCGCTGTGGAAGCGTTTCGACGAAGCCTGCAACGAAGCCCACAAGGTCGTCGAGGCCTGGCTCGAGAAGGTGCGTGCCGATGCCGCCGAACACCGCGCCCTGCGCGTCGCGCTGATCGAAGAGGTCAAGGCCTGGGCCGCAGCGCATGCCGGCGCCACCGACCTGAAGGCGCACAACCGCGCGCTGCACCAGTTCGCCGACCGCTGGCGCGATGCCGGCCACGTGGGCGAGAAGGTGTTCGCCGAGCTGCAACCGCTGTGGAACGAAGCCTTCGGCGCCGCCCGCGCACCGTTCGAAACCGCGCAGAAGGCCAGCGTCGAACGTCGCCAGGCCATGATCGCCGAAGCCACCGAGCTGGGCGCCCAGCCGATGCTGCGCATCGACGCCGTCAAGGCGCTGCAGCAGCGCTGGCAGCACGAGGCGCAGAGCGTGCCGCTCGACCGCCGCCACGAACAGAAGCTGTGGGACGCGTTCCGCGCACCCATCGACGAAGCCTTCAACCGCAAGACGGTCGAGCGTGAAAAGGCATCGGCCGCCATGAGCGAGCACGACCGCCATGTGCTCGACGCGTCCAAGGCGCTCGACGCGGCCAATGCCGGTGGCGACGCACAGAAGATCCGCGCCGCCATCGCCGGCCTCGAAGCCGCGCTGCGCGGTGAAGCGCCGGCGCCCGCACCGGCACCCGCCACCACGAGCGACGGCCCCTCGGTCGGCGCCACCGGTGTCGAAGCCCCCGGCCAGGCCGCCGCCGAGTTCGGTGAAAGCGCCGAGCAGACGCCGGGTTCGAGCGATGCCGAAGCCACGCCGTCCGCGCCCGCGGTCGCAGCGGCCGACGCGCCCGACCTGGTCGCTCCCGCAGACGGCGCCGATGCTTCGGCCCGCAGCGACAGCGCCGCGCACGAAGCAGGTGAAGCCGCAAGCGTCGCGCCGGCCGCGCCGCCGAAGCCCGCACCCAAGCCCGTGGTCGCCATGCGTGGCGACGACCGGCCCAGCAGCAAGAAGGCCGAAGCCGCACCGGCCGCTCGCGGCACGGGCCGCTTCGGTGATCGCCGCGACGGTGGCCGTCCCGGTGCCGGCGGCCCCGGCCGTCCGAACGACCGCGGCGGCCCGCGTCCCGATGCCCGTGGTGGCGATCGCGGCGCGCCGGGCGGTGGCCGTTTCGGCGACCGTCCGCCGCGTGAAGACCGCGGCCCTCGCCTGGGCGATGCCGCCTTCCGCGCGCAACGCGAAGCGCTCGAGCGTGCCGACATGGCGCTCCGCAAGCTGGCCGCGCAGGCCCACGGCGAAGCGCTCACGCAGGTGCTTGGCGCCTGGGAGCAGCGCGATGCCGCCCGCCTGCCGAGCGTGCAGGAACTGGGCCGTGCCGTGACGCCGGCCGTGCGCACGCAATGGTCGCAAGCCGTGGGTGCCGCACCGACGGCTGGCGCGAGCGATGCCGCCGAAGCACTGCTGCGCCTGGAGATGGCCGCCGAAGTGCCGACGCCTGCCGAGCAACTCGACGCACGCCGCGCGCTGCAGCTCAAGCTGCTGACGAAGCGTGGCGATCCGACGCCGGCCCAGACCTGGGGTCAGGACGCCGGCAAGGTGCTCGCCGCTGCGCACGACGCCGCCACCGCGCGCCGTCTGCAGAACGCGCTGAAGGCCTTGCTGCGCAAGTAAGGCGCCCGCGCGCGTTCATGAGAAGGAGCCCGCCGCGTGCGGGCTTTTTCATGTGTGTCGACCCGTCCCGGCTCAAGGCAATTTGGCCAGGATCTTGTCCATTTCTCCGGCGGTATAGGCGCGCAGGGAGCGCGTGCGCACATTGCCCTGCATGGCGATGGCCAGACTGAATGCACAGAGCGCCTGCTCGTCCTCGGACTCCAGCACGCAGACCACATCGCAGTCGCCCATGGTCCAGAAGATCTCGCGCATGTTGACGCCGAGCTTCTGGGCGGTTTCCTTGGCGGCGGCGGCACGTTTCGTGGTTTCCTTGACGCTCTGGATGCCCTTGTCCGTGAAGCTCAGCATGCCGATATAGGTCACCATTTTCTGCTCCTGTGTTGTTATCCGCGGGGGACGAATCACATGAAGCAACGCCGCCCCCGATGGCGACGCTCCAGGTCATCGGGCGCGCAGCGGTGCTGTGGAGGGCGATGGCCGCAGCGATGCTACGCCTGGGGCCTGCAAAGGCAAGGCGCTCCCGATCAGCGCCTACTCAGGACGAGGTATGCGGACCGCCACCGCGCGCGCAAGCAAGGAAACCAGATGTGAGAGGCGGTCAGGCCTGCGCAGGCCGAAAGAACGCATCGAAGAGAACCAGCACTCCCGGGAAGTCCCGAGCGAAGTTCGGCCGGTTCACGAAGTAGGCCTCGCAGGCCACCGCGAAGAACTCGCTGATCGACGTGGCACCGTAGTCGTCGAGCCAGGGTGGCTCGGCGCCGAAGCGCTCGGCGAGGATGGTCTTTTCGCGAAAGTCGTCGTAGGCCGGCTGCAGCGCCGCCATCCAGGCCGCACGCGCATCGCGCGCGCTGCGTCGGCCCATGAAGCCGGCCGGCAGCGGCGGGCAGCCGTCGGCGATGCCGTTGCGCATGTCGATCTTATGGGCGAACTCGTGGATCACGACGTTGTAGCCGCCCTCGCTGCTGACGCTGCTCGCGAGCACGTCCTGCCAGCTGAGCATGACGGGGCCCTGGTCCATCGCCTCGCCGGCGACGACCTCTTCGTACTCGTGCACGACCAGCGCGTCATCGACGATCTTGCGCTGCGCCACGACCTCGGAGGGATGCACCACGATGCCGACGAAATCGTCGTACCAGTCGAGCCCGTCCTTCAGGTGCAGCACCGGCAGCACGGCCTGCGCCGCGATGGCCAGCGCCACCTCGTCGGTGATGACGAAGCCCTGCGTGCCGTGGAATTCCTTGTCCCGCAGGAACTCGGCCGCCAGCGTGCGCAGCTGTTGCTGCTGCGCGGGCGGCAACGCGCCCAGGAAGGCGTAGCGCGTGAGCGTGGCGCGCCAGGCGGCGTCGGGAATCGGGGGCAGGGTGCGCAGCCGGCGCAGCCACTTGAACATCGGCGGGCGGTGCGGCTAGCGCAGGTCGACGCGCTGCGCGCCTGCGGCCGACAGGCACAGCAGCTGCGCGCGCGGCGGGTGCGCGGCGGCGTCCCAATCGCTCAGCACGATGCGACGCAGGCCGTGGCCCAGGTCGTGGACGGCGGGGCGGTGGGTGTGGCCATGGATCAGCGCGCTGGCGCCCGCGTGCTGCAGCCATTGGCGGGCAGCGTCGGCGTCCACGTCGGCCCAGAGGGTCGAGGGATCGCGCTTGCGGTCTTCGCTCTGTGCGCGGATGGCGCGGGCGAGGGCGCGGCGCTCTTCCAGCGGGCGCGCGAGGAACGCGGCCTGCCATTCGGGCGTGCGCACCTGGGCGCGAAACTGGAGGTAGTCGGTGTCTTCGAGGCAGAGCGCATCGCCATGGCTCAGCAGCCAGCGTTCGCCGTGCAGCACCAGCACCGTGGGGTCGTCGAGCAGCGTCAGGCCACATTGCGCGGCAAAGGCCTTGCCGACGAGGAAGTCGCGGTTGCCGTGCATGAAGAACACCGGCATGCGCTGCGCGGTGCGCTGCAGCAGTTCGGCGCACTGCGCCTCGAAGCCGGGCTGGGCGGCGGCATCGTCGCCCACCCACACCTCGAACAGGTCGCCGAGGATGAGCAGCGCATCGGCCGGCGTGGTCTGCAGGTAGCCCTGCCAGGCCTCGAAGGTGGCCAGCTCGCTGGCCTGCAGGTGCAGGTCGGAAATCAGGTCGACGGTGCGCCACGCGGGCGGCGCCACCAGCTCGGAGAAAGCCGGGTTCGCCACCGGGGTCATGCCGCTGCGCCGTGCCTGAAGTGCATCACTCGACAGTGACGACTGCCTTTTCGATCACGACGTCCTCGAGGGGCACGTCGTCATGGAAGCCCTTGCGGCCTGTCTTCACGGCCTTGATCTTGTCGACGACATCGGTGCCGCCCGTGACCTTGCCGAACACCGCGTAGCCCCAGCCCTGGGCCGAGGGGGCGGTGTGGTTCAGGAAGCCGTTGTCGGCCACGTTGATGAAGAACTGGGCGGTGGCCGAGTGCGGTGCGCTCGTGCGGGCCATGGCCACGGTGTAGTTGGCGTTCTTGAGGCCGTTGTTGGCTTCGTTCTCGATCTCGGCGCCGGTGGGCTTTTGCTTCATGCCGGGCTCGAAACCGCCGCCTTGCACCATGAAGCCGGGGATCACGCGGTGGAACACCGTGTTGTCGTAGTGGCCCTTCTTCACGTACTCGATGAAGTTGGCGGTCGACTTCGGTGCCTTCACGCCGTCGAGTTCGAGCGTGATGACGCCGTAGTTCTTGATGTGCAATTCGACTTGGGGGTTGCTCATGAGTTAGCTCCTTCTTCGGAAACGGGATTACTTCGCCAGCGTGGCGGACTTGATGGTGAGAGTTTCGACGGGCACGTTCTGCATGCCGCCCTTGTTGCCGGTCTGCACGGCGCGGATCTTGTCGACCACGTCGGCGCCGGCGACGACCTTGCCGAACACCGTGTAGCCGTAGCCGTCGGGGTTGGGTGCGTTGAGCGAGTCGTTGTTCTTCACGTTGATGAAGAACTGCGAGGTGGCCGAGTTCGGGTTGCCGGTGCGGGCCATCGCGATCGTGTACTTGTCGTTCTTCAGGCCGTTGTTGGCCTCGAGCGGGATCGGCGGGCGCGTGGGCTTTTGCTGCAGGTCGGCCGTGAAGCCGCCGCCCTGGATCATGAAGCCGTCGATGACGCGATGGAACACCGTGCCGTCGTAGTGCTTGTCCTTGACGTACTGCAGGAAGTTTTCGACCGTCTTGGGGGCCTTGGCCGCATCGAGCTCGACCACGATGTCGCCCGCCGAGGTGGCGAGCTTGACGCGCGGCGCGGCCTGCTGGGCGTGCGCGCCGGCGGCGGCGCCGAGGGCCAAGGCTGCGGCCAGTGCGAGGGCGCCGCGGCGGCTGAAACGGGAAAGTGCAGAGGTCGTCAAATGAGGCTCCGTGTGCGGGTGGAGGGGAGGGCGGTGGGCCTGCGATGGCGCAGGTTGGGAGGCAACTGTGTGCGCACCGCCGGATTGCAAGAGGCTGTTACTTGGTCGTGCGGCCCACGGGCTTGCGTACTTCGGGCGGCGCGGCCGGCAGCACGGCCGCATCGGCCGCGGCCTTGGGCGTGAAGATCTGGCGGATCAGCGCGAGCTTGGGCGCGACGCTCGCGTTGGTGGTGGCGAACTGCTGTGCGCGCTGGTATTCCTGGGCTGCCAGGCGCGCATACACGTCGCCGAGGTTTTCGTGCGCGGTGGCGTAGTTGGGGCTGAGCTTGAGCGCGGTTTCGAGCGCGGCGCGGGCCTGGTCGAATTTGCTCTGCGACGCGTACAGCGCCGCGAGGTTGTTGTACGGCTCGGGCAGTTCCGGGAAGTCCTGCGTTAGCTGCGTGAACGCGGTGATCGCGTCGGCGGTCTTGTTCTGCTCGGTGAGGATCACGCCGCGCAGGAAGCGCATCTGCGGGTCGCGCGGCTTGCCGGCGATGTAGGTGTCGGCCTTGGCCAGCGCCTCGGCGGCCTTGCCCTGGCGCAGCAAAAGGTTGACGTCGTCGTAGTCGTTGGCGTGCGCGGCGAAGCCCCACAGACCGAAGAGCAGTGCAAGGGCGATGGGGAGTCTGGAGAACGCGGCGTGCTTCATGAAGCCTCGGCAGGATTGGGGGAGAGCGGGGGCCTGGAGAACACCCGGATGCTGCGCGGCGGCAGCCGTTTATACTGCGTCGCATTGTAGCCGAGGGGCCACGTCGAACCCCTCGTAGCCACGCCCCCCGTCACCCCTGAAATACACCGTTGTTCGCCCGTACCGCACGGGCGCGAATCAACGCTTTCCGAGTCCCATGAGTCTGCGCATCTACAACACGCTGTCGCGTGAATTGGAGGATTTCTCCCCCCTGCAACCTGGACAGGTTCGCATGTACGTGTGCGGCATGACCGTCTATGACCTGTGCCACATCGGCCACGCCCGCATGATGATGGCGTTCGACGTGGTGCAGCGCTGGCTGCGCGCCAGCGGCTATGCCGTGACCTACGTGCGCAACATCACCGACATCGACGACAAGATCATCGCCCGCGCGGTCCAGCGCGGCATCACCATCCGCGCGCTGACCGACGAGGTGATCGCGGCCATGCACGAGGACATCGGTGCGCTGCGCATCGAGCCGCCCACCATCGAGCCGCGTGCCACCGAATACGTGCCGCAGATGCTCGGCATCATCGAGACGCTGGAGCGCAAGGGCCTGGCCTACCGTTCGGACAACGGCGACGTGAACTACGCCGTGCGCAAGTTCCCCGGCTACGGCAAGCTCTCGGGCAAGTCGCTCGACGAACTGCATGCCGGTGAACGCGTCGCGGTGCTCGACGGCAAGCAGGACCCGCTCGACTTCGTGCTCTGGAAATCCGCCAAGCCGACCGAGCCTGACGACGCCAAGTGGGACAGCCCCTTCGGCACCGGCCGTCCGGGCTGGCACATCGAGTGCTCGGCCATGAGCTGCGCCACGCTCGGCGAGACTTTCGACATCCATGGCGGTGGCGCCGACCTGCAGTTTCCGCACCACGAGAACGAAATTGCGCAGAGCGAGGGCGCCAACGGCAAGCCGCTGTCGCGCTTCTGGGTGCACAACGGCTTCGTGCGCGTGGACAACGAAAAGATGTCCAAGAGCCTGGGCAACTTCTTCACCATCCGCGAAGTGCTGCAGAAGTACGACGCCGAGAGCCTGCGTTTCTTCCTCGTGCGCACGCATTACCGCAGCGCGCTCAACTACAGCGACGCGCACCTCGACGACGCCCGCAACTCGCTCAAGCGCCTGTACACCGCGCTCGACCTGGTGGCGCCCGCGACCGTGGTCATCGACTGGACGCAGCCCCACGCGGAGCGTTTCAAGGCGGCGATGGACGAAGACTTCGGTACGCCCGAAGCCATCGCCGTGCTGTTCGAGCTGGCCGGCGAAGTCAATCGCACGAAGTCCGCAGACACCGCGGGCCTGCTCAAGGCGCTGGCCGGCACACTCGGGTTGCTGCAAGGCGACCCGAAGGCGTTCCTGCAAGCAGGCACCACGCTCGACGAAGCCACCATCCAGTCGAAGATCGATGCACGCGCGGCGGCCAAGGCGGCGAAGAATTTCGCCGAAGCCGATCGCATTCGCCAGGAACTCCTCGAGCAGGGCATCGTGCTCAAGGATTCGCCCACGGGAACGACCTGGGCGGCTGCACAGTGAACGGAACGACGAACCCCGTACCCGCCACCCAGCAGACCAGCGTGCGCATCTACACGCCGGACTATTGGGAGGAAGCCTGCAAGCACCTGGCCAAGAAAGACCGCGTGATGAAGCGGCTCATTCCGAAGTTCGGCGAGGCCTGCCTCGAATCGCGCGGCGACGCCTTCACCACGCTGGCGCGCAGCATCGTGGGCCAGCAGATCTCGGTGAAGGCCGCGCAGTCGACCTGGGACAAGTTCGCGGCGCTGCCGCGCAAGCTGACGCCGGCCAACGTGCTCAAGCTCAAGGTCGACGACATGCGCGGCGCCGGGCTGTCGGCGCGCAAGATCGAGTACCTGGTCGACCTGGCCCTGCATTTCGATTCAGGCACCGTGCACGTCGACCGCTGGAAAGACATGTCGGACGAGCTCATCATCGAGGAGCTCGTGGCCATCCGCGGCATCAGCCGCTGGACCGCCGAGATGTTCCTCATCTTCCACCTGATGCGCCCGAATGTGCTGCCGGTCGACGACCAGGGCCTGCTCAATGGCATCAGCGTCAACTATTTTTCGGGCGACCCGGTCAGCCGCAGCGATGCCCGCGATGTCGCCGTGGCCTGGGCGCCGTATTGCAGCGTGGCGACTTGGTATATTTGGCGATCGCTGGACCCCGTGCCGGTCGTTTACTAAGGATCACCCCCAGGCTTCGCGCACTTCGTGTCGCTTCGCCAACCCCCTTCGAGGGGGCAACACCGGAGGCCCGGCAAAGCCGGTTCCTCGGTGTTTCTGGAATGAATGCAAAAGAGCCGGATGGCCGGTCAATTGATGAAATAAACAGGAGAAGACGTTGGCGAAACGAACCTTCCTCGACTTCGAGCAGCCCATTGCTGAACTCGAAACAAAGATCGAAGAACTGCGTTATGTACAGACCGAATCGGCGGTCGACATCTCGGAAGAAATCGATCAGCTCGGCAAGAAAAGCCAGCAACTCACCAAAGACATCTACAGCGACCTGACGCCCTGGCAGATCACCAAGATCGCACGGCATCCGGAGCGCCCGTACACGCTCGACTACGTCAACGAAATCTTCACGGACTTCGTCGAGCTGCACGGCGATCGCCACTTCTCGGACGACCTGTCGATCGTCGGTGGCCTGGCGCGCTTCAACGGCGTGCCCTGCATGGTGCTCGGTCACCAGAAGGGCCGCGACACGAAGGAGCGCACCGCGCGCAACTTCGGCATGAGCAAGCCTGAGGGGTACCGCAAGGCGCTGCGTCTCATGAAGACGGCCGAGAAATTCAAGCTGCCGGTGTTCACCTTCGTCGATACGCCCGGCGCCTACCCCGGCATCGACGCCGAAGAGCGCGGCCAGTCGGAAGCCATCGGCCGCAACATCTTCGAGATGGCGCAGCTCGAGGTACCCATCATCGTCACCATCATCGGTGAAGGCGGTTCGGGCGGCGCGCTGGCCATTTCGGTGGGCGATCAGCTCGTGATGCTGCAGTACTCGATCTACTCGGTGATCAGCCCCGAAGGCTGCGCGTCCATTCTCTGGAAGACCAGCGACAAGGCGCAGGAAGCCGCTGATGCACTGGGCATCACGGCGCACCGCCTGAAGGCGCTGGGCCTGGTCGACAAGATCGTCAACGAACCCGTCGGCGGCGCGCACCGCGACCATCGCCAGATGGCCGCGTTCCTCAAGCGCGCGCTCAACGACGCCTTCCGCCAGGTCAGCGACCTGAAGACGAAGGAACTGCTGGACCGCCGCTACGAGCGCCTGCAGAGCTACGGCCGGTTCAACGACACCAAAGCCGACAACAGCCGCTGAGCGGCTTTCCCTTTTCCATCATGAGCGAAGCCTTCGAACGCGCCATGGCCGCGTTCGAACCGGCGAGCCTGCCGCTGGCCGTCGGCTTCAGCGGCGGTGCGGATTCGACCGCCTTGCTCGCGGCCTGCGCGGCGCGATGGCCGGGGCAGGTGATCGCCTTCCACGTGCATCACGGCCTGCAGGCGGCGGCCGACGACTTCGAGCGGCAGTGCGCGCAGGTCTGCGAGCGGCTCGGTGTGCCGTTGGTGACGCACCGGGTCGATGCGCGGCATGCGTTGGGCGACAGTCCCGAGGATGCGGCGCGGCGCGCACGTTATGACGCGTATGCTGCCATGGCGCGTGCCGACGGGGCGCGGCCTGCGGTGTCGTCCATCGCACTGGGGCACCATGCCGATGACCAGGTCGAAACGCTGCTGCTGGCGCTGTCGCGCGGCGCCGGCCTGCCGGGCCTGGCCGCGATGCCTGCGCATGCCGTGCGCGACGGATTGAACATCCATCGGCCGCTGCTCGCGGTACCGGCGGCCGACATCCGCAGCTGGCTGGCGCAGCAGCAGTTGCCGTGGATCGAAGACCCGAGCAACGCCGACGCGCGCTACACCCGCAACCGCATCCGCGCCGTGCTGCTGCCTGCATTGGCAGAAGCCTTTCCGCAGTTCCGCGCCACCTTCGCGCGCAGCATCGGCCACGCGGCGCAGGCCCAGCAGCTGCTGGGCGAACTGGCGTCGCAGGACCTCGCCGCGGTGGGCGAACCGCCGCAGATCCGGCCGCTGCAGGCGCTGTCCCGGGCGCGCCAGGCCAACGTGCTGCGCCACTGGCTGATGCAGTCGCACGGCTGTGCACCGAGCGCGGCGCAGCTCGACCAGCTGCTGGACCAGGTCCGCGCCTGCACCACGCGCGGCCACCGCATCCACCTCAAGGTGGGCGCGGGCTTCGCCGAGCGCAGGGGAGAGCGGCTGCATTGGTACAATGCCCCGCCCTCGCTGAAGACTTCGCTCTGACGGCTTGCAGGGCGCCGCTTTCCAGGCGGCCCTTTATCTTTCTCTGATTTCATCCATGGCATTGATCGTTCACAAATACGGCGGCACGTCGATGGGCTCGACCGAGCGCATCCGCAATGTCGCCAAGCGCGTCGCCAAATGGGCGCGTGCGGGTCACCAGATGATCGTGGTGCCCAGCGCCATGAGCGGCGAAACCAACCGCCTGCTCGGTCTTGCCAAGGAGCTCTCCCCGGGCAAACCCGGCGTGGCCTATCACCGCGAACTCGACATGCTCGCCTCCACCGGCGAACAGGCGTCGTCGGCACTGCTGGCCATGGCGCTGCAGGCCGAGGGCGTGGAGTCGGTGAGCTACGCGGGCTGGCAGGTGTCGGTGCGCACCGACAACTCGTACACCAAGGCCCGCATCGAGAGCATCGACGACGCCAAGGTGCGCGCCGACCTCGCGGCCGGTCGCGTGGTGGTCATCACCGGCTTCCAGGGCGTGGACGACGAGGGCAACATCACCACGCTGGGCCGTGGCGGCAGCGACACTTCGGCCGTGGCCATCGCGGCGGCCATGAAGGCCAGCGAGTGCCTGATCTACACCGACGTCGACGGCGTCTACACCACCGACCCGCGCGTCGAGCCCGATGCGCGCCGCCTGACCACCGTGAGCTTCGAAGAGATGCTCGAGATGGCCAGCCTCGGCTCCAAGGTGCTGCAAATCCGCTCGGTGGAATTCGCCGGCAAGTACAAGGTGCCGCTGCGTGTGCTTTCGAGCTTCACCGCATGGGACATCGACATCAATGAAGAGGCCAAGTCCGGCACGCTGATCACTTTCGAGGAAGACGAAAACATGGAACAAGCCGTCGTATCCGGCATCGCATTCAATCGCGACGAAGCCAAGATCTCGGTGCTCGGCGTGCCCGACAAGCCGGGCATCGCGTATCACATCCTCGGTGCCGTGGCAGACGCCAACATCGAAGTCGACGTGATCATCCAGAACCTCAGCAAGGACGGCAAGACCGACTTCAGCTTCACCGTGCATCGCAACGAGTTCGCGCGCACGGTCGAGCTGCTGGAGTCGAAGGTGATGCCTTCGCTGGGCGCCACCGAAATCGTGGGCGACACCAAGATCTGCAAGGTCAGCATCGTGGGCATTGGCATGCGCAGCCACGTGGGTGTGGCGAGCAAGATGTTCCGTGTGTTGAGCGAAGAGGGCATCAACATCCAGATGATCTCGACCAGCGAAATCAAGACCTCGGTCGTGATCGACGAAAAATATATGGAATTGGCCGTGCGCGCACTGCATAAAGCGTTCGATCTGGACCAACCGAGCGCTTAAGTAATGGCATAATTGCGGTTGCTTTCAGGAACTGTGACCGAGTGGCCGAAGGTGCTCCCCTGCTAAGGGAGTATGGGGTGTAGAGCCTCATCGAGGGTTCGAATCCCTCCGGTTCCGCCAGGATTGGCTTCCTGATCACCTTGCAGTGATCAAACAGCCCAAAAGAGCCCCGCCAGTCGGGGCTTTTTTGCGTCTGCGCGCGACGCGTGCGCGTGGCTGCCCCGCCGAAACGGCGAGGCGAGATATCTTCAGGACGGCTGTGGTCCGAGCGTGGACAGCGTCGCGATCGGCGCCGCGCCCAGATGCAGTTCGCAAGGATCGCAAGGCACCGCAATCTGCCGGCCGTCGAAGCGCACCCGCACATGCGGATAGGTCGCTCCGGTGATGGTGCCGAGCCGGCCTTCGCAGACGACGCGATCGCCGCGACGGAACGACCGGCCGAACCGGAGCTTGATTTTTTCAAAACTCATTTCAGTGTCTCCTGGGTGTGCATCCGATGCTCAGCGCACCGGGTCGGGTTCGAGCGGTGGCCGCACGAGGGTCGCGGCCGTGTCTTGGAGGATCAGCGCGTGATCCGGGTCGTGACTGAGGTAGGGGCTGGTCAGCAACTGGCCGATCAGCCGGTCGAAGTGGAACCGGACCTTGGCCGGCTCGGGGTGCGCGGCGTACAGCGCGCGCAGCATCGAGACGACGGCGCTGGTCTGCGTGGTCAGGACCTCCATGGAACCCAGGCGGCCCGCCGCTTCGAAAACTGCTTGTTGATCTGAGGGGGGCATCCGGGCCTCCTTTTTGGGGCATTGGCGTGTCCAACGCAAAAAGAGGCTGAAAGGCTTACTTCTCGGGGCTTTCTCCCCAGAATTGGTGATTTCCTGTCTTTGATTTGTGACTTATTTCACGAATTTCGGCTCACTGCCGCTGGGCGGGCGCAGACCCCAACACCTCGGCCAGCACCCGCAAAGCGTCGGTCGCCAGGTCCGAAAAGCGCACCGAGCAGGCCAGCATGAGGTTCAGCGGCAGCCCGAAATCCTCGATCAGCGTGCCCTCGGGGTCGCGCAAACTGCCGTCCGGGTCGCGGCCGACGACGCCTGCCGTGGCGGCGCGCTGCGCATAGGTGCCCGGCGGAACGCCGTAGGCGGCCACCGGAAGGCCCAGGGCAATGGCCACGCCGACCTCGAACACCGTGCCCGAGTCGGGCTCCAACCCGCGAAACGGCGCGAGGTTGGCAATGACGCCGTCCGCCGACCGCAGCAGCTTCATGTTTTCCTCGTAGATCCGGCGCGCGGGGTCGGGGCCGGCCGCCTTGCCGTCGAACGGCGGCACGGCCGTCATGCCGAGCGCGTCGCAGGCCAGGGCCAGCGCGGCAAAGTACTGCGCGGCGTCGGGCCGGAACACGTCGGGGCCGGCGAGGTAGACCCGTGGACGCGTGGAAGAGGAGGGCATCTGTCGAGTATGCGACCGCCCCCGGCCAGCGCCAACGGGAAGGGCTGCGGCCCGGCTGGTTACTTCTTCATCGCCTTGACTTCGGCCATGCCCTTGCTTTCATCGGCCTTGGCCTGCTTCACGCAGGTTGACTTGGCCTCGCCCTTCTGGTCGTCGCATTTTTCCTTGGCGATGCTGTAGGCGACTTCCACCTTGGCTTCGGCCACCTTGCGGGCATTGCCGTCGCTGGGCTTCATCTTCTGGTCGAGCTCGGCCTTGGCGATCTTTTCCTTGCCCTTGGCTTCCTCGACGCAGACGTCCTTGGCGTTGTCCTTCATGGCATCGCAAGCGGCGCGGTCGGTCTTGTAGTCGGCCGAGATCTTGTCGCGGGCCGCCTTGTATTCGGCGACCGCCGGATCGACCGTGGCCGCGGGCGGCGGGTTCACCTGCGCTTGCGCCGACACGGCCGTGAGACAAGACACGGCAACGGCGCACATCCACATGAGCTTTCTTTGCATGGTCATCTCCTTGAAGGCGCCGGCGGTTGCCTCATTGCGACAAGCGCAAGAGAACCGGCGCCCGAAAACCATCCTAGGAACCGACGGCGCGAGAGCGGTAGGACGCCTCGCGAAGCCGCCGTCAGCGCATGCTGACGCTCAGTGGCCTTCTGTTGTAGTGCCGTGCGCGCGCATCTCGCTGCGCAGGGCGCGCTGTCCCGAGGCCAGGGCGAGCTCGTAGCTCTCGACCGGGTCGAAGGCGCAGCGAAGGACGGTGGGATGCGCACCGTCGGTGTCGGTTTCAAGCAGCCGCCAGACAAAGGATCCGGGCGCCGGCTCGTCGATGATGAGTTCGATCGGATGTGTCATGGCCCCACCATGTCCGCTCGCGTGGTGCCTGTCTGTAGGCGAAGGCCGACCGATGCCGCGCCGCGCCACCAGAACCCCCAGATCTGGTGATGGCCGCAGCGCCGCCGCGAGGGGACACTGCAGCCTCGCGCGCGAAGCCTGGGTGATGATTCGGGCATGCTTCCCACCTTGTCCGAACCGTCCTGATGTCCGCTTTCTCTCCCCACCCCGACGGCCCGGCGATGACGCCGCCGCCCAGTCCCGACCTGCCGGCGCCCGTGCTCATCGTCGAGGACGACGCGCTGATGCAGCGGCGCATCGTCGGCATCCTGAACCAGCTGGGCTACGGCAACGACGTGCTGGTGCTTGCGGCCACGCTGGCCGATGCGCGCATCGAACTCGCGCGCCAGTCGTTCGCGCTGGCGCTGGTCGACCTGGGCCTGCCCGACGGCAACGGCGTGGAGCTGATCGCGCAGATGAGCGCGCCGACCGTTGCGGCAATGAACGCCGACGACGGCCCCGGCATCCTCGTGATCTCCGCCTGGAGCACCGACGACCTCATCCTCAACGCGCTGCGCGCCGGCGCCACCGGCTACGTGCTCAAGGAGCGCGACGACCTGGAGCTGCTGCTGTCGATCCGCAGCGTGCTGCGCGGCGGGGCGCCGATCGATCCGTTCATTGCACGCCGCATCCTCGACCTGACGCAGGCGCCGCCCGCCACGCCGGGGCGCGTCGGCGAAGATGTGCTGACCTCGCGCGAACTCCAGATCCTCCAGCTGGTTGCCGAAGGCCTGACCAACCGCGAGATAGCCGAGCAGATCTTCCTGTCGCGGCACACCGTCGAATGCCACATCAAGAACATCTACCGCAAGCTCACCGTTTCCTCGCGCACGCGCGCCGTTTTCGCAGCGCGTTCGCGTGGCTTGCTGGCCTGAGCCTGTGGTGGTTGTTAGCGCACACGGCTGCGGCGGCCGGGGCGGCCGAGGCGTGCGCGCCGCACATCGACAGCGTGCGGGCCGTGCGCGCCACCGCCGGCGCGGGGCCTGAAGCACCGCCGCCCATCGACGGCTGGCAGCCGGTGTCGCTGCCCGACCACTGGGCCGAACGCTGGCCCGGCTTCGAAGGCATCGTGTGGTACCGCATCGACTGGCAGCGCCCCTGCGCCGGTCGCGACGACGCGCCGCAGCTGGGCGTGGCCTTCGACTACCTGAGCATGGCCGGCGCGATCTCGCTGAACGACAACCTGCTCTGGCGCGACGCCAGCCTGGTCGAGCCGCTGAGCCGCAGCTGGAACACGCCGCGCGTCTTCTTCCTGCCGGCCGCCGCGTTGAACCCCGGCACCAACACGCTGTGGGTGCAGGTGGTGGGCGGCAGCATGTACGGCTCGGGGCTGGGCCGCGTGGTGCTCGGCCCGGCGGACGCGGCGGTGGCGTACCACGACGAACGCCGCCTGTTCGCGCGTGTGCTGCCCGCGGTCAACCTCGTCATCTCGATCACGCTGGGCTGCTTCTTCCTCGTGCTGTGGCTCATGCGCCGGCAAGAGGTCGCCTACGGCTGGTATGCGCTCAGCGCCATCGCCTGGCTGGTGTTCGCGAGCAACACGGTGGTCAGCACCTTGCCGTGGCCGTTCGCCTCCACCGACGCCTGGTCGCGCTGGATCACGGCCTGGATGGTCCTGTACGTGAGCTGCTTCTGCATGTTCATGTGGCACTTCGGCGGTCAGCGCTTTCCGCGCCTGAGCCGCGCGCTGTGGGCCGTGGCCGCGCTGGCCGTGGCGGCGATCGCGCTGCTGCCGCAGCCTGCGCTGTCGGTCGCGACGCTGGCGGTGTTCATCGTGTATTCGCTGCTCTTCATGGCCGTGTGCGTGCAGTTCATCCTGCGCGCGCTCGACACCAAGAAAACCGAGCACCTGCTGCTGGCCCTGTGCGCCTTCGGCTTCCTGGTGGCTGCGGTGCACGACGCGCTGATGATCCTGCGCGTCATCGACGACCGCTTCGGCTACACCGTGGTCACGGCGCCGCTGATCATGATCGGCATGTCGCTGATCCTGGCGGGCGGCTTCACGCGCAGCCTGCGCCGCGTCGAGAGCTTCAACGACGAACTGGCGCGCGAAGTGCGCGGGGCACGTACCGAGCTGGCCGACACGCTCAGCCGCGAACACCGCCTGGAGCTCGACAACGTGCGGCTGAACGAGCGCCTGAGCGTGGCGCACGACCTGCACGACGGCCTGGGCAGTTCGCTGGTGCGCTCGATCGCGCTGGTGGAACAGTCGGGCGAGGCGCTGCAGCGGCCGCAGTACCTGTCGATGTTCAAGTCGCTGCGCGACGACCTGCGCCAGATCATCGACACCCACAGCGGCGGCGCGGCCCCGGTGGCCGCCACGCCCACGCAATGGCTGGCGCCGATGCGCCACCGCTTCGGCCGCCTGTTCGAGGAGATGGGCGTGCGCAGCCACTGGCAGACGCCCGCGGCCTGGCCCTGTGCGCTGTCCGCGCGCCAGGTGCTGGGCCTCACGCGCCTGCTTGAGGAGGCACTGGCCAATGTCGTGAAGCACAGCCGTGCGCGGACCCTGCGCGTGCAGTTGATGGCCGACGGAGAGGCCGGTGTGCTGCTGAGCGTCGAGGACGACGGCGTGGGCTTCGACGCGGTGACGGTCGCCTCATCGATCGGCGGACTGGGCCTGCGCAGCATGCAGGCGCGCATGGCACGCATCGGCGGCACGCTGCAGATCGATGCGGGCGATGGCGGCACGCGGTTGGCGGCGAGGGTGCAGGCACCCGTGGCAGGCGCTGGCAGCAGCTGAGTCCCGCTGCGCGCGTGATCAGCGTGCCTTGCGGAACGCGCGCACCTCGGGTGCGGGGTGATCCTCGATGTGCTGCAGCAGGAAGTCCAGAAACTCCTGCGCCGACGGCGAGAGCCCCCGGTCCTTGTTGAGCCACACCTGGAACTTGCGGCTGAGCACGGGCGTGACGAGCGGGCGGAATTCGAGCTTCTGACGCTGGAGCAGCTCGCCCGCATAGGGCAGGCAGGTGGTCACGCCCAGGCCGTGCTCGACCATGCTCAGCGCCGTCGTCAGGAAGGCGACTTCATGCGTCGGGCTGAACTCCAGCCGGCCGGGCGACGCATACAGTTCGGCGCTGAGCAGCTGCGTGTACTCGCCCTGCAGCGAAATCACGGGGTAGCGGACCAGGTCGCTCCAGGCGACCCTTTGCTTTTTGGTGAGCGGATGCCCCGGGGGCAGCACCGCGAGGAAGGGCAGGGTGAACAGCGTGCGCGCCACCACGTTGGCCGGCGCGTCGCGCTCGGGGCCGATGGCCAGGTCCACGTCGCCGTTGATGAGCCGGCCCAGCACGCTTTCGACCATCGAGTCCTGCAGGCGCACGCGGATGCCGGGGTACTTCCGGGCGAAGGCGGCCATGATTTCCGGCATGACCGTGCACGCCATCACCTGCGGCACCGCGATGCGCACGGTGCCGGTGCGCAGCTCGCGCAGGTCGGACACCGCATCGAGCGCCATGCCCAGGTCCTGCAGGATGCGCTCGGCCATCGGCAGGAACACCTCGCCCGCGCTGGACAGCTGCAGCTTGCGCGTCGTGCGGTGAAGCATCTGCACGCCCAGGTTCGATTCCAGGTCCTTGATGAGGCCGCTCAGCGCCGACTGCGTGATGTGCAGCCGCAAAGCCGCCTCGGTCACGCTGCCGGCGCGGGCCACCGCGATGAAGGCGCGCAATTGGCGCAACGTGACATTCATCGGTTTATCCGATAAGTGGGAAAGAAATATCTGATTGAACCATGAATGAAGCTCGCATCCAATCGCAGCGCCCTCACAACAACCACTGCCAGGAGACATCGTTCATGCCCGTTTCTCATCGCCTTGCGCGCCGCGGTTTTCTTTCGCTCGCGGCCGCTGCACTTGCTTTCGCGGGGGCTCCCGCGCAAGCGCAGGCGCAGGCCTTTCCGTCCAAGCCGATCAAGTGGATCGTCGGTTACCCCGCCGGTGGCGGCAGCGACTTCCTGGCCCGCACCATCGGCGCGCAGATGTCGGTCCAGGCCGGCCAGCCGGTGATCGTCGACAACCGCGCCGGTGCCGGCGCCATCATCGGCGCCGAGGTCACGGCCCGGTCGCCGGGCGACGGCTACACCGTGTTCACGGCCGACAACGGCGTGCTCGTCTACAACCCCGCGCTCTACAAGAAGCTGCCCTACGCCGTCGACCGCGACTTCGCGATGCTCGGCCTGATGGCCCGCACGCCGCTGGTCCTGGTGGCGGCGCCGTCGACGAACCTCAAGACCATCGGCGCGCTGATGGAGCAGCTCAAGAGCAAGCCGGGCACGCTGTCGTACGCCTCGCCGGGCAACGGCAGCCCGCACCACCTGGCGATGGAACTGTTCCTGAGCCGCAGCGGCCTGTCGACGATGCACGTGCCGTACCGCGGCGCCGCGCCCGCGCTGCAGGACGTGATGGGCGGGCAGGTGCCGTTGATGGTGGTGGACACCTCGTCGGGGCTCAGCGCCATTCAGTCGGGCAAGGTCGTTCCGCTGATGGCGTTCAGCGCCAAGCGCCTGCCGATCCTGCCCGCCGTGCCCACGGTGGGCGAGCAGGGCTTCAAGGATTCGGAAGCCTACGCATGGCAGGGGCTGGTGGTGCCGGCCAGCACGCCCGCCGCCATCCAGGAGCGCCTTTCCAAGGAGATGCAGGTCGCGCTGGCCAACGAGGGCGTGCGCAAGCGGCTGCAGGAGGGTGGCTGGGAGCCGGTGCCGAGCGACAGCGTGCTGATGAAGACCTACGCCTTCGCCGAGACCAAGAAGTGGCACGCGCTGATCCGTGAGCGCGGCATCTCGCTGGACTGAAGACGCCGCTTCGCGATGAGGCGGGCCGCGGCGCAACGGCGGTGTTGTAGCCTGTCGCCCCATGGATTCCCTCATCGCCGCCTCCGCGCGCGCGCTCGCTGCCGGCGACGCGCTGGGTGCCCTCAAACGCGTGGCCCTGCGCGACGACCCGCCGGCGCTCGCGCTGCGCGGCATCGCCATGGCCCAGCTCGGCGAGCACCCGCGTGCGCGCGAGCTGCTGCGGCGGGCCGCGAGCGGCTTTGGGGCGCACGAAGAACTGGCGCGCGCCCGTTGCGTCGTCGCCGAAGCCGAGGTGGCACTCGCGATGCGCGACCTGGGCGGTTCGCCGCGCGCGCTGATCGCGGCGGCGGCCACGCTCGAAGCCCGGGACGACCTGGCCAATGCGCTGCAGGCGCGGCTCATCGCGGCGCGCCGGCTGCTGCTGCTCGGCCGGCTCGACGAGGCCGCCGCCGCGCTGTCGCTGCTCGACGGGCACAGCCTGCCGCCGTTGCTGTCGGCGGTGGCCGAGTTGGCATCGGCGGAACTGGCCTTGCGTTCGCTGCGCACCGCCGCGGCACGCGCGGCGCTCGACCGCGCGCACGACGCGGCCTGGCGCGCGCGCGTGCCGGCGCTGCTGGCCGAAGTGGCGGAAGCGCGCGCCGCGCTCGAACGTCCCGCCGCCCGGCGCATCGCCGCCGGCGGTGAACAGGCCCTGCGCCTCGATGAGGTCGAGGCGCTGCTCGCGTCCGATGCGCTCGTCGTCGATGCTTGCCGCCGTGGCGTCGGAGGCGGCGACTCCTGGCGCTCGCTTGCACGCCGGCCCGTGCTGTTCTCGCTGGCACGTGCGCTGGCCGCGGCCTGGCCCGGCGATGTCGACCGCGACACGCTGATCGCCGACGCCTTCCGCACCCGCGATCCCGACGAAACGCACCGCGCGCGGCTGCGCGTCGAGATCGGCCGGCTGCGCGCGCTCGTCAAGCCGATGGCGCGCATCGAGGCCACGCCGCAGGGCTTCATCCTCACGCCGCATGGTGCGCGCCCGGTGGTGGTGTTGGCACCGCCCATCGATGGTGAGCAGGCTTCGCTGGTGGCGCTGCTGTCCGACGGGGCGGCCTGGTCGACCTCGGCGCTCGCGCTGGCGCTGGGCGCAAGCCAGCGCACGGTGCAGCGCGCGCTGGCCGAACTCGAGGTCGAACGGCGCGTGCGTGCCATCGGGCAGGCCAGGGCGCGCCGCTGGCTGGCCCCGCCGCTGGCGGGATTCACGACGATCTTGTTACTCCCCGCCGCGCTGCCGATTGAATAGAGTCGGGCCCATGCGCTACCCCCTGTGGCGCACCTACAGGAGCCCACCATGAGCAGCAGCAGTCAGAGCAAGAAGGCAGGCAAGGACCGATTCGAAGGCGCGGTGCAGGCCGCGCAGATCGTGCGCGAATACGGACCGTTCGAAGGCGTGGAGCGCATCCACGGCGTGACGCACGACGGCCACCAGGTGTGGGCCGCCACCGGCGGGCAACTGGTCGCCTTCGACCCCGCGAGCGGCGAAGCCACGCGCCGCATCGATGTCGCCTGCGACGCCGGCACTGCCTTCGACGGCACCTGCTTCTATCAGATCGTCGAGGCGCGCATCGACAAGATCGACGCCGCCACGGGCAAGGTGCTGGCCTCGATTCCCGCGCCCGGCAACGGCTCCGACTCCGGCCTCACCTGGGCCGAAGGCAGCCTCTGGGTGGGCGAGTACCGCGACCGCAAGATCCACCAGATCGACCCGGCGACCGGCGCGATCCGCCGCACCATCGAATCGAACCGCTTCGTCACGGGCGTGACCTGGGTCGACGGCGAACTCTGGCACGGCACCTGGGAAGGCGACCAGAGCGACATCCGCCGCATCGACCCCGCCAGCGGCGACGTGATCGCGCGGCTGGAAATGCCCAGCGGCGTCGGCGTGAGCGGCCTGGAGTCCGACGGCGCGGGGCTCTTCTACGCCGGCGACGGCCGGGCCAGCAAGGTCCGTGCGGTGCGTCGCCCGAAGACGGCCACGGCCTGAACGAAACGCAAGCCAAGGAGCACACCATGAACACCCCAGTGAATCACACCGTCGTGACCCCCGAGCGCTGGATCGACGCGCGCAAGTCGCTGCTGGCGCGCGAGAAGGAGCTGACCCAGCTGCGTGATCGGATCGCCGAGGAGCGCCGCGCGCTGCCGTGGACGCGCGTCGAGAAGGCCTATGTCTTCGACACGCCCCAGGGCCGCCGCCCGCTCGCCGACCTGTTCGAAGGCCGCCGCCAGCTGCTGGTGCAGCACTTCATGTTCGGCCCCGACTGGGAGCAGGGCTGCCAGAGCTGCTCGTTCATGGCCGACCATTCCGACGGCATGCGCGTGCACCTCGAACACCGCGACGTCACGCTGGTGGCCGTGTCGCGCGCGCCGCTGGCCCGCATCGAGGCTTTCCGCCGGCGCATGGGCTGGCAGTTCGCCTGGGTCTCGTCGCACGACAACGACTTCAACCACGACTTCGGCGTGAGCTTCACGCCCGACGAAATGGCCAGCGGCGCCGTTGCCTACAACTACGTGAAGCAGCCGTTCCCGAGCGAGGAGGCGCCCGGCGTCAGCGTGTTCTTCAAGGACGACGCCGGCGACGTGTTCCACACCTACTCGACCTACGGTCGCGGCGTGGAAGTGATGATGGGCACCTACAACATGCTCGACCTCGTGCCCAAGGGCCGCGACGAGCACAACCCGTCCTACGCGATGGACTGGATCCGTCACCATGACCGCTACGAGCCCGCGCCTGTTGCGGCGGCGGGTGGTTGCTGCCACGCGCAGTCCTAAGAAAGCGCGCGACCTGGCGTGTCGATCGGTCCGCACCATGGCAAGCCTCTGGCCCTGGCTGGCAGTGGCGGGAATGGGCGTCCTGCACGGCCTGAACCCCACCACCGGCTGGATGTTCGCCGCCGCCTGGGGCCTGCGCTCGCACGACCGGGCGCAGGCGCTGCGGGCGCTGTGGCCGATCGGTGTCGGGCATGTCGCCTCGGTGGCGCTCGTGGTCGTTGCGGTGGCCTTCGGCCTGTCGATGGACCGGGGCCTGCTGCAGTGGCTGGCCGGCGGGCTGATCGCGGTGGTCGCGCTCGTTCACCTGTCGGGCCGCCTGCCCGCCATGGCGCGTGCGCCAGCGGGGCATGCGGGGCTGGCGTTGTGGTCCTTCATGATGTCCACCGCGCACGGTGCCGGCCTGATGCTGGTGCCGGCACTGATCCCGCTGTGCATGGGCGATGCAGCGAAGGGCGCGATGAGTGGCTCGCTCGGGCCGGCGCTCGCGGCCGTCGCGCTCCACACGGCGGCGATGCTGGCCACCACCGGGCTGATGGCCGTCGGCGCCGGGGCGGGCGTGGGCTGGCTGCGGCGCTTCACACGGCGATCACCTGCGATGCCGCACTGAACGCGCGATGCGCGCAAAGCGCATAAGCAAACGCGAAAACCGGCGTTCCATTCGAGCGGCCTGCGGCGCAACACTCGAAGGCTCTCGACCCCACAGGCCTTCGGATGCCCGGTACCTTCACTTCCCCGCGCAAGCGGCTCGGCTTCTTCAGCCGGCTGCTCGACGATGCCCCCGCCGCCGAGCGCTACCGCCTCGTCACCGCGCAGATCGCCCATGCCGAAGCCTTCGGCTTCGATTCCGCGTGGGTGGCGCAGCACCATTTCCATGAGCATGAGGGCGGCTTGCCGTCGCCCTTCGTCTTCCTCGCCCACGTCGCCTCGCGCACACGGCGCATCCGCCTGGGCACGGGCATCGTCACGCTGCCGCTGGAGAACGCGGTGCGCACGGCCGAAGACGCGATCGTGCTGGACCTGCTCTCGGGCGGCCGGCTCGAAGTGGGCGTCGGCACGGGCGGCACGCCCGCGTCCTTCGCGGCCTTCGGGCTGGACAGCGACGACCGCGCAGCGCTGTTCGAGCGCCAGCTCGCCACGGTGCGCGACGCCTGGGCCGGCCGGCCGCTGCCTGGTGGCGACACGCTGTACCCGGCGGGCGCGCAGCTGCTCGGCCGGCTCTGGCAGGCCACGTTCTCGGTGAGCGGCGGCACGCGCGCGGGCACGGCCGGCGATGGGCTGATGCTCTCGCGCACGCAGCCGCGCACTGCGCAGGCGCCCGATGCATCGCTGGCCGACCTGCAGGACCCGATCATCGACGCCTACCTGGCCGCGCTGCCGCCGGGCCGCACGCCGCGCATCGTGGGCTCGCGCAGCGTGTTCGTGGCGGACACCCGCAAGGAGGCGCTGCGCCTGGCCGAGACCGGGCTGCGCCGCGCGGTGGTGCAGGCCGCCGCCACGGGGCAGATCGGCCTGGCCGACCGCGTCCGCGCCGATGCGCCGCTCGAGCAGCTGATCGCCGCGTACGACGTGCATGTCGGCTCGCCCGACGACGTGATCGCCTCGCTGCGCGCCGACCGCACGCTCGCGCGCGTGACCGACCTCGTGTGCCAGGTGCATTCGGTCGATCCGCCGCATGCGGCCATCCTGCGTTCCATCGAACTGACCGCCACGGTCGTCGCACCCGCCCTGGGCTGGGCGCGCGACACGGGCGTGCCGGACCTTCAATCGCTTGCGCTTCTCTAGGCTGTTGTTTCCATGAATGCCGTTGTTTCTTCTTCTCCCGTTCCCGAGGCTGTCGACGTGATCGACCAGCTGGTGGGCATCGCGCCCGGCAGTGCGCTCGACCGCCTGCGCGCGCAGCGCGAGCAGGCGCGCACGCAGGCGCAGCAGAGCTACCTGGCGCTGTTCGCGCCGGCCGAGCCCGTGGCCGGTCACTTCGAGACCGCAGACCGTTTCGCCATCGCGGCCTTCGTCGCCGGATTGCACGGGCAGCCCGACGTGGCGCGCCTCTATGCCGAGGCCTTGGTGGAGCAGGGCGTGGCGAGGGCCATCGAGGCCGAGGTTGCACGCGGTGCCGCGCAAGGGCCGTATGGCCGTTATCCGGAAGGTCCGCTGAGCGTGGAAGACAAAGCCGGTCCTGTCTACACCGTCGATGCGGCGCAGCGCGCGGTGCTCGGCGAACGGCTGTCGGCTGGCCTTGCGCATGCGCACCTGCTGGTCTTTCACCCGCGCGACGCCAGTCCGGCCGCGCTGCAGGCGCTGCTCGACGCGGGATGGCGCACCACGGAGATCGTCACGCTGTCGCAACTGGTGGCGTTCCTCGCGTTCCAGATTCGCGTCGTCATCGGCCTGCGTGCGCTGGCCACCCCTTCTGCATGAGCGTCCCATGAGCACCGAATCGACCCTGACCCATCCCGGCAACACGCACCCGCGCAGCTTCACGCAGGCGCAGCTCGAATGGCTGCCCTGGCTCGAACCGCTGCCCGAAGACGAGCTGACCGAGCGCCACTACGCGGGCCTCGTCGACGCGTCGCGCGCCAAGTCGCCGTACTTCCGCCTGCTGGCGCGCGACCCCGACATCCTCGGCGCGCGCACGCGCACCGACAAGGACATCTTCTACAACCCCGACGCCGGCCTGCCACGCGCCGAGCGCGAGCTCTCGGCCGCCGCGGCCTCGCGCTTCAACGGCTGCATCTACTGCGCTTCGGTGCACGCGCGCTTCGCCTCGCATTTCTCGCAGCGCGCGGACGACGTGCAGCGCCTGCTCGACGAGGGCGTGCAGGCCGAGCTGGGCGCGCGCTGGAATGCGATCGTGCAGGCGTCGGTCGCGCTGTCGGCCACGCCGTCGACCTTCGGGCCCGCGCACGTCGACGCCTTGCGCGCGCAGGGGCTGGACGACCTGGCGATTGCCGACGTCGTGCATGGCGCGGCCTTCTTCAACTGGGCCAACCGCCTGATGCTCTCGCTGGGCGAACCGCAGGCGCCTGCTGCCACGTAGACCCGCGCGGCCGCGCGCAGATTTGTTGCGGCGGCAAGTGAGCGGGATCACAGTCGGGCGCGCGGCGTGCCCGTGGGTCGGCACGATGACCCGCATGCACACCGACGCTCCTGGGTACGCAACGACACGCCACGGCCGCGCGCCCGCGCCCGGACCGTCTTTCGGCAATCCCTTCCTCCGCTGCCGATGCGGACTGGCCGGTCTGGAGCGCATCCACCGCCGGCCGTGGATGAAGTTCCTGCCCGGCCTGCGCTTCTATCGCTGCAGCAGTTGCGGCAAGCCGCAGCTGGCGCCGAAGCGCGCGGTGCGCGACGCGGTCATTGCGCACAGGAGCGAGCAACAGAACCAGCGTTAGCTGGTGTGGTGTCCCGCAAATAACTGGGCATGAAATCGCGCTTTTCACGCCAGGGCGGCGTTGCAAATCCTCGCCAGGACGCTGCTGGCGCTCAGGCGTCGTCGTCCGACGTCTTCGCCTGCAACTGCTGCTGGCGTTTGGCAATCGCCATGTCGCGCGCCACGTCGTGGCCGAGCGTGCGCACCGAGAACGACTTGCTCACGCTGCCCTTGCCCGCCGAGTAGGTGATCGCCACCCAGTAGCCGGGATGGCCCGCGCGCGGCGTCTTGAACTGCACGCCGCTGACGCCGCTTGTGTTGTTGCGTCGCACGATCTCCGACTTCGAGCGCTTGGGCGGCAGCGCCGCTTCGTCGTCGGGCGGCGGGCGCCGGCGGATGGCTTCTTCGGCGGGGTGCAGCCGCGCGAGGCCGACCATGCGGCCGAGTTGGCGTTGCCGCTCGCCGATGGCATGCGCGCGGGCCGCGGGGCCCCAGTCGGCGAGGTCGAATTCGGCGCGCAGGATTTCCTCGTTGCCGAGGTAGGTCTTGGCCAGCCAGGCGACAGGCTTGCCTTGCGCGGACAGGCGGCTGAAGACGCCGGGCTCGCCCGTCTTGTTGTTGCTGCGCAGGGTCTGCGCGCGGTCCTTGCGCGCGACCGGCGGATGCTCCTTCACGATGGTGTCGCGCCAGGCCTGGGCGCGTCGCAGCGCCTGCTGGGGGCCGCCGTAGCTGGCGTGGCCGAAGAGGCGCGCGTAGCGCACGCCGTTTCGAACGAGGGACACCTCGAAGCCCCAGGGGCGGGGCGAAATGCCATACATGTCGACGGGGTTCGGAATTCCTTTGGGCATCGTCGGTGCTGTCCTTGTGTCAGGGCCGGTGAAGGCGGCGCGTCATGGCGCTTCGGGGCTGTCGCCGTTCCAGGCACAGAGCTCGTCCGAGAGCTCGTGGGCATCCGGTGGCAGGCTGCCGAAATCGGTCGAGGCGAAGGTCGGCGGCACGTGCACGCCCTGGTCGTCGCGGCGCACCAGCCCGCGGCTTTCCATGTCGCGCATGGTCTTGTTGACGACCTCGCGCGAGAGCCCCGAGTACGACGCGATCACCGCCTGGGTGATGCGCTTGTCGTAGCCGCCCGTGGCGGCCGGCGCCAGCTGCGTCAGCTCGTGCAGCACGCGGCTCACGAGGCTTTCGGACGACAGCGACGAGATGCGGCGCAACTGCCCGCGCACCATGGCGACGCGCTTCATCGCGATCTCCAGCAGGCCCATGGTCACCTCGGGGTACAGCGCGCACAGCCGGCGCACCGCGGCCACCGGCAGGTGGTAGACCGACGAGGGCAGGGCGGCCACCAGCGTCGAGGTGGCCTGGTAGCTGTTCTCGCCCAGCGAGGGGCCGAGGAAGAAATCGCCCCGGCGGATGAAGTCGGTCGTCACGTCCCTGTCGACCGCGCGCAGCAGGCCCGTGGCCACGCAGTAGATGCGGTCGGTGTGCGTGTCCGCCTGCAGCACGATCTCGTTGCGCCGGTAGGAATGCAGCGCGCTGCTGCGAATCAAGGCGGCGCGCTCGTCGGGCGGCACGCTGGCGATCAGGGGATGGAGATACATGGCCAAGGGGGTTGCGAGACCATCGGCGGTTCGTTCTCATGGGCGAATCCACGGGCGGCGGTCAAGGAACAGGACGGTGCGGCGCCCCCGGGGCGACTCGCCATCGGGCGCCCCTTCGCCGGGCCGGGCTGCGATGGGCTGAAGGCGGCAAGGCCATCTCAGCCGGGCTGGAGCTGCGCGAACAGCGTGTCGATCCGGGCCCGTTCCTCGGCACCTCGCAGACAGCGCTCGCGCAGCCACAGGGCATCTCCCTGTCGCGCGATGCGCAGGTCGTACACGTGCTCGATGTCGTCCACCACGACGTCGCTCGCAGGCCGCGCCCTGGCCGTGGGCGCGGGATGCGGTTGTGCGGCCCACAGCGCCAGTTCGATCTCGGCCGGGCTCATCGGGCCGCTGTCGCGCAGGGCGATCCAGTCGGCATGCAGCTGCGGCTGCGCGGCGATGCCCTTCACGAGGATCGGCTCCCGCCCGAGCGCGGCCAGCAGGTCGTCCAGCCGCGCGTGGCGGGTTCGCAGCAGAAAGCAGTCGTCGCGCAGGCAGCTCAGGTCGGTGTCGCCCGACGGCGGGAAGGCCGCGAAGAGCCGGCGCCGGATCTCGCGGCTCACGCCCGCCGCCACCTCCGGGCCGTCGGAGTCGGCCAGTTGCGCCAGATTGGCGATGAAGACCAGCGCACACACCCGGTCCGCCGGCGGCGGGGGAGAAGAGGGCCGCACCACTTCGGCATCGCGGCGCAGCGCTGGCAGGCAGGACGCCAGCGCTGCGCGCCATCGCGTGCCGAAAGGTTCGAGTTCCGTGAAAAACAAGGCAGCCATTTCATCCCCAGTAGAGAGAGTTCCGGTTGACGTTCGATCCGAAGGAATGCTACGAATCGCGCCCTTCTTTGACATTCGCTTTCGCGGCGCGGATGTGTCGCGAGTCACATCCGGATGCAATTGCCCGCCGCGTGCGCCGGCTGAAGGGCGAAGCGGGCCCGGACCGACCTGCCGACCGGCGATCGGCAAGGCGTGGAACCGTGGCTTGCGCCGGTGGGCGCGGTGCGCCATCCCCCCGAACACCCGGGCTGTTATCTCTGTTATCGTTTGTAAAAATTATCCGAGGTCCACGCGGACCTGTCAGGAAAAAATCGGGAGTTACCGTTCGTGACCCGCGGCTTCTGGCGTGGCGCCGGCTGCATGGAGGAAGAGGGGCGTGCCGCATGTCCGACACCGACAGTCGCATCCAGCGCTTTCACACCGGCATGGTGTCGCGCAAAGACGGGTTCGCCTTCTGGGCCGACGAGATCGGCCCGCACGTGGGGCGGCTGGACAGCCCCGAGCGCAGCCACTTCCAGCAGGAACTCACCATCGTCGACACGGCCGGGATGGCCTTCATGCGGGTGCACGGCAGCGGCGCGACCATCGAGCGCACGGGCCCGAGCCAGCTCATGGGCGCCGAGGTCTATCCCTATCACCTGCTGATCAAGCTCGACGGCGGCCTGGCCATCAGCGAGCAGCGCCAGCGCATCGAACTGGCTGCGGGCGACATGGTCCTGATCGACTCCTGGCAGCCGCTGCGCCTGCGCTCGACCGAGGCCACCAACTCATGGACGCTGGGCCTGTCGGAAGCGGTAGTGAACCGCTGGCTGCCGCATGCGGACCAGTCCACTGACCTGCGGCTGGCCGGCGCCAAGGGCTGGGCCGGGATGCTGTCGGGCTACCTGCGGGCGCTGGACGTCGAGCACCTGTGCAGCATCCAGAGCCCCGCGCAGCGCCAGCTGCTCGGTGAGCACCTGATGTCGATGCTGTCGTTCTCGCTGGAGCAGAACGGGCTGAGGGCGCAGCCGGGCGCGCTGGGCGAGCGCGTGTCGCCGCGCGACGGCGACCTGCACGCCCGCATGCGGGCCTGGATTCGCGAGCACCACGCCGACACCGAGATCGACGCGCAGAAGCTGGCCGCCAGCTTCAACGTGTCGGTGCGCTACGTGCACAAGGTGTTCGCCAAGGCCGCGCGCGGCATGACCTTTCTCGAAACCCTGCAGAACGACCGGCTCGAGGCCGCGGCCCGCATGCTGCGCAGCCCCGAGGGCGCGCGCAGGTTCGTCGCCCAGGTCGCCTACGACTGCGGCTTTGCGGACCCGGCCTATTTCGGCCTGGTCTTCCGCAAGAAGTACGGCTGCACGCCGCGCACCTTTGCCCTGCAGCAGGGGCAGGCCGCGGCAGACGGCACATTGCTCGTCAGCTGACCGACGCGCCGCCGGCCCGGCCGCCCTGGCCGGTGGATGGGTGCATGGCGTGGCCGCCGTGCCCGATCCTCATATTTCTGTTCTCTTCATTCATACCTGTGAACTTTATTTGGGAATAGATTCACTTCCCAAGGAATTGCGCTGGCCGCAAATGCATTCGTAAAAAAATGCGTCTGCCTTCAACAATTCAGAGCAATTTATTCCTGAAGGGTTGAATGATGAAAGTCGATTTCCCCGCCAACGGGGCAAAAATAGAAGTTTGTGACGCCACGGTGTGCAAGGTAATTTTCAATGTTTGAGCAAAACTCCCCGCACATTGCAGTGTTGGACCCCTCTCCCCGAACGCGGTGGCACGCCTGTCGTGCCGTCAAGATGCTGGGTTATACGCCCGTCGCATTTGCGCATGTCGATGAATTGATTTCGCAGGTGGCGCCCGGCGGTAATTTCGAGGCGCTGCTGCTTTCAATTCCGTCGGCGCCCGACGACGTGCAAAAACTCGTGGGCCAGGTGCGTGAAACGCTGCGCTACCACACGCCATTGATCATGAGCGCGCGCAAGCGGCAGATCCGCGGGTTGTCGCTGTTGCACGCCGGCCCCGACGACGCCGTGCTGCCGGAGCCGTCGACCTTCGAGGAGATGTACTTCATGCTCGAATTCTTCCTGCGCCAGCGCAACCGGCCGGTGGTGCCGCGCAGCCTCGACTGGCAGGAATTCAGCCTGTTGTCGCCGTTCGACATGGTCGACGTGGCCGGCACCGAGATTCGCCTGACGCCGATCGAATTCGACCTCGCGGCCGAATTCTTCCGCCACATGAACCGGCCGCTGGACCGGGAGCACCTGGAAATGATCGGCTGGCAAAGCGGTGTGGCCGCCGGTTCGCGCACGCTGGACGCCAACGTGTCGAAGCTGCGCCGCAAGCTCGGGTTGTATGTCGACCAGCCGCACGGCCTGTCGCTGCACGCGGTGTGGGGCATGGGCTATCAATTGAGCCAGCTGGGCAAGCGCGAGGCGCCCGGCACCTGGACGTTCCCGGCGGATTTCCGGGTGGCGTCGGCCGCGCCGTCGCAGCTGTCGACCTGAGCGGCGATTCAGCGCGCGGGTGTCTGCGGCTGCGCCAGCACCCAGCGCGCGAGCACCTGCGCATCGGCCTCCGACACCAGCGACTGGCGCGGCATGATCACGCGGCCCCAGGTGCCGACACTGCCGTTGCGGATCTTCTCGGCCAGCCGTGCCGGCGCGGCGGCGTCGCCGCGGTAGCGCTCGGCGATCTGCGCGAAGCCCGGCCCGACCTGCTTGTGCACCAGGCCGTGGCAGGCCATGCAGGCGTTCTTGCGCGCCAGGTCGACAGCGGAAAGTTGCGGCTGCTGGGCTGCGGCACCGAAGGATGCGGCGGCGAGCGCGATCGAGAGAAAGTGGGGAGCGGAAAGCCGGGGAATACAGGGCATGGAGGGGAAACCGGGGAGGGGTGAAAACTGTACCTTGCCCTGTCGCAGACCCCGGATCACCGCCCGAATGCCCCGTCTGGAGGTCGTCTCTCATTCGCGACAAGTCGATTCAAGAGTAACTATATGTATGGTTAAATCCCTCGCAACTACCGCGAAGAGGACGAGGGATTCCCATGAAGCTGCCGCTCAGCATTGCATTGGCCACCGTGGTTCTGGCCGGATGCGCCAGCGCACCGCCGCCCGGGCCCGGCCAGGGCACCGGCATGTCGTACGTGCCGATGGTGGCCATGGAAGGCGTGGACAAGGTGCGCTACGACAGCGACGTGGCCGACTGCCGCACCGCCGCCACCCGCATCACCGCGCGCAGCGAATCGGGCGACGCCATGTGGGCCGCACTCGGCCTGGGCCTGATCACGGTGCACGGCCAGGGCATCGTCGCCGCGGCCTCGTACACCGGCATCAGCGCCGCCGTCATCGACTGGAACACCCGCCCCAGCAGCGCGCTGATCGCCGAGCACCAGCAGATCGCCATCGTCCATTGCATGGCCAAGCGCGGCTACCGCAACCTCGACCCGAACGTGCAGGACACGTTCTACGGCAACACCTTCAACCCCGTGCTCGCGCTCAAGCCGCGCCGCACCGGCATCGACACCTACAACGTCGAGCGCCTGGCCAAGGCCGGCCGCTGCAACGTGCAGCCGCGCGCCGAGCTGACGGCCAAGGGCCCGGGCTACGAGAGCTACAGCGTGCCGTGCACCACCGGCGTGGCCTGGGCCGTGCGCTGCGAGTTCGGCAACTGCCGCGTGCTGGCGCAGACGCCGATGCGCCCGGCGGCGCCCGTGCGCCGCTCCTGAGCCGGACCTTCCCGGCTCACTTCACGACCATGCCCTTGAGCGCCGGGTCGGGCGGCGGGGGCTTCAGCTTCATGTCGCGCAGCGTCTTCACGAGCAGCTGCGCGATCATCATGTTGCGGTGCCGCTTGCTGTTGGCCGGGATCACGTGCCACGGCGCATGGTCGCTCGAGGTGGCGGCCAGCGCGTTCTGATAGGCCTTCTGGTAGTCGGCCCACTTGGTGCGCACCTCGAGGTCGCCCATGCTGAACTTCCACTGCTTGCCGGGCGTGTCGATGCGGGCCTGCAGCCGTTCGCGCTGCTCGTCCTTGTCGATGTGCAGCATGCACTTGACGACGACCGTGCCGGTCTCGGTGAGCAGCCGCTCGAAGTCGTTGATCTGCGCATAGCGGCGGCGGGCCTCGTCGCCGTCGATCCAGCCTTCGACCACGGGCACGAGCACGTCCTCGTAGTGGCTGCGGTTCCACACCATGATTTCGCCGGTGCGCGGCACGGCGGCATGGCAGCGCCAGAGGTAGTCGTGCGCGCGTTCGTCCTCGCTCGGCGCCTTGAAGGCCGTCACCCGCACGCCCAGCGGCGAGGTGCGCGAGAACACCCAGCGCACCGTGCCGTCCTTGCCGCTGGTGTCCATGCCCTGCAGCACCAGCAGCACCTTGCGCCGGCCTTCGGCGTGCAGCACGTCCTGCAGTTCGTCGAGCTCGACGGCCAGGGTGTCGAGCTCGGCGCGCTGGGCCGACTCGTCACCCGTGAGAAAGGGCGAGTCGTCAGGGTCGATGCGCGAGAGCTTGAACTTGCTGCCGACGCGGTACTTCTTGAACTTGGACATCTGCGGGCGCTCCGTGAAAAAAGAAACGAAGCCCGCAGGGTACGCGAATCAGCGCTGTGGCCGGCCGCGTGGCGGCGGGTGGTCGTCGTCGCCGTTGCTTTCGTCGATCGACGCGCTCCAGCGGTTGTCCCACTCGGCCTGGTGGCGCACGCCGTCGATCTCGCGCCGGTCGCGCTTGGTCGGGCGGCCCTGTTCGATGGCCAGGGCCGGCTCGCTGCCCATTCGGCGCTGCTCGCGGAAGGCGGCCTGCGCCGCCAGGCTCTCGGGCGTTTCCTCGTACAGCTGCTGGGCCACGGGCGCCGGGCCGCGCTGGCCGCTGAGGCCGCGCACGGTCACGGTCCGCGTGAGCGGGCCCAGGCGCATCGCGACGGTGTCGCCGGCCTTGACCTCGCGCGAGGCCTTGGCGACCTCGCCGTTCACCTGGATGCGGTTCTTGCCGATTTCGTCCGCGGCCAGCGAGCGGGTCTTGAAGAAGCGGGCGGCCCAGAGCCACTTGTCGATGCGCAGACGGTCCATGAAGGTCGGAAAAGAAAGGTCAGCCATTGTGGCGCGACAGCGGCAGCCGCACCACGGCGTCGAGCCCGGTCACGCGGTCGGTGCCGCCGGGGTTGGGTACCGTGCGGTTGTCGAGGCTGATGCGTCCACCCAGCGCCAACACGATCTCGCGGCAGATCGCCAGGCCCAGGCCCGAGCCGCTCGCGGTGTTGCCCGCCGAGAAGGGCGCGAACAGGCGCTGGCGCAGCTCGGCGGAAATGCCCGGGCCGTCGTCGCGCACGGTGAGCACAGCCTCGTCGCCCTCGGCGTGCACGCGCACCGAGAGCGGCGCGCCGGCGGGGCTGTGCTTGATGGCGTTGTGCAGCAGGTTGCGCGTGAGCTCCTGCAGCATCCACTGGTGCGCGCGCACGGTCACGGCGTCGTCGGCGGCCAGCTCGAAATCGAGTGCCTTGTCGGCCACCAGCGGCGACAGGTCGAGCGCGATGTGGCGCACCACGTCGCCCAGGTCGAGCAGCGCCGACTCGGGCTGCTGGCGCAGCTGCTCCACCTTCGCCAGCGACAGCATCTGGTTGGCCAGCGTGGTGGCGCGCTCGACGGTCTGGCTGATTTCGACCAGCGCCTGCTCGGGTGCGACGTCGCCGCGGCGCGCCGACTGCACCTGCGCCTTCAGCACGGCCAGCGGGGTGCGCAGCTGGTGGGCGCTGTCGCGCACGAAGCGCTTCTGGTGGTCGAGCAGGCGCTGCAGCCGGCCCATGACCTCGGTGGTGGCGTCGATCAGCGGGCGCAGCTCGGCCGGGGCGCCGGGCGCGTCGATGGGCGAGAGGTCGTCTTCGGGGCGCCGCTCGATGGCTTCGCCGAGCTCGCGCACCGGCCGCGTGGCGCGTTGCACGACGACGACGGTGACGAGCGCGATCACGCCCATCAGCAGCAGCTGGCGCCAGAGCATGTCGAGCAGCAGCTTGCGCACCAGCGTCTCGCGCAACTCCAATGTTTCGGCCACCTGCACCACGGCCATGCCACGGCCGCGCGCGCTGGCCACCGGCTGCAGCATCACGGCGACGCGCACCGGCTGGCCGCGAAACTCGGCGTCGTAGAAATCGACCAGCGCCGCGTACGCCCCGCGGTCGGGGATGCGCCCGCGCCAGAAGGGCAGCTCGGCGAAGCCCGAGACCATCTCGCCGTCGAGCGCCGAGACGCGGTAGAACAGCCGGCTGCGGTTGTCGGCCTCGAAGGCCTCGAGCGCGGAGTAGGGCACGATCGCGCGCAGCCGCGCCATGTCGTCGTAGCCTTCCACGTCGAGCTGCTCGCCGATGGTCTTGGCCGAGGCCAGCAGCGTGCGGTCGTAGGCGGTGGTGGCGGCCGCCAGGCTCTGGCGGTACAGGCTCACGCTGTTGATCACGACGAACACCGCCACCGGCACCAGGATGCCCAGCAGGAGCCGCGCGCGCAGGGACGACATCGTGCGCCGCAGGGCCGCCCTCAAGTCTCGGCCCGCAAGAGATAGCCCAGGCCGCGCATCGTCATCAGCACGGTGCCGGTACCCACCAGCTTCTTGCGCAGGCGGTACACGACCACCTCGATGGCCTCGTACTGCACCTCGGATTCGCCCGGGAACACCAACTCGAACAGGCGCTCCTTGGTGACCGCGTGGCCGGGTTTCATCATCAGCGCCTTGAGCAGCGCGAGCTCGCGCGGCGTGAGTTCGAGCAGCTCGGAGCGGTGGTAGACGGCGCCGTTGTCGGGCTCGAAGCGCAGGCTGCCGACCTCCAGCGGATTCAGCGTGGGGTCGGGTCCCGCGCTCAGGCTGCGCCGGCGCAGCGCGCGGATGCGGGCCTCGAGCTCGTCCAGGTCGAAGGGCTTGGGCAGGTAGTCGTCCGCGCCGGCGTTCAGGCCCATGATGCGGTCGCCCACCGTGCCGCGCGCGGTCAGCAGCAGCACCGGCGTGCGCAGGCCCTCGGCGCGCGCCTGGGCCAGCACCTGCAGGCCGTCGACGTGCGGCAGGCTCAGGTCGAGCGCGACCACGTCGGGCTCGACGGCGCGCCACTGCGCGATCGCCTGCGCGCCGTCGCCGCAGATGCGCACGTCGATGCGGCGTCGCCCGAGGGTGCGCTGCAGGGTGATTTGCATCGAGGGGTCGTCTTCGACGAGCAGCAGCTTCATACGGGCAGGGGTCGGTACTTCGGTGTTTTCCCCAGTCTGGTGGACAGCCAACTGACAGCGGGGCGGCGCATGATAGCGGCTCAGGTCCAAGTCAGGTTCCATCCGTTCCCAAGTTCTCAGGAGACACCAACGATGCGTCGCGATACCTTTTTGAAGTCCCTGGCCGCACTGGCCGCTGCCGGCGCCTTGCCGCTGTCGGCGCGCGCTGCCGCCAACGTCAAGATGATGATCCCGGCCAACCCGGGTGGCGGCTGGGACACCACCGGCCGCGCGCTGGGCAAGGCCCTGACCGACGCCAAGGTGGCCGACACCGTCGCCTACGACAACAAGGGCGGCGCCGCCGGTGCGCTGGGCCTGGCCCAGTTCGTCAACGGCTCCAAGGGAGACGCCAACGCGCTGATGGTCATGGGCTCGGTCATGCTGGGCGGCATCATCACCGGCAAGCCGCCGGTCAACCTGTCGCAGGCCACGCCCATCGCGCGCCTGACCACCGAATACAACGTGTTCGTGCTGCCGTCGAACTCGCCCTTCAAGACCATGAAGGACGTGGTCGAGCAGCTCAAGAAAGACCCGGGCAGCGTCAAGTGGGGCGGCGGTTCGCGCGGCTCCACCGAGCACATCGCCGCGGCCATGATCGCGCAGAAGGTCGGCGCCGATCCGTCGAAGATCAACTACGTGGCCTTCCGCGGAGGCGGTGAAGCCACCGCCGCCATCCTGGGCGGCAACGTCACCATCGGCGGCAGCGGCTACAGCGAGTTCGCCGAGTACATCGCCGCCGGCAAGATGAAACCCATTGCTGTCACCTCCGCCCAGCGCCTGCCGGGCATCAATGTGCCGACCCTGAAGGAACAGGGCATCGACGTCGAGATCGGCAACTGGCGCGGCGTGTACGGCGCGCCCGGCATCTCGGCCGAGCAGCGCAAGGCCCTGACCGACATGGTGCTGGCCGCGCTCAAGAGCCCGTCGTGGGCCGAGTCGCTCAAGAAGAACGACTGGACGCCGGCCGTGCTGTCGGGCGATGCCTTCGCCAAGTTCGTCGACGACGACTTCGCCAGCCTGCGCGCGATCATGGCCAAGTCCGGCATGGTCTGAGTTTGAGTCGCCCCCAGGCTGCGCGCACTTCGTGTCGCGCACGCCTTCCCCCTTCCGGGGGCAACACCCGCGGCCCGGCAAAGCCGGTTTGCGGTGTTTCTGGAAGGGGCCTTCTTTTTCCCCACGACTGCGGGAGCCAAAAATGACAACTCCAGAATCCTCGGTCTCACATTCCGCTGAGGCCACCTCCGGCGCGGCCCGCTGGCCGCAATACGTCGTCGGTCTCGGCGTGCTCCTGACCGGCGCTGCGCTGGCCTTCGGCGCCATCGGCATTTCTTCCGAAGCCGGCTACGGCGGCGTCGGCCCCAACTTCCTGCCCTGGATGGTCTCGATCGTCCTGATGGTCTGCGGCGCGTGGATCACCTGGGAGGCGTTCAGCGGCGGCTTCCGCGAGCTCGACGCGCCCTCCGGCGCCGACACCGCCTACTGGCCCGGCTTCATCTGGGTGGCGGCGGGCCTGCTGCTCAATGCCGCGCTCATCACCAGCATCGGCTTCATCCTGAGCTGTGCGCTGTGCTACCTGCTGGCCGTGCAGGGCCTGCGCCGCGCCGCCGGGCAGGCCAAGGTCAACGCACCGGCCACCTGGGTCACCGACTTGGTGACGGGCCTGGCGATCTCGGCCCCGGTCTTCTGGATGTTCACCAAGTTCCTGGCCATCAGCCTGCCGGGTCTCACCAGCACCGGCTGGATCTGAGCGGAGCCACGCCAAATGGATATCTTCAACGCACTGATGACCGGCTTCGCGGCCGCGATCACCCCCATCAACCTGCTGTGGTGCCTCATCGGCTGTGCCCTGGGCACGGCGGTGGGCGTGCTGCCCGGCATCGGCCCCGCCGTGGCGGTGGCCATGCTGCTGCCGATCACCGGCAAGGTCGACATCACGGCCTCGATGATCTTCTTCTCGGGCATCTACTACGGCGCCATGTACGGCGGCTCGACCACCTCGATCCTGCTGAACACGCCCGGCGAAACCGCCAGCATGGTCACGGCGATGGAGGGCAACAAGATGGCCAAGAGCGGCCGCGCGGGCGCCGCCCTCGCCACCGCGGCCATCGGCTCCTTCGTGGCCGGCACCATCGCCACCGTGGTCGTCACGCTGTTCGCGCCCTTCGTGGCCGACTACGCCGTGCGCCTGGCGGCACCCGAGTACTTCCTCTTGATGCTGCTGGCCTTCACCACCGTGAGTGCGGTGCTCGGCAAGAGCACGCTGCGCGGCATGACGGCGCTGTTCGTCGGCCTGGCCATCGGCTGCGTGGGCCTGGACCAGATCACCGGCCAGGGCCGCTACACCGGCAACATGCCTGAGCTGCTCGACGGCATCGAGATCGTGCTGGTGGCGGTGGGCCTGTTTGCCGTGGCCGAGGTGCTGTACGCCGTGCTGTACGAAGGCCGCGTGGTCGAGGGCCAGAACAAGCTGACCCGCGTGCACATGACCGGTCGCGACTGGAAGCGCTCGATTCCCGCCTGGCTGCGCGGCGCGGCCATCGGCACGCCCTTCGGCTGCATTCCGGCCGGCGGCACCGAGATCCCGACCTTCCTGAGCTACGCGACCGAGAAGAAGCTCGCGAAAGACCCGCAGAACAAGGCCGAGTTCGGCACCACTGGCGCCATCGAAGGCGTGGCCGGCCCCGAGGCCGCCAACAACGCCACCGTGACCGCCGCGCTGATCCCGCTGCTCACGCTGGGCATTCCCACCTCGAACACCACGGCCATCATGCTGGGCGCGTTCCAGAACTACGGCATCCAGCCGGGCCCGCAGCTCTTTACCACCTCGGCCGCGCTGGTCTGGGCGCTGATCGCCTCGCTGTACATCGGCAACCTGATGCTGCTGGTGCTGAACCTGCCGATGGTCGGCCTGTGGGTCAAGCTGCTCAAGATCCCGAAGCCGCAGCTGTACGCCGGCATCCTGATCTTCGCGACCGTGGGTGCGTACGGCATGCGCCAGAACACCTTCGACCTGTTCCTGCTGTTCGGCATCGGCCTCTTGGGCGTGGTGATGCGGCGCTTCGACTTCCCGACCGCGCCTGTGGTGGTCGGCATGATCCTCGGCCCGCTTGCCGAAGCCAACCTGCGCAACGCGATTGCCATGGGGCAGGGCAGCCCGATCGTGTTCTTCCAGCGCCCCGAGTCGATCGTGGTGATCATCGCCATCGTCGCCGTGCTGGTGCTGCCGCGCCTGGCCAAGCGGATGAGCGAACGCAAGCTGAAGCGATTGGCGCAGCTGGACGCCTGACGCGGATTTTGGGCCATTCACAAGAAACCCCCTGCGGAGCATCTCCGTAGGGGGTTTTTCTTTAGAAGATGCGGTAATTCCGAAGCGTCGAGTCCATGAACGTCTGAGTGAGGAGCGTTGACTCGCCAAAGAAGTGGAGTACCTTCGCACCGAGATAACGGCGCGAAAGATGTCGATCCATTTGTAGCTAAATGCGACAAATGAAGATGGCATGTATTGCCTGGCCACATCTGGCTAGAGGAGGGGAATGTGCACAAAGGTTTAAAAGAGCCACACCTGTTCAATGCAGGTGCAAATCCACTGAAGCTAATAAAAAATCTCGAGCAAATAATCTCGGCGGCAGAGATAAAGAAAATCAGATCTGAGATTGATAGCAACGTGGTTGGGCTATATATGTTAGGTGAATCTCATTTCAACTTTGCTCGATCCTTGCCTAAAAATGAATGGAGACAAAGAGTCTCACGCCTTTATTATGCAGCTTACAACGTTCGTCGATCTGTTGCGCTGAAGCATGACGGTTCGTTCTCAACAGATTCAAGTGATCACAAGAATGTGAACAGTCTTCCTGATGCGCTTGATAATAATGCGGCGTACAAGTCAAAGCTACTAAATCTTAGAGATGATCGTAATCTGTGTGATTACAATCATTTGGCGACAGAGCAAGACCTGTTGATTCCGTTGATCGATTGCGAGAAGATTGTCTCTGACTTCTTGGTTGATGCCAAAAAATTTCTTGATTCGCAAGGTGTTAATTTATGAATAAGCATGTTGATATCACCGATGAGGTAGGGCAAATTGTTGAGGCATTTGCCAATCTTTTGGGTGGAACAACCCCCACATTTTCAATTAAAAATCGACCTGATGGGGATTTTATTGTATTTGAAATGGCGGAGCCATCGCCACAGCATTTTGAGCTTTTAAATGCTGTGAATGAAGAGATCGGGAGTGGGAATGGATTTAAAGACAGAATTGGATTGATCAAGCGTAGAGTCAAGCCCTCGGAGGTTTTGGATTTGCCAGAAACAGTAATGCTTCAAAAGGAGTTGTCAAAAAGCCTTACCGTCGATAAGGACACCTTTGGAGAGGAATTCTTGGCGCGCTATACAGAATCTGTCACCGAACTGGAAAAACAAATCGTTGTTGAGGCCAATCACGCGGTTTATGGACGGCGTGGATCGGGAAAATCAAGCTTGTTGGCATTTGCAATGCATCAACTGCGCAAGAGGCAGCAGCCCTACGCATGGGTAGCGATGCAAGCGTATGCTGGGAGAGATGAGCCGCAAGCGATCGCAGGAGTATTGAGTGAAATACTCGCCGAAGCAGGATCTTCTCTGTCGACGCTAGATTCTGGCTTTCAAGAATTGTCCGAGGAGTTGTTGATTCTTGGTGAAACAGATGACTCGGAAAATGTTCGCACTCGATTGAAAAGACTTGTCCCTCGCATCAGAAAGATGTTTAAGGATGCCCTTCCGAAGAATAAAATATTTACTATATTTTTAGATGATCTTCATGTGGTTGGAAAAGAGCTTCAGCCGGAACTTTTGGGTTCGATCTACGCTATAACGCGGCAAAATAGATGTTATATAAAAATATCTGGTATTGAGCAGTTGACTAATCTTTGGAATGCGGTTTTGAAGCAAGGAGTTGAGCCTGGAAATGATATTCAAACATTGAAGCTGGATCACAACTTGACCGCGCCAGATCAATCCAAGTCTCATATTGAAAGCATTCTCGATCGCCATGCAAAGTTTTGTGGATTTCCAGGAATTCGTTATTTGACGAATGACGATTTTTTAGATCGGCTTGTACTTTCTGCTGCTGCGGTGCCGCGAGATGCGCTTACCTTGTTTTCAAAATCCATCGGTCGGTCATTGCTAAAAAAGCAAAAAACAGTATCGGTATTGAGTTTGAATGCTGCCGCTTCCGAAGCAATCGAAGAAAAATTGAAAGATATTCAAAAGGATCTCGGAAGTGGTGAGCAGGCGGAAATCGCAGAAATGCTCGCACGGGTGAAAAAGTTTTGCATATCAAAAAATAAGACAAACGCTTTTTTGGTGGAAATCGCCAACTCCAGTGTTGAGTATGCCAGTGTGCAAAATCTTGTTGCCCTTCGCTTTATTCATGTGCTGCACGAAGGAATTACCCCTCATAAAGCGGGTGTTCGTTTTGTCGCGTTGATGCTGGATTATGGGTTTTATATCGGTATTCGTGCGGCGAAAAGTGTTACCTTGTTTCCTGAAAAGCCGCGTGTTTTGCTTGCGAAAGAACTGCGGAAATTGCCTATTCTTTCTTTGTAGATTGAATAGTTTTCTTGATTTCTTGGCGCCGAGAGTCTGGGAGCACGTGCAGCGGCTTTCGAGTCATGCGTCTGCACGTCGGTCGTAGTCCACGGCTGCTGCGATGTGGCTCGGGGCTTCACCACGGCTAGCTTGATATCTGTGGGTGCGGTGTAGGTGAGCGTGCCCGATGCGCCGGCGTCTTCGGCTGCGGCGAACGGCAGGAGCTCCGTGCGTGGATGTCGCATAGCCGACGGGCCAAGCCTTTGCCCGATGCTGGTGCGCGTGGCGTTGAACATGTGTTTTGGAGGCAAACCGAGATTTGCATGCGAACCAGATGTACCCTGAGACGAGCGTCGCGCTCGACGACAGGAGCGCATGCAGCGCGGGTAACCAGCCGGTGTTTCTGACGCGCGTGGACGATTGATTGGAGCCTGCGTCTCCCGCTGGGCGCTCTCAAGGGAAGAGGCTAGGCCGAAAAATCAGGAGCTCGAGCGCGGCGCCTCGACCAGGTCGTCGTCGATGTGCGGATCGGCCGGCTGCCCGCGCACCTTGCGCACGGTGCGGCGAATCCAGTGCTCGATGTCGTCCACGTAGGTGAACACCGCCGGCACCACCAGCAGGCTCAGCACCGTGGAGGTGATCAGCCCGCCGATCACCGCCATCGCCATCGGCGAGCGGAAGCTCGAGTCGGCGGTGCCGAAGCCCACGGCAATGGGCAGCATGCCGGCGCCCATGGCGAGCGTGGTCATGATGATCGGCCGCGCACGCTTGTGGCAGGCGTCGCGCAGCGCGTCCCAGCGGCTCATGCCGTGGTCGCGGCGCGCCACGATGGCGTACTCCACCAGCAGGATCGAGTTCTTCGTGGCGATGCCCATCAGCATGATCAGGCCGATCAGCGAGGGCATCGACAGCGCCTTCTGCCCGATCAACAGGCCCACGAAGGCGCCGCCCAGCGCGAGCGGCAGCGCGCACAGGATGGTCACCGGGTGCAGGAAGTCCTTGAACAGCAGCACCAGCACGATGTAGATGCACAGCACGCCCGTGAGCATGGCCAGGCCGAAGCTGGCGAACAGCTCGGTCATCACTTCGGCGTCGCCCACCTCGGCGATGCGCACGCCCGGCGGCAGCTTCTGGATCGAGGGCAGGGCCTCGACCGCGGTCTTGGCGTCGCCCAGGCCCACGCCCGACAGCTCGATCTCGAAGTTGACGTTGCGCGAACGGTCGTAGCGGTCGATGACGGCCGGGCCGCCTTCCATCGTGAGCGAGGCCACCTGGCTCAGCATGACGGGGCCGCGCGCGCCCGGCACCGACAGGCGCCCGATCAGGTCGAGGTCTTGCCGCGCGGAGTCTTCGAGCTTCACCACGATCGGCACCTGCCGCTGCGCGAGGTTGAGCTTGGCCAGCGCCTGGTCGTAGTCGCCCAGCGTGGCCACGCGCAGCGTCTCGGCGATGGCCGAGCTGGTCACGCCCAGGTCGGCGGCGCGCGCGAAGTCGGGGCGCACGGCGATCTCGGGGCGGATCAGGCTCGCGGTCGAGGTGATGTTGCCCAGGCCGGGAATGGTGCGCAGGTCTTTCTCGACCGCGCCGGCGGCAGCAGACAGCGCCACCGGGTCTTCGCCCGTGAGCACCAGGATGTACTTCTCGCCCGAGCCGCCCAGGCCCACGGTGCTGCGCACGCCGGGCAGGGTTTCGAGCGCGGTGCGGATCTCCTTCTCGATCACCTGCTTGCGCGGCCGGTCGCCGCGCGGGTCGAGCTGGATCGTCAGCGTCGCCTTGCGCGTCTCGGGCGTGCCGAAGTTCGCGAACGGGTCGCCGCCGGCGCTGCCGCCCGCCACCGTGGTGTAGACGCTCTTCACGTGGTTGATCTTCATCACGCGGCGGCGCGTTTCCTCGGCCGCGGCCGTGGTCTGCGCCAGCGTGGAGCCCGGCGGCAGCGACAGGTAGACCTGCGTCTGCGAGTTGTCGTCGGCCGGGATGAAGCCGGTCTTGAGCAGCGGGATCATCGCCAGCGAGCCGAAGAAGAAGAGGGTGGCCATCACCATCGTCTTGAAACGGTTGTGCGTGCTCCACGTCACGGCGCGCATGTACCAGCGCAGCCAGCCCGGCTCCTTCTCGGCGCCGACGATGGGCTTGAGGATGTAGGCCGCCATCATCGGCGTGAGCACCCGCGCCACCACCAGCGAGGCGAACACCGCGAGCGAGGCGGTCCAGCCGAACTGCTTGAAGAACTTGCCGGCCACGCCGCTCATGAAGGCCGTGGGCAGGAACACCGCGATCAGCGTGAAGGTGGTGGCGATCACGGCCAGGCCGATTTCGTCCGCCGCCTCCATGGCCGCCTGGTAGGGCGACTTGCCCATGCGCAGGTGGCGCACGATGTTCTCGACCTCCACGATGGCGTCGTCGACCAATATGCCGACCACCAGCGAGAGCGCGAGCAGCGAGATCACGTTGACCGAGAAGCCCAGCAGGTACATGCCGACGAAGGCCGGAATCACCGACATCGGCAGCGCCACGGCCGAGACGAAGGTGGCACGCCAGTCGCGCAGGAAGAGCCACACCACGATCACCGCGAGGATGGCGCCCTCGTACAGCAGGTGCAGCGAGCCGTCGTACTCTTCTTCCACCGGGTCGACGAAGTTGAAGGCCTCGGTCAGCTCGATGTCGGGGCGCTGCACGCGCAGGTCGGCCAGCGCTTTTTGAATGGCGCGGCCCACTTCGACCTCGCTGGCGCCGCGGCTGCGGGCCACCTCGAAGCCCACCACCGGCTTGCCGTTGAGCAGCGCGGCGGCGCGCGGCTCGGCGATGGTGTCGCTGATGCGCGCCACCTGGTCCAGGCGGATGCGGCGGCCGTCGCTCAGTGCGATCTGCATGTCGGCGAGCTGGTCGGCCGACTGCACGGTGGCCATGGTGCGCACCGGCTGTTCGCTGCCGCCCAGGTCGATGCGCCCGCCCGCGCTTTCGGTCTGCACCTGGCGCAGCTGGCGCGAGATGTCGGCGGCCGAGGCGCCCAGCGCCTGCAGCTTGGCCGGGTCGAGGTCGATGTGCACCTGGCGCGTGACGCCGCCCACGCGGTTCACGGCGCCCACGCCGGGCAGCGCGAGCAGCTTCTTGGTGATGTCGTTGTCGACGAACCAGCTCAGCGCCTCGTTGTCCATGCGCGACGAGGCGATGGTGAAGGCCAGCACCGGCTGGGCCGCGAAGTCGAGCTTGGTGACGACCGGGTCGCGCACGTCGGCGGGCAGGTCGGCGCGCACCTTCTGCACGGCCGAGCGCACGTCGTCCACGGCTTCCTGCACGGGCTTCTCGAGGCGGAACTCGACGATCAGCGTGGCGGCGCCGTCCTGCACCTTGGTCGTGATGTGCTTCAGGCCCTGGATGGTGGCGATGGAGTTCTCGAGCTTGCGCGCGACATCGGTCTCCAGCTGCGAGGGCGCGGCGCCCGGCAGCGAGGCCGAGACGGTGACGGTCGGCAGGTCGATGTCCGGGAAGTTCTGCACCTTCATGGCGTTGAACGACAGCAGCCCCCCGAAGGTGAGCAGCACGAACAGCATCACCGCCGGAATGGGGTTGCGTATGGACCAGGCGGAAACGTTCATGGCGTGTTCCTTGTGTTGGCTTACTTGGGCGAAGGCGCGGAGGCCCCCGCCTTCGCCGGGGTGGCGGCCGCGGCGGCCGCGGGCGTGGCGTCCACCACGCGCACCAGGTCGCCATCGTTGAGGAAGCCCGCGCCCTGCACCACGATCTGCACGCCCTCGGGCAGTGCGCTGGTGATTTCGACGCGGTCCTTCAGGCGGCGGCCGGTCTGCACCTTGAGCTGCGCCACGCGGCCGTCGGGCAGCAGCGTGAAGACGTTGTTGAAGCCGTCGCGCGGCACGATCGCGCTTTGCGGCACGGTCGGCGCGGAACTGCGGCCGAGTTCGAAGTCGCCGCGCGCGAACATGCCGGCCTTCACGCCGGTGTTCTGCTGCACGTTGGGCAGGTCGACGTAGACCAGCGCCGCGCGCGTCTGCGGATCGACCGTGGGCGCGATGCTGCGCACCGTGCCCTTCACCTGCGCGCCGCTGGCGCTGACCACGAAGGCCGGCGTGCCCACGGCGACGCGGCCCAGCTCGGCCGAGGTGACTTCGGCGCGCCACTCGAGTCGGCCCTGGCGGATCAGCCGGAACAGCTCGGTGCCGGCGCCCACCACGCTGCCCACCGTGGCGGTGCGCGCGGAGATCACGCCGTCGTCCGGTGCCAGCACCTGTGTGTTGCGACCGCGCACCTGCTGCGCGGCCAGCACGGCCTCGGCCGCCTCGGCGCGCGCCTTGGCGGTCTGCTCGGTGGTCTGGTACTGGTTGATCTGCTGCTGGCTCAGCGCGCCCGTGGCCTGCAGCGTGCGGGCGCGCGCGGCGTTGCCGGCGGCGTCGGCCGCCGAGGCGCGGGCCTCGGCCAGCGAGGCGCGCGCCTGCGCGATGTCGGCCTGCACCGTCTCGGGCGAGAACACCGCGAGCACCTGGCCCTTCTTCACGGTGTCGCCCACGTTGACGCGCACCTCGGCCAGCTTCAGGCCGTTCGATTCGGAGCCGATCACGGCCTCCTGCCAGGCCGCCACGTTGCCGTTGGCGGCCAGCGTGACCGTCAGCTCGGTGGCTTCGGGTTTGGCGACCGAGACGGTCAGCGCGGGGCGCTGGGCGGGCCCTTTTGCCGCAGGCGCGGCCTTGTCGTCGGCCGGCTTGCGGGTGAGCCACAGGCCTGCGGCAACGACGACGATCAGCGCCAGCAGCGCGATGAGAAGGGTGGAACGCTTCATTGTTTTCATGGCGACGTCGCGACCTTGGCGGCCGGGGTGGTGGTCATAGAGGACGATGCTTCGGCGGGGCGGCTCCAGCCGCCGCCCATCGAGCGGTACAGCGAAACCCAGGCTTCGGTGCTCTCGCGCTGCAGCGAGACGCGCGCGGTCTGCGCGGCGAACAGCGTGCGCCGCGAGTCCTCGAGCTCGAACAGGCTGGCCAGGCCGCTGCTGTAGCGGGCCTGGGTGGCGTCGAACGAGGCCTGGTAGTTCTTCACCGCGCTGTCGGCGTCGGTGCTGCGCGCGGTGGTGGCGTCGAGGTTCACCAGCGCTTCCTCGACCTCGCGCACCGCCTGGCGCACGTTGGCGCGGTAGAGCGACACGGCCTCGGCGTAGCGCGCCTTGGCGGCCTCGGTGTTGGCTGCGCGCGCACCGCCGTCGAGCAGCGGCACGGTGAGCGACAGCGGCCCGACCGTCCAGGTGTCGAGCGATTCGCGAAAGCCGCTGGTGCGGATCTGCATGCGGCCGATCGAGCCCGAGAGCGTGAGCTTGGGGTAGCGCTCGGCCTCGGCCGAGCCCACCTCGGCGCTGGCCGCGGCCACGCCCAGTTCGGCCGCGTACACGTCGGGCCGCTGCGAAAGCGCCTGCGCCGGCACGCTGGCGATGGCGCCGACCACCGGCAGCGCGCGCTGAGTGGGCGAGGCCGCGAGCTTCTGCGCCAGCGTGGGCTCGTCGAGCCCGCTGAGCGCCACCAGCGCCTTGCGCTGCACGGCGCACAGGGCGCGCTGTTGCGTGAGGCGGCCCGAGGCGTCGGAGGCGCGGGCGCGCGCCCGCGCGGCGTCGGCCGGCGCGGTGAAGCCGGCGCGCGCCGACAGGTCGGTGAGCCGCGCCGTTTCGCCGCGCGACTTGGCATCCGACTCGGACACGTTCAGCTGCTGCTGGCAGGCGCGTTCGGCGAAATAGGCGTTGGCCGTTTCGGCCGCCACGGCGACGCGGGCGTCGTGCCACTTGGCGGTGGCGCTGTCCAGCTTCTGCTGGGCCGCGTCGCGGTCGGCGCGCAGGCGGCCGAACAGGTCGATCTCCCACTTCGACTGCAGGCCGGCCTGCAGCGTGGTGACCGGCGCGGTGGAGGCGCTGCTGCTGCTGCTCGAAGAACCGCCCGCGCCGAACGACGAGCCCGAGACGCCGCGGCTGGCCGACGCCGTGCCGTCCAGGCTGGGCAGCAGCGCCGCGCCGGCCTGCACGCGCGTGGAACGCGCCTCGGCCACGCGTGCCGCGGCGCTCGCGAGGTTGGGGCTGGCGGTTTCGGCGGCGGCGATCAGCTCGACCAGCAGCGGATCGTCGAGCTGGCGCCACCACTCGGCCAGCGCGGCCAGCGAGCCGCCGTGGGGCAGGGGCGCGTGCCATTGCGCGGGGAAGGGCGCCTGCACCGAGGCGGGCGGGCGCGTCAGGCCGCAGCCGGCAAGGCCGAGGCCCAGCGGCAGGCTCAGAACAAGGGCAATCCGTCGGAGTCGTCTCATGGCTTCTTTCTCTGCTCGGCGGCCACCTGGCGGCGGCGTGCGGTTTCGGCCTGGACCAGCGCCATCGCGTAGCCCGTGAGCCGGTCGGCCCAGGTGTCGATGGCGCGCGGCGTGCGCAGCAGCGACGGGCGCAGGGCCTCGATGAAATCCTGGCTCACGTACAGCTGCATCGACAGCCCGGTGATCGCGAAGGTCAGGCGGTGGATGTCGTCGTCGGCGCGCTCCACCTGCAGGTGGCGGCACAGCAGCTCGACGATGGCGCGGTGCGGGCCCTTGATGTCGCGCTCCAGTTCCTTGGCCCACTGGCTGGTGGGTTCCAGCATCTCGCGCATGTGCAGCTGGATGCACTGGCGCACGATCTCGCCCTGCTTGAGCGGATCGATCATGGCCGCCATGCAGATGCGCAGCGTGTCCTCGAGCGACTGGCCGGGCACGTTGCAGGCGGCCACCAGGTCGTTCGAATCGCTGCCCATCGGCTCGTTGAAGGTGGCGGAGTACAGCCCCTCCTTGTCGCCGAAGTAGTAGCTTATGGCCGAGACGTTCACGCCGGCTTCGCGCGCGATCTCGCGGATCGAGGTCTTGGCGAAACCGTTCTGGGCGAACAGCCGCAGCGCGGTGTGCAGCAGGCGGTGGCGCGCCTCGGCGCCGTCGCTGCGGGGGGCGCGGCGCGGCGAGGGCACGGGCGTTGGCGTGAGGGGATCCCTGGCGTTCATCGGCGCGATTAGAGCATGATTGAAATCAAACGATTGATTTACTTAAGGCTTGCTGAAGGCTTTTGTTTTTGGTTGCATGTGGGCCTGCGCGCGGCAGGGGCGGGGGCCGCACACAGTACGATCCGCGCATGTCCGTCGCTCCCTCCGCCGCCGCACCGCCGCCCGTCTTGCCCCTGGACGCCGAAGGCATCCTCGCGCTCGCCGCGCGCTCGATGTTTCATCTGTTTTCGAGCATCAGCCAGGGCATGTTCCTGGTCGACCGCAGCGGGCGCATCGTCTGGGTGAACGAGGGCTACCGGCGCTTCCTGCCGGCGCTGGGCTTTTCGTCCATCGACGAGTTCATGGGCCACATGGTCGAGGACGTGATCCCCAACACCATGATGCGCCGCGTGCTCGAAACCGGCGAACCGATCCTCATCGACCTGCTGACCAACAAGGCCGGCACCTTCGTCGTGAGCCGCATCCCGCTGCGCGAGGAGCGCGAAGACGGGGAGGGCCTGGGCAAGGTCATCGGTGCCATCGGCATCGTGCTGTTCGACCAGCCCGAGACCACGCTGCAGCCGCTCATCAGCAAGTTCGCGCTGCTGCAGCGCGACCTCGACGACGCGCGCCGCGAGCTGGCCAGTCAGCGCAACAACCCGCTGTACCAGCACGCGCCCGACGGCCAGCGCCGTTCCAAGTACACCTTCGCGAGCTTCATCGGCAGCAGCCCGGCGGCCGTGGAGGTGAAGCGCCACGCGCGCCGCGCCGCGCAGTCCACCAGCCCGGTGCTGTTGCTGGGCGAGACGGGCACCGGCAAGGAGCTGCTGGCGCATGCGATCCACGCGTCGTCCACGCGCGCCAAGGGCCAGTTCGTCAGCGTCAACATCGCGGCCGTGCCCGACACGCTGCTCGAGGCCGAATTCTTCGGTTTCGCCCCCGGCGCCTTCACCGGCGCCGACAAGCGCGGGCGCGAAGGCAAGTTCAAGCTGGCCGACGGCGGCAGCCTGTTCCTCGACGAAATCGGCGACATGCCGCTGGGCCTGCAGGCCAAGCTGCTGCGCGCATTGCAGGAAGGCGAGATCGAACCGCTGGGCTCCAACAAGCTGATTCCCTTCGACGCCCGCGTGATCGCCGCCACCTCGCGCGACCTGCCCGAGCTGGTGCGACGCGGCCTGTTCCGCGAAGACCTGTACTACCGCCTCAACGTGCTGCCGCTGCGCGTGCCGCCGCTGCGCGAGCGGCGCAGCGACATCCCGGCGCTGGTCGAGGCGCTGGGCGAGGACATGGCGCTGCGCAGCGGCGAGGCGCCGCCCGAGCTCACGCCCGACGCGCTTGCGCTCCTGGCCGGCCAGCACTGGCGCGGCAACATCCGCGAGCTGCGCAACGTGCTGGAGCAGGTGACGATGCGCAGCGACTCGCAGCGCATCGACGCGGCGCAGCTCGAGCGCATCCTGCGCGAGGCGGGGCTGGAGCAGATCGAGGCGCCCGACACCTCGCACAGCCTGCGCGACGTCGACCAGGAAGCCGCGTTGCTGCGCCCGCTGTCGCAGCAGGTGGCCGAGCTGGAACGCAAGGCGATCGCCGCCGCGCTCGAAAGCACCGGCGGCAACAAGCTTGCGACCTCGCGGCTGCTGGGCATTTCGCGCGCCACGCTGTACGAGCGCATGACGGGGATGGGCCTGTCATGAGCGTGAAGGCGCTGCGTTCCACCTTCGGCCCGAACTGCCATTGGTGCGGGCTGCCGATGGACTTCGACGAGCCGCATGGCCGCCCCGAGTCGGCCACCATCGAACACCTGCTCGACGCCACGCTGGGCGGCGTGCGCCAGCAGAAGCACCGGCGCCTCGCGCACGCGGTGTGCAACCACACGCGCAACGAGCTGCGGATGCGGGCCGAGCGCGAGTTCGAAAGCTGGCTCGCAGCGCGCCGCGACTCTGCTGGGAAACCCTGACTGATCAGTAGACAGTTGTCTGAAATAAAGACAACGCGAATGCACTGAAATCAGGCGAAACCGGTTGCGCCCGAATGAGGAAGCCTTTGTTATCAATGGCTTAGGCGGGTGGCACGAACTGTGCAATATTCAGTCACCTTTATCAGGAGACAAGACATGCACCGTCGCCACCTCATCGCCCTGGCCGCCCTGGGCGCCACCGCCGCCACCATGCCCGCCTGGGCCCAATCGAACGAGATCCGCATCGCCCACGTCTACAGCAAGACCGGCGCGCTGGAGGCCTACGGCAAGCAGACGCAGACCGGCCTGATGATGGGCCTGAACTACGCCACCGGCGGCACGATGATGGTCAACGGCAAGAAGCTGGTGGTCATCGAGAAGGACGACCAGGGCAAGCCCGACCTGGGCAAGTCGCTGCTGGCCGCCGCGTACTCCGACGACAAGGCCGCGCTCGCGGTCGGCCCGACCGCTTCGGGCGTGGCACTGGCCATGCTGCCGGTGGCCGAGGAGTACAAGAAGATCCTGATCGTCGAGCCCGCCGTGGCCGACTCGATCACCGGCGACAAGTGGAACAAGTACATCTTCCGCACCGGCCGCAACTCGAGCCAGGACGCCATCTCCAACGCCGTGGCCATCGACAAGGCCGGCGTCACCGTCGCCACGCTGGCACAGGACAACGCCTTCGGCCGCGACGGCGTGAAGGCCTTCGGCGCCGCGCTGAAGAAAGCCAAGCTCGCGCACGAGGAATACCTGCCGCCCGCCACCACCGACTTCACGGCCGGCGCGCAGCGCCTGATCGACAAGCTCAAGGACCAGCCGGGCCGCAAGATCATCTGGATCGTCTGGGCCGGTGCGGGCAACCCGTTCAAGATCGTCGACCTCGACCTGAAGCGCTACGGCATCGAGATCGCCACCGGCGGCAACATCCTGCCGGCCATGGCGGCCTACAAGTCGCTGCCGGGCATGGAAGGCGCGGCCTACTACTACTTCGGCATCCCGAAGAACCCGGTGAACGAGGCCATGGTCGCGGCCCACTACAAGGAATTCAAGACGCCGCCGGACTTCTTCACGGCCGGCGGCTTCTCGGCCGCGATGGCGGTGGTGACGGCGCTGAAGAAGACCAACGGCGACACCAACACCAACAAGCTCATCAGCACCATGGAAGGCATGAGCTTCGACACGCCCAAGGGCAAGATGACCTTCCGCAAGGAAGACCACCAGGCGATGCAGTCGATGTACCACTTCAAGATCAAGGCCGACCCTGCGTTCGCGTGGGGCGTGCCGGAGCTGGTGCACGAAATCAAGCCCGAAGAGATGGACATCCCGATCAAGAACAAGCGCTGAACACGGCGCTGATCGTTCCCTGAACCCGCGGCGCGCATGCAGGCGCCGCCCCCTTTTCGCCCCGGATGGCCGCCGGGCGAAGCGCCAGCCTGCGTCCGCGCACGGCGGCGCGCTCCACGGTCGATTCGTCAGTCTGCAAGCAAGCGTTCGATACACAAACCAATAGGAGACAGCGATGCCAGCGATGCGATGGAACAACTGGAAGGGGTTTGCCGCAGCAGCGGTGATCACGGCGGCGGTGCAGGCCGCCACGGCGGCCGTGCCGCTGCCGGCACTGGGCGCCAACCCGGCGGAGGTGAGCGTGTCCGGCCTGTCGGCCGGCGGCTTCATGGCGGTGCAGCTGCACGTGGCCTACTCGGCCACCTTCAAGCGCGGCGCGGGCGTGGTCGCCGGCGGTCCGTACTACTGCGCCGAAGGCTCGGTGGTCAATGCCACCGGGCGCTGCATGACGCACAGCACCAGCATCCCGGTCTCCACGCTCGTGAGCACCACCAACAGCTGGGCCGCCAGCGGTGCGATCGACCCGGTGTCGAACCTCACGAACTCCAAGGTCTACCTGTTCTCGGGCACCTCCGACAACACCGTCAAGCAGCCGGTGATGGACGACCTGAAGACGTACTACCAGAGCTTCGTGCCGGCCGCCAACACGGTCTACAAGAACAACCTCGGCGCGGGCCACGCGATGGTCACCGACGACTACGGTGGCGCCTGCAGCACCACGGCCGCGCCGTACATCAACAACTGCGGTTTCGACCTCGCGGGCGAGATCCTCACGCAGCTGTACGGTCCGCTGAACCCGCGCAACAACGGCGCGCTGGGCGGCACCTTCACCGAGTTCAACCAGTCGGAGTTCGTCTCCGGCCACGGCGTGGCCGCCACCGGCTGGCTCTACGTGCCGCAGGCCTGCACCACCACCTCGTGCCGCGTGCACCTGGTGCTGCACGGCTGCAAGCAGAACTACACCGACGTGAGCGACCAGTACGTCAAGAAGACGGGCTACAACCGCTGGGCCGACACCAACAACATCATCCTGATCTACCCGCAGACCAGCACCGCGGCCACCAACAGCTGCTGGGACTGGTGGGGCTACGACAGCGCCAACTACGCCAAGAAGTCGGGCCCGCAGATGGCCGCCATGAAGGCCATGATCGACCGCGTCACCGGCTCGGCCGGCGGCGGCGGGCTGCCGGCGCCCACCGGCGTGGGCACCTCGGGCGCGACCAGCAGCAGCATGGTGATCGGTTGGGCCGGCGTCTCGGGCGCTTCGGGCTACAACGTGTACCGCGGCGGCAGCAAGGTCAACGCCTCGCCGGTGGCCGGCACCAGCTACACCGACACCGGCCTGGCCGCGTCGACCACCTACAGCTGGACCGTGGCCGCGCTGAACGCGAGCAACGTCGAGGGCGCGATGTCGGCGGCCGCCACGGGCGCGACCACGGCGGGCCCGGGCGGCGGGGGCACGTGCTACACCGCGAGCAACTACACCCACACCATCGCCGGACGCGCCTATGCGCTGTGGGGGCTGACCTATGCCAACGGCTCGGGCCAGTCGATGGGCCTGTGGAACATCTACGCCATGACCACGCTGAAGCAGACGGGCACCAACTACTACGTGATCGGCACCTGTTGAGGCCGTTCACCCTGCACTGATTTTTCGATTCGCAAGGACCTTTTCACAATGCTTGAGACCCGGGATCTGACCATCCGCTTCGGAGGGCACGTGGCCGTCAACAGCGTGAGCTGCGCATTCGCGCCAGGCACGCTGACGGCCATCGTCGGCCCCAACGGCGCGGGCAAGACCACTTACTTCAACCTGATCTCCGGGCAGCTCAAGGCCTCGGCCGGCACGGTGTCGCTCGACGGGCAACCGTTGTCGCACCTGTCGCCGTCGGCACGCACGCACGCCGGGCTGGGGCGCGCGTTCCAGCTCACCAACCTGTTCCCGAACCTCACGGTGCTGGAGAACGTGCGGCTCGCGGTGCAGGCCACGCGCGCCGGCGCCCACCGCCACGGGCTCAACCTGTGGAGCATCTGGAGCGACCACAGGGCGCTGACCGAGCGCGCCGAGCAGATCCTGGCCGACGTGGCGCTCGAGCCGCGCGCGCACGCCACGGTGGCCAGCCTGCCGCACGGCGACCAGCGCAAGCTCGAGGTGGCGCTGCTGATGGCGCTCGAACCCAAGGTCTTCATGTTCGACGAGCCCACGGCCGGCATGCATGCGGCCGAGGCGCCCGTCATCCTCGACCTGATCCGCAAGCTCAAGCAGGACAAGACCAAGACCATCCTGCTGGTCGAACACAAGATGGACGTGGTGCGCGAGCTCGCGGACCGCATCATCGTGCTGCACAACGGCACGCTCGTGGCAGACGGCGAACCGGCCGAGGTGATCGCCTCGCCGGTGGTGCAGGAGGCCTACCTGGGCATCGCGAAGGAGGCCGCATGAGCACCGACAACCTGCTGACCCTGGAAGGCGTGCAGACGCACATCGGGGCGTACCACATCCTGCACGGCGTCGACCTGGCCGTGCCCAAGGGCCAGCTCACCATGCTGCTGGGCCGCAACGGCGCGGGCAAGACCACCACGCTGCGCACCATCATGGGCCTGTGGCATGCGTCGCAGGGCAGGGTGCAGTTCGCCGGCAAGGACATCACGGCCCTGCACACGCCGCAGATCGCCGAACTCGGCGTGGCCTACGTGCCCGAGAACATGGGCATCTTCTCCGACCTCACGGTGAAGGAGAACATGGTGCTGGCCGCGCGCGGCGCCAAGAACGCCGACGCCATCGACGACACGCGCCTGAAGTGGATCTTCAAGCTCTTTCCCGCGGTCGAGAAGTTCTGGAACCACCCGGCCGGCAAGCTGTCGGGCGGACAGAAGCAGATGCTGGCCGTGTCGCGCGCCATCGTCGAGCCGCGCCAGCTGCTCATCATCGACGAGCCCAGCAAGGGCCTGGCGCCCGTGATGATCAACAACATGATCGAGGCCTTCGGCGAGCTCAAACGCAGCGGCGTGACGATCCTGCTGGTCGAACAGAACATCCACTTCGCCCAGCGCCTGGGCGACACCGTCGCGGTGATGGACAACGGCCGCGTGGTGCACAGCGGCTCGATGGCCGCGTTCTCCGCCGATGCGCAACTGCAGCAATCGCTGCTCGGACTCGCCCTATGAAACTCGACTTCGACTGGAAGCCACTGCTTCTTGCCCCCATCCTCGCGCTCGTCGCGTTGCCGCTCACCGGCTCGGTCTCGACCTGGCTCACGCTCACGGTGGCGGGGCTGGCGATGGGCATGATCATCTTCATCATCGCCTCGGGCCTCACGCTGGTGTTCGGCCTGATGGACGTGCTGAACTTCGGCCACGGCGTGTTCATTGCGCTGGGCGCCTTCGTGGCCAGCAGCGTGCTGGGCCTCATGGGCGACTGGACCGGCTCGGGCGAGCTGTGGCGCAACCTCGTGGCCGTGTTCCCGGCCATGCTGGCCGCGATGGCGGTGGCCGGTGCCATCGGCCTGGCCTTCGAGCGCTTCATCGTGCGGCCGGTGTACGGCCAGCACCTGAAGCAGATCCTCATCACGATGGGCGGCATGATCATCGGCGAGGAGCTCATCAAGGTGATCTGGGGCCCGGCGCAGATTCCGCTGCCGCTGCCCGAGGCGCTGCGCGGCTCGCTGCTGGTGGGCGACGCGGCCATCAGCAAGTACCGCCTGCTCGCGGTGGCCGTGGGCGTGGTGGTGTTCGGCGTGCTCGCCTGGACGCTGGGCCGCACCAAGATCGGCCTCTTGATCCGCGCCGGCGTGCAGGACCGCGAGATGGTCGAGTCGCTGGGCTACCGCATCGGGCGCCTGTTTGTCGGCGTGTTCGTGGTGGGCAGCGCGCTGGCCGGCCTGGGCGGCGTGATGTGGGGCCTGTTCCAGCAGAACCTGGTGCCGCAGATGGGCGCGCAGGTCAACGTGCTGATCTTCATCGTGATCATCATCGGCGGGCTGGGCTCGACCGGCGGGGCGCTGCTCGGCGCGCTGCTGGTGGGGCTCATGACGAACTACATCGGCTTCCTGCTGCCCACGCTCACGCAGTTTGCGAGCATCTTCCTCATGGTGGCCGTGCTGCTGTGGCGCCCGCAGGGCGTGTACCCCGTGGCGAACCGTTGAGGAGAAAGCCGTCATGTTCCTGAAACGACTTCTGTCCAACGACATGCCGCGCAGCCGCCTGCTGGCGCTGCTGCTGCTGGCCCTGTTCCTGGCGCTGGCGTTCGCGCCGTTCCTGTTCCCGGGCGTCAAGGCGCTCAGCGTCGCGGCCAAGATCCTGGTGTTCGTGGTGCTGGTCGCCAGCTTCGACCTGCTGCTGGGCTACACCGGCATCGTGAGCTTCGCGCACACGATGTTCTTCGGCATCGGCGCCTACGGCATCGCCATCTCGGCCTCGCGGCTGGGGCCCAACTGGGGCGCGGTGCTGGTGGGGCTGGGCGCGTCGCTCGCGATCTCGCTGGTGCTTTCGCTGGCCATCGGGTTGTTCTCGCTGCGGGTGCGCGCGATCTTCTTCGCGATGATCACGCTGGCCGTGGCCTCGGCGTTCCAGACGCTGGCTTCGCAGCTGTCGGACTTCACCGGCGGCGAAGACGGCCTGACCTTCAAGCTGCCCGAGCTGATCTCGCCGAGCTTCGAGTTCGCCGAAGAGCCGTTCCTCGGTGTCTCGCTCGACGGGCGCCTGCTGTGCTACTACCTGCTCTTCGTGGCGGCGGTGGTGCTGGTGCTGGCGATGCTGCGCATCGTGAACTCTCCCTTCGGCCGCGTGCTGCAGGCCATCCGCGAGAACGAGTTCCGCGCCGAGGCCATCGGCTACCGCGTGGTGGTGTACCGCACCACGGCGGCCGTGCTGTCGGCGCTGTTCGCCACGCTGGCCGGCGCGATGCTGGCCATCTGGCTGCGCTACAACGGACCCGACACCTCGCTGAGCTTCGAGATCATGATCGACGTGCTGCTCATCGTGGTGATCGGCGGCATGGGCACCATCTACGGCGCGGCCATCGGTGCGGTGCTGTTCGTGGTGGCGCAGAGCTACCTGCAGGACCTGCTGCGCCTGGGCAACGAGGCCGCCAGCGGCCTGCCGTGGCTCGCGGCGCTGCTGTCGCCCGACCGCTGGCTGCTGTGGCTGGGCGTGCTGTTCGTGCTGTCGGTGTACTACTTCCCGACCGGCATCGTCGGCAAGCTGCGGGCGAGGGCGGCGAAATGAGCGACGGCAACAACAACAGCACCATGACGCCGACATCGCACTACGCACAACTCGCAGGCCGTGAAATCCACTGGCTCGATTGGGGCCCCGCGAACGCCCCCGTCGTCATCGCCTGGCACGGCCTGGCGCGCACCAGCCGCGACATGGACGAACTGGCGCAGCACTTCGCGGCACGCGGCTTTCGCGTGATCTGTCCCGACACGTTGGGGCGCGGCCTGAGCCAATGGAGCCCGTCGCCCGACGAGGAATACACGCTCGCGTTCTACGCACGGCTGGCCAATGCGCTGTGCGACGAGCTGCGGCTGGGCCGCGTGCACTGGGTGGGCACCTCGATGGGCGGCGCGATCGGCACGGTCTGCGCGTCGGGCCTGTTCGAGCCGCGCATGAAGGCGCGCATCGCCAGCCTCACGCTCAACGACAACGCGCCGCAGCTCGCGCAGGCCGCCATCGAGCGCATCCGCGCCTATGCCGGCGACCCACCGGCCTTCGCCACGGTGGCCGAGCTCGAGGCCTTCTTCCGCACCGTCTACAAGCCCTACGGCTGGCTCAGCGACGCGCAGTGGCGCCGCCTGACTGAAAGCTCCACGCGCCGCCTGGCCGACGGCCGCGTCACGCCGCACTACGACCCGGCGATGGTCAGGCAGTTCAGCGCGCACGACAACGACTACCTGATCTGGCCGCACTACGACGTGATCGAAGCGCCGGTCCTGTGCCTGCGCGGCGCCGAGTCCGACCTGGTGCTGCCCGAGGTGATCGACGAGATGCACCGGCGCGGGCCGGGCGCGGCCGGGCGCCTGCAGGTGATCGAGGTGCCGGGCTGCGGCCATGCGCCTGCGCTCAACGTGCCGGAACAACTGGACCCGATCGAGGGGTTTATCCGCGCGGTCGGTCGTTGAGGGCGCGGCGCGCTCACAATCGCGCCGACTTCAACTCCAAGATCACCTCGCCATGGCCCTCTCGATGTACGACCTGTCCGTGCCGGTTTTCACCCGCGGACTCGGGCAACTCACCCACCTGCTCGACAAGGGCCTCGCGCACGCGAAGGCACAGGGCATCGACCCGGCGACGCTGGTCGAGGCGCGGCTGGCGCCCGACATGCTCACGCTGGCCGGCCAGATCCAGCGCGCGAGCGACGCTTCCAAGCTGGGCACGGCGCGCATCGCGGGCATCACGGCCCCGAGCTTTCCCGACGAAGAGAAGACCTGGGACGACCTGCTGGCGCGCATCGTGAAGACGCAGGATTTCCTGGCGACCGTGGACCGCGCGCTCATCGACGGCCACGAAGAACGCCCCGTGACCATCAAGGCGCGCGAAGGCGAGGCGCACTTCACAGCGCAGCGCTACCTGCTGCAGTTTGCGCTGCCGAATTTCTTCTTCCACGTGACCACCGCCTACGACGTGCTGCGCCACAAGGGCGTGCCCATCGGCAAGCTGGACTACCTCGGCCGCTTCTGAGTTCGCTCAGGCGCGGCGGGCCGCCAGCGCGTACATCAGCGGAATGCGCGGCATGCCTTCGGGCGGGGCCATGCGGCGTCCGCCGAGTTCGCGCATGCCCTCGAAGGGCTTCCAGCCGTTGGTGTACGGGTACTCCTCGAAGCGCTCGATGGCCAGGCCCGCCTGTGCGAGCGCGGTCGTCACCTGGCCGACGCCCCAGGTGAACTCGAAGCTCGGGTGCGGGTTGCGAAAGCCCTGCACGCCGGGCACCGGCCGGTCGTCGGCCACGAGGCCGTCGCCCGATTCGGCCACGTAGTCGCCCACGCCTTCCTCGGGCACGGGCGCGTCGTTGAAGTAGTCGTAGTGGAACTTCCACTGCGGGTCGAACACCAGCGCGAAGGGGTGGAACTCGACGATCACGAAGCGACCGCCGGGCTTGAGCAGCTGCGCCACGCCGCGCGCCCAGGCGCCGATGTCGGACAGCCAGCACAGCGTGCCGTACGAACAGAACACGAGGTCGTGGCGCTCTCCGCGCGCGGCGGCGGCCTCGAAGTAGTCGTAGACGTCCGCGCGCTCGAAGCGCGCCGCAACGCCCGACTCGGCCGAGAGCCGGGTGGCGAAGTCGATGGCTTCGTCGGAGATGTCGACGCCGGTCACGCGGGCGCCGCGGCGCGCGATGCTCAGGCTGTCCTGGCCCGCGTTGCACTGCAGGTGCAGCACCGAGAGGCCGTCCACGTCACCGAGCAGGGCGCTTTCCTCGGGGAACAACGTGGAGCCGCCCGCGCGGAAGAAGGCGGCCTGGTCGCCCTTGTGGCTGTTGTGCGCCACCGTGGCGGCGTTCCACGACTGGCGGTTGGCTTCGTGCAGGTCTTTCTTCATGGCGTGGTCGCGTCGGGTCGGGTGGGCCAGCCCGCCAGGTGGCGTTCGGCGATGCCCGCGAGCGCGGTGATCCACGCCGGGCTGTCGTTGAGGCAGGGGATGTAGCCGAAGCGCTCGCCGCCCGCGTGCAGGAAGGCTTCGCGGCCTTCCATGGCGATCTCTTCGAGCGTCTCGAGGCAGTCGGCCGGAAAGCCCGGGCACACCACGTCGACGTGCTTCACACCGCTGGCGCCGAGTTCGCGCAGGGTCGGCTCGGTGTAGGGCTCCAGCCACTTGGCGCGGCCGAAGCGCGACTGGAAGGTCGTGCGGTACTGCGTGGACGAAAGGCCCAGCCTCGCCGCGAGCAGGCGCGCGGTCTCGAGGCACTGCGACTCGTAGGGATCGCCCAGCGCGATGTTGCGCGCGGGAATGCCGTGGAAGCTCATCACCAGCAGTTCGCCGCGGCCTTCGGTCTTCCAGTGCTTTTCGATGCCTTGCGCGAGCGCCTCGATGTAGGCCGGGTCGTCGTGGTACTGGTTGACAAAGCGGAACTCGGGCATGTGGCGCTGACGGCGGCTCCAGGCGTTCACGGCGTCGATCACGCTGGCCGTGGTGGTGGCCGAGTACTGCGGGTAGGCCTGCAGCACCAGCACGCGCGTGGCGCCCTCGGCCTGCAGTGCGTCGAGCCGCGAGGCGATCGACGGGTTGGCATAGCGCATCGCGTCGCGCACCGTCACGCGGTGGCCGCGTTCGCCGAGCCAGCCGGCGAGCAGGGTGGCCTGCTTCTGCGTCCAGACCTTGAGCGGCGAGCCCTCGGGCAGCCAGATGCTGGCGTACTTCGCGGCCGACTTCGCGGGCCGCGTGCGCAGGATGATGCCGTGCAGGATCAGCGCCCACAGCGCCCTGGGAATCTCGACCACGCGCGGGTCGCCCAGGAAGTCGGCGAGGTAGGGACGCACCGCGGCGGCGGTGGGGGCATCGGGCGAACCCAGGTTGCACCAGAGCACGGCGGTGCGGTCGTTCTTGCGGTCAGCGGGGGCGAGAGGCATGCGATATTCTCAGGTATGAATTCCGCTTCCCCGGCGCCCGGCGGCGCCACGCCGCTCGACATCTCGCGCATCTCGGCGATCACGCTCGACCTCGACGACACCCTGTGGCCGATCTGGCCGACCATCGAACGCGCCGAGCGCGTGCTGCACGAATGGCTGCTGCGCGAGGCGCCCAAGACGGCCTCGCTGCTGCTCACGCCGGGCGTGCTGCGCGAGCTGCGCGAAGCCACCGCCAAGGAGCGCTCCGACCTCGCGCACGACCTGAGCGCGCTGCGCCGCGAGTCGATCCGCACGGCGCTCGTGCGCGCGGGCGAAGACCCGGCGCTGGCCGACCCGGCCTTCGACGCCTTCTTCGAAGAGCGCCAGCGCGTCACGCTGTACGACGACGCGCTGCCGGCGCTCAAGTGGCTCAGCGAGCGCTACCCGCTGGTGGCGGTGTCGAACGGCAACGCCGACCTCCACAAGACCGGCGTCGGCCGGTGGTTCCGCACCGCCTTCAATGCGCGCGCCTTCGGCAGCGGCAAGCCGCACGCGCCGATCTTCCGCGCCGCGGCGGCCTCGGTCGGCCTGCTGCCGAAAGACGTGCTGCACGTGGGCGACGATGCCGCGCTCGACGTGGTGGGCGCGCTCAACGCCGGCATGCAGGCCGCCTGGCTGGTGCGCGACGAGCGGCCGTGGGAGCACGGCGCGCGTCCGCAGCTGATCGTGCCCAACCTGCACGCGCTGTGCATCGCGCTGGGCGCTTGAACCTCAGCGGAACACGGGGCGGAAGAAGCTGCGTTCGTAGCTGACGATGCAGCGGGTCTCTTCGGCGTACCGGAAGGCGGCCTGGCAGTCGGCGTCCTGCATCGAATCGGCCCGGTAGGTTTCGTACGCGGCCAGGCTGGGGAAGCTGAACATCGCCAGCGCGACGTTGTTCGCGCCTTCGGACGGCAGGAAGTAGCCGTGGTGCTGGCCGCCGAACTTCTCGACCAGCGGAATCCAGAGCTTGCCGTAGTGCTCGAATTCCTTGAGCTTGAAGGGATCGACGATGTAGCGCAGGTAGCAGGTGATCATGGGTGAGGAATGTCAGGGGACTATCGGCGCGGCCCGAGCGGCGCGCGGCTGCCCGGACTATAGTTTTGCGGCTGCCTTCTCACACCCCTTTCGCGCGAATTTCCTCCCATGCATCTCTCCACCTGGCTCCTCTTTTGCGGCGTGACCCTGGTCGTCGCCTTCACGCCCGGTCCGGCCGTGCTGCTCGCGGTCTCCAACGCCATCTCCGTCGGCCCGCGCCGCGCGATGATCAGTTCGCTGGGCAACGCCTGCGGGCTCTTCCTGGTCTCAGCCGCCGCGATGGGCGGGCTGGGCGTGGTGCTCAACACCTCGGCCACGGCCTTCATGGTGCTGAAGGTGGCGGGCGCGGGCTACCTCGTGTACCTGGGCATCCGGCAGTGGCGCAGCCGCACGAGCGTGTTCGCCGAGCTGCAGCCGTCGGCCGCGCCGGCACCTTCGCGTTCCGCGCGCCGGCTGTTCGGGCATGGCGTGACGGTGGCGCTGACCAACCCCAAGGGCATCCTGTTCTTCTCGGCGCTGTTCCCGCAGTTCCTCACGCACGACGCGCCGATCCTCACGCAGTTCGCCGTGCTCACCACGACCTTCGCGGCCGGCTCGGTGCTGGCGCATGGTTCGTATGTGCTGCTGGCGCGCCTGCTGAAGAAGCAGTTCGCGAACCCGAAGCGCGCGCAGCTGTTCAACCGCGTGTCTGGCGGCGCCTTCGTGCTGCTGGGGTTGAGCCTGCTGCGCTTGCGCAACAAGACCGCCTGAGAAAGCCTTCGACTTTTTTCAGTCGAGCCCGAAGTGCTCGCGCAGCGCCGCGCAGAAGTCGGCGGTGCCGCTGAGCGAGAGCGTGAGGGTGTCCAGGCGCGGGTTGTCCTCCCGCGTGCGCTGCACGTCGCAGTCCCACACCGCACCGTCGTCGAGCGCGCCGCGCGCACCGGGGAAGGTGGCCTCGGCCCAGGCCAGCACCTGCGCGATCTCGGCTTCCACCTCGGGCGTGCGCTCGGGCGGGGTCGAGGCCATGGCGTCGAAGGTGCCGTGGTCTTCGGTGTCTTCGCTGTAGTCGAAATCCAGGTAGCGCAGGGTCGTGGTCATGAGGTGGCAAGCGAGCGCGCGACGGCCAGTCCGTTGAGGACCGCACCTTCGAGGGTGGCGGGATAAGGGCCTTCGGTGTAGTCGCCGCAGGCCTGCAGTCCCGGCGCGATGGCGGCCGGCGGGCGGGCCAGGCCGGGCGTGCAGGCGAAGGTGGCGCGTTTTTCGACCACGGTCTGGATCGGCGTGAGGCCGGGCTGCCCGAGCTGCGCGCCGGCTTGCGCGAGCACCTGTTTCTCGAGCATCTCGCGCGGCGTCTCGTTGGCGCTCACGACGAAGGCGAGCACGCCTTCTGGTCCACCGAGCTGGCCGCGGTCGAACACGAACTGGGCCGGCGCGCTGCCCGGCTGGCTGCGCAGCGCGAGCATCGGTTCGGCCAGCGGCGCGGCGTCGCGTACGTAGACCGTGGCAATCGCCTCGAAGCGCAGCGATTCGGTGACGTTGCACCAGCGCGAAGCGGCCGGCAGGCCGGTGGCACGCACAAGGCGCGCGGCGTCCCAGGGCGCGCAGGCCAGCACGGCCTGGTCGAAGACCTCGTCATCGACGCGCCACCGGTCGCCCTCGGGCGCGATGGCGCGCACGCGGTGGCCGATGCGCGCGGTGGCGCCGTGCCGCGCGAGCCAGGCCAGCGCGGCATCGGGCAGCAGGGCGCCGAGGTCCACGCGCGGCAGCAGCAGGTCGGCGCCGCCGCGTCCACTGAACAGCGCGTCGTGCAGCACGCGCAGGAACACCTGGCCGCTCGATTGCGGCACGGGCGTGTTCAGCGCCGAGACGCACAGCGGCTCGATGAGTTCGTGCATCACGCGCGGCGTGAGGCCGGCGCACAGCGTGGCAACGCTGGTGCCGGGCGCGCAGCGAAAGCCCGCGAGACGCCAGCGCACGGCGGTGGCCAGCAGCGCGGCCTTGTCGCGCCAGGTCCAGCCGCGCGCGGTGAAGATGCCGATGAGCAGGTCGAGCGGCGGCGGCCGGCCCGCGGGCAGCTGCAGCCCGCCGCCGTCGGCAAAGCGCAGCGACAGCGGCAGGCGCTGCAGGGCGGTGTCGACATCGACCCCCACGTCGCGCATGAGCGCCAGCGTGGCGGTGTAGGCGCCGATCAGGATGTGCTGGCCGTTGTCCAGCGCCATGCCGTGCATGTGATCGACCCGCCGCGCCCGCCCGCCGGCCATCGGCGCGGCCTCGAACAGGGTGACGGCGTGGCCGAGGCGCGTGGCCTCGACGGCGCAGGCCAGGCCGGCCCAGCCGGCGCCGATGACGGCGAGCCTCATGGGCACGAAGGGTGGGGCGTCATATCCGGCCCAGCGCCTGGACTTTCCAGGCCAGCCAGAACTTGCGCACGGGCGTCAGGCTGATGCGCTGGTTGAGCACCTGGAAGTCGTCACGCTCGATCTCGCGCAGCAGCGTGCGGTAGATGCTGGCCATCATCAGGCCGGGCTTCTGGGTGCGGCGGTCGGCCAGCGGCAGCAGGGCCAGCGCCTCGTCGTAGGCGGCGTGGGCGCGCTGGGCCTGGAACTTCATGAGCGCGACAAAACGGTCGGAGTGCACGCGGTTCAGGATCTCGTGCGCCTTCACGTCGAACTGCTGCAGCTCGTTGACGGGCAGGTAGATGCGACCGCGCAGCGCGTCTTCGCCGACGTCGCGCAGGATGTTGGTCAGCTGCAGCGCCAGGCCGAGCTTGTGGGCGTAGGCGGTGGTCTGCGGATCGGTCTGGCCGAAGATGCGCGCCGCCACCTCGCCAACCACGCCGGCCACCAGGTGGCAGTAGCGCGCGAGGCCGGGGAAGTCGAGGTAGCGGGTCTGGTCCAGGTCCATCTGGCAGCCGTCGATCACTTCGTTGAGCTGGCGCGCCTCGATGCCGTAGGTGGCGGCATGCGGCATGAGCGCCTGCATGACCGGATGGCGCGGCGTGCCGGCGAAGGCCTGGGCGACCTCGGTGCGCCACCAGGCGAGCTTGGTGGCAGCCACGCCGGGGTCGGAGACCTCGTCGACCACGTCGTCGACCTCGCGGCAGAAGGCATAAAAAGCCGTGATCGCGGCGCGCCGCGGCTTGGGCAGGAACAGGAAGGCGTAATAGAAACTGCTGCCCGAAGCGGCGGCCTTGTCTTGCACGTATTGCTCGGGATTCATCGGGGAGGCGCTGCTTTCATGGGCCGTGATTGTCTCCGCATCCGCCATGCCTTCCAGAGCAGCACGGGCGCGTCGGCCTTGCCGACGGTGGGGCGCTGCGTGAAGGTGTCGAAGCCCAGGTCCTCGATCTTGTCGAGGATGCGCAGGCCGCCCTGCACGACCAGGCGCAGCTCCCAGCCCACGCGGCCCGGCAGGCGGTGCACGAGCGGGGCGCCCTCGGTCATGAGCTCGCGCGCCCAGAAGGCCACCACCGCTATCAGATTGATAGCTTCCTGCGGTGGCGGCGCGGAAGACAGCGGCGCGAAGACCTTGAAATGCTCGGACGTCAGGCCGCGCCGCGCGCAGTCGGTGCGCGGAAAGTAGAAGCGCCCGCGCGGCAGGTCGACGCTCGGGTCCTGCCAGAAGTTGATGAGCTGCAGCGCGCTGCAGATGGCGTCGCTCTGGGCCAGCGCCTGCGCATCGGTCACGCCGTACAGGTGCAGCAGCAGCCGGCCGACCGGGTTGGCGGAGCGGCGGCAGTAGTCGAGCAGCTCGGCGCGGTCGGCATAGGTGCCGCGGTCGCGGGTTTTCTCGATGTCCTGCATGAAGGCGCTGAGCAGGTCGGCGAGCAGGTCTTCGGGCAGGCGGTACTCGGTGATGGCCCAGGCCAGCGGGCCGAACACATGGGGCCAGCGCGAGTCGGACAGCGCGTCGCCGCGCGCGGCGGCGGCCAGTTCCTCGCGGTAGGCGCGCAACTCGGCCAGGCGCGCATCGGGCGAGGCGTCGCCTTCGTCGGCGATGTCGTCGGCGGTGCGGGCAAAGTGGTAGATCGCGGCAATCGGCGGGCGCAGGTGCGGCGGGCACAGCCACGAGGCCACGGGGAAGTTTTCGTAATGGGCCGGCGCGGCGGCATGACGAGGATTGGCAGGAGGAGTGGCGGACACGCCACGATTGTCGGCGACGTCATGTCCGGGCACTATGCTGGCGGCGTCGCCACTTTCCATCTCTCTTTCGCCCATGACGATGAAAGCAACTGCCGCGGCTTCCGGGACTGCGCTTCCCGCTTCGGGCGACACCGCACATCCGGCCGGGCCGGGGCTGATGATCGCGGCGCTGGGCGTCGTCTTCGGCGACATCGGCACCTCGCCGCTGTACGCCTTCAAGGAGACGATGAACCCCGAGCACGGCGTGCCGTTCTCGCCCGACGCGGTGCTGGGCCTGCTCTCGCTGATCTTCTGGGGCCTGATGTTCGTGGTGACGCTCAAGTACGTGGTGTTCGTGCTGCGCGCCGACCACGACGGCGAGGGCGGCATCCTGGCGCTGCAGGCGCTGGCGCGCAACGCCGTTTCCGGCCCGAAGACCCGGCCCTGGGTGTGGCGCGGGATCGGGGTTCTGGGCCTGGTGGGCGCGGCCATGTTCTACGGCGACAGCCTGATCACGCCGGCGATCTCGGTGCTGTCGGCGGTCGAGGGCCTGGAGGTGCAGGCGCCGGTGCTGCAGCGGGTGGTGATCCCGATCACGTTGGCCATCCTCGTCGGGCTGTTCATGGTGCAGAAGAAGGGCACGGGCGTGGTCGGCAGGATCTTCGGGCCGGTGATGCTGCTGTGGTTCCTGGTGCTGGGCGTGGCGGGGCTGTGGCAGGTGCTGCAGCAGCCGCAGGTGCTGGCGGCGCTCGACCCGCGCCGGGCGGTGGGCTTCCTGGTCGAGCACCGGGCGCAATCGCTGGCCGTGCTGGGCGCGGTGTTCCTGGCGTTCACGGGCGGGGAGGCGCTGTATGCCGACATGGGGCACTTCGGCGCCAGGCCGATCCGTCTCGCGTGGCTCTTCATCGCTTTGCCGGGGCTGGTGCTCAACTACTTCGGGCAGGGCGCGCTGGTGCTGGCGAACCCGGCGGCCATCGACAACCCGTTCTTCCGGCTCTTTCCGTCATGGGGCGTGCTGCCGATGGTGGTGCTGGCCGCCATGGCCACGGTGATCGCGTCGCAGGCGGTGATCTCGGGCGCCTTCTCGCTCACCGCGCAGGCGATGCGCATGGGCTACCTGCCGCGCATGCGCGTGGTGCAGACCTCGGGCACGGCCATCGGGCAGATCTACGTGCCAGCCGTCAACTGGCTGCTGATGGTCGGCGTGCTGCTGCTGGTGCTGGGCTTCCGCAGTTCGGGCGCGCTGTCGGCGGCGTATGGCATCGCGGTGTCGATCACGATGGTGACGACCACATTGCTGGCCGGCATCGTGGCCTGGGGCCTGTGGCGCTGGAACAAGGTGGCGGTGGCGGTCGGCGTGGTGGCCTTCGCTGCGGTCGACCTGACCTTCGTGGTGTCCAACAGCCTGAAGGTGGCCGAGGGCGGCTGGCTCACGCTGGCGGTGGCGGCCGGGGTGATGGTGCTGTTCACCACCTGGGCCAAGGGCCGGCGCCTGGGCCTGGAAGCGGCGGCGGCCGACAGCCTGCCGCTGCGCCCCTTCGTCGAGTCGCTGGCGCTGAACATGCCGCACCGGGTGAGCGGCACGGCCGTGTTCCTGAATCCTGACGCCACGGCGGTGCCGCACGCGCTGCTGCACAACCTCAAGCACAACCAGGTGCTGCACGAGCAGGTGATCGTGCTGCGCGTGCTCTCGTGCGATACGCCGCGCGTGGACGCGCGCCTGCGCATCGAGGCCGAGCAGCTGATGGACGGCATCTGGGTGGTCACCGCGCGGCACGGCTTCATGGAGCGCGCCGACGTGCCCGAGTTCATCCGCATCCTGGCCTACCAGAAGACCCTGGCCATCGACTCGATGAAGACCTCGTACTTCGTCTCCCGCGCCTCGGTGGGCGAGGAGAACCTGCCGGGCATGAACCCGGTGCGACGGGTGCTGTTCGGCTGGCTGCAGCGCAACGCGGGCCGGGCATCCGATTACTTCGAGCTTCCTGATAACCGGTTGGTCGAAATGGGGCAGAGAACTTAGCGTGAGCATGGTCAACTGACCGGCGGGTCATTGACACTGTTTAACGTTTACCCTAGATTACTAACCGGTGGGTCATTAATGGCCCGGTTCCTCTCTTCTTGGGTGTCTCATGACCGCCTCCGCCGCCTCACTCCGTGCCCGCAGCGCCGCCTGGCTGCTGCTTCCCGCCATCTTTCTGGCCGGCTGTTCGCCGAAACCGCCTGCCCAGGAGCCCGTGAGGGCGGTCAAGTTCGTGACCGTCGGGACCAGCGACTACGACGCCCAGCCCGAGTTCTCGGCCGAGGTGCGGGCCCGGGTCGAATCGCGCCTGGGCTTCCGGGTGGCGGGCAAGATCATCCGCCGCCAGGCCGAACTCGGCCAGCACGTGCAGGCCGGCCAGGTGTTGGCGCAGCTCGATCCGCAGGATTACCGCCTGGCCGCCGAGGCCGCCCGTGCCCAGCAGGCCGCCGCGCAGACCAACCGCGACCTCGCAGCCGCCGACCTGAAGCGCTACACCGAGCTGCGCTCGCAGAACTTCATCAGCGGCGCTGAACTGGAACGCCGCGAAACCACATGGAAGGCCGCGCAGGCCCAGCTTGAACAGGCGCAGGCGCAACTGGCCTCGCAAGGCAACCAGGCCAGCTACACGACGCTGGTGGCCGACGTGGCGGGCATCATCACCGCCATCGAGGCCGAGCCGGGGCAGGTGGTGCAGGCCGGCACGCCGGTCGTGCGCATCGCCCAGGACGGCGCGCGCGACGTGGTGTTTGCGGTGCCTGAAGACCGCGCCGCGCTGATCAAGCCCGGCTCGCCGGTCGCGGTGCGCGGCTGGTCCGGCGGCGAGGTGCTGCAGGGCCAGGTGCGCGAGGTGGCGGCCAGTGCCGACGCGGTCACGCGGACCTACTCGGTCAAGGTGTCGATCGACGCCGCGACCTCGCCGGCGCTCGGCGCCACCGTCTACGCCCGGCCACAGGCGCTGGCGCGCACCGACGTCGCGGTGATCAAGCTGCCGACCAGCGCACTGCGCCAGGAAGGCAAGGGCTCGGCGGTCTGGGTGCTCGACAAGGACAGCATGACCGTGCGCTCGCAGCCGGTGCAGGTGGTCACGGCCGACGGCAATGAGGCGGTGATCGGCTCGGGCCTGTCGACCGGGATGATGGTCGTGGCCGCGGGCGTGCACGTGCTGTCGCCGGGGCAGAAGGTCACCATCTACCAGTCGAAGGAGGCCATGGCGGCCGCCGCCAATGGCCAGCAACAGGCGCAGGCGAAGCAGCAGGCCGTCGAGGCCGTGGCCGCGACGAAGAAGGAGATCGCAACGGGTGCCGCCAAATGACGGAAGGCCCAGCGACCCCCGCAACCCCTGCGACAACTCCGGCGTCCGAGTACAAGTCGCCCGGCTTCAATCTTTCCAAATGGGCGCTGGACCACGCGCCCCTCACGCGCTACCTGATGGTGGTGCTGATGGTGCTGGGCGCCTTCGCGTACTTCCAGCTCGGCCAGGACGAAGACCCGCCGTTCACCTTCCGTGCGATGGTGGTGCGCACCTACTGGCCCGGCGCCACCGCGCAACAGGTGGCCGAGCAGGTCACCGACAAGCTGGAGCGCACGCTGCAGGAAGCGCCGTACGCCGACAAGATCCGCAGCTACTCCAAGCCGGGCGAGTCGCAGATCATTTTCCAGATCAAGGACTCGTCGAAGGCCGCCGAGGTGGCCAACGTCTGGTACACGGTGCGCAAGAAGATCGGCGACATGCGCGGCACCTTGCCCGCGGGCGTGCAGGGGCCGTTCTTCAATGATGACTTCGGCGACGTCTACGGCGTGATCTACGCACTGGAAAGCGAAGGCTTCAGCTACGCCGAGCTCAAGACGCTGGCCGACGACGTGCGCCAGCAGCTGCTGCGCGTGAAGGACGTGGCCAAGGTCGACCAGTTCGGCGTGCAGGACGAAAAAGTCTTCATCGAGATTTCGCAGAAGCGCCTGGCCCAGCTGGGGCTCGACTTCAACGCCGTGCTGGCCCAGCTCGGCTCGCAGAACGCGGTCGAAAGCGCCGGCACGATCCAGTCGCCGCTCGATGTGGTGCAGGTGCGCGTGGGCGGCCAGTTCACCAGCGTCGAGCAGCTGCGCGAAATGCCGATCCGCGGCAGCTCGGGCAACCAGATCAAGCTCGGCGACATCGCCGAGATCCGCCGCGGGTATGTCGATCCGCCGGCCGTCAAGGTGCACCACCAGGGCAAGGAAGTGATTGCGCTCGGTGTGTCGATGGCCAAGGGTGGCGACATCATCGCGCTGGGCAAGGCGCTCAAGGCCACCACCGCCACCATCGACCAGCGCCTGCCGGCCGGCGTGAAGCTGGCACAGGTGCAGGACCAGCCGGTGTCGGTGGCCAGCTCGGTCAACGAGTTCGTGGGCGTGCTCATCGAGGCCGTGGCCATCGTGCTGGCCGTGAGCATCATCGCGCTCGGCCTGCACAAGGGCGGGCGCTTCGGCTGGTACATCGACATGCGCCCCGGGCTGGTGGTGGCGATCACCATTCCGCTGGTGCTGGCCGTGACCTTCCTGGCCATGAACTACTTTGGCATCGGGCTGCACAAGATATCGCTGGGGTCGCTCATCATTGCGCTGGGCCTCTTGGTCGACGACGCGATCATTGCGGTCGAGATGATGGTGCGGAAGATGGAAGAGGGCTACGACAAGGTCCGCGCCGCCACCTTCGCTTACGACGTCACGGCCAAGCCGATGCTCACGGGCACGCTCATCACGGCGGCGGGCTTCCTGCCGATCGGCATCGCCAAGTCGGTGACGGGCGAGTACACCTTCGCGATCTTCGCGGTGACGGTGATCGCGCTGGTGCTGTCGTGGATCGTGTCGGTGTACTTCGTGCCGTACCTGGGCACGCTGCTGCTCAAGGTGAAGCCGCACGACCCCGACGCGCCGCCGCACGAGCTGTTCGACACGCCGTTCTACAACAGCTTCCGCCGCGCCGTGAACTGGTGCGTGCAGCATCGCTGGCTGACCATCGGCGCCACCGTGCTGATCTTTGCGCTGGGCATCGTCGGCATGGGCAAGGTGCAGCAGCAGTTCTTCCCCGATTCGAGCCGGCCCGAGATCATGGTGGACATCTGGTTCCCCGAAGGCACCTCGTTCGCCGCCAACGAAGAAGTGGCCAAGCGCGTCGAACAGCGCGTGATGAAGGAAGAGGGCGTGAAGACCGTCAGCACCTGGATCGGTTCCGGCGTGCCGCGCTTCTACCTGCCGCTGGACCAGGTCTTTCCGCAGACCAACGTGTCGCAGCTCATCGTGCTGGCCAAGGACCTGAAGGTGCGCGAGACGCTGCGCCTGCGCCTGCCCGCCTTGCTGGCCGAGGAGTTCCCCGAGGTGCGCGGCCGCGTCAAGCTGCTGCCCAACGGCCCGCCGGTGCCGTACCCGGTGCAGTTCCGCGTGATCGGCACCGAGCCCGCCCAGCTGCGCGCCCGCGCCGACGAGGTGAAGGCCGTGTTGCGCGAGAGCCCCAACATGCGCGGCGTGAACGACAACTGGAACGAGTCGGTCAAGGTGATCCGCCTGGAGATCGACCAGGCCAAGGCGCGTGCGCTCGGCGTGACCAGCCAGGCCATCGCCCAGGCTTCGCGCACCATGTTCAGCGGCACCACGGTCGGCCAGTACCGCGAGAACGACCTGCTGATCGACATCGTGCTGCGCCAGTCGGCCGACGAGCGCGAGGCCATCTCGGACATCGGCAACGCCTATATCCCGACGACCACGGGCCGTTCGATCCCGCTCACGCAGATCGCCCGTCCGGTGTTCACCTGGGAACCGGGCGTGATGTGGCGCGAGAACCGCGACTACGCCATCACCGTGCAGGGCGACGTGGTGGAAGGCCTGCAGGGCGCCACCGTGACCGAACAGCTGCTGCCGAAACTGCGTCAGCTCGAGGCCGGCTGGCATGCGGCCGGGCAGGGCGGCTACCGCATCGAGGTGGCGGGCGCCGTGGAGGAAAGCTCCAAGGGCTCGGCCTCGATCGTGGCGGGCGTGCCGATCATGCTGTTCCTGGTGTTCACGCTGCTGATGCTGCAGCTGCACAGCTTCAGCCGTTCGCTGCTGGTGTTCATCACCGGCCCGATGGGCATCGCCGGCGTGGCCGCCGCGCTGCTGCTGCTGAACCGGCCTTTCGGCTTCGTGGCGCTGCTCGGCGTGATCGCACTGATGGGCATGATCCAGCGCAACGCCGTGATCCTGATCGACCAGATCGAGCTCGACCGCGCCGCCGGCGTGCCGGCCTGGGACGCGATCGTCGAGTCGGCCGTGCGGCGCCTGCGCCCCATCGTGCTGACCGCCGCGGCGGCGGTGCTGGCGATGATCCCGCTGTCGCGCAGCGTGTTCTGGGGCCCGATGGCCGTGGCCATCATGGGCGGGCTGATCGTGGCCACCGTGCTGACGCTGCTGGCGCTGCCGGCCATGTATGCCGCGGCCTTCCGCATCAAGCGGGAGCCGCAAACCGCTGCCGCCTGACAAGGCGCTTTTCACGGGCCGTTTTCGCGCGGCCCGTATCCCTTGCGCGAGAGTGGGTGAAATCCCCCAAAGGGGGAAGCCGGAAGGCCCCCATTCTTGCGTTTAAAATGCGCGGTTGACCGATTTCAGGCGGACGGTCTTGGGCCAGCGGTTTTTCCGCAGCGCCGAGGCCGTCCGCCTTTGCATTCACCTGAAATTTGGCATCGCGCGGGTGGCGAAATTGGTAGACGCACCAGGTTTAGGTCCTGACGTTCGCAAGAACGTGCCGGTTCGAGTCCGGCCCCGCGCACCAGCCACACCCCTCACAAGGAAGACACCATGACCGTGAACGTTGAAACTCTCGAGAAGCTCGAACGCAAGATCACGCTGACCCTGCCGGTCGGCACCATCCAGAACGAAGTCGATTCGCGCCTCAAGAAGCTCGCGCGCACCGTCAAGATGGACGGCTTCCGTCCCGGCAAGGTGCCGATGAACGTCGTGGCCCAGCGCTATGGCTACTCGGTGCATTACGAAGTCATGAACGACAAGGTCGGCGAGGCCTTCTCGCAAGCCGCCAACGAAGCCAAGCTGCGCGTCGCCGGCCAGCCCCGCATCACCGAGAAGGAAGAGTCGCCTGAAGGCCAGCTCGCCTTCGACGCGGTCTTCGAAGTGTTCCCCGAAGTCAAGATCAACGACCTGTCGGGCGCTGAAGTCGAGAAGCTGTCGGCCGAAGTCGGCGACGAAGCCATCGACAAGACCCTGGACATCCTGCGCAAGCAGCGCCGTACCTTCGCCCAGCGCGCCCAGGACGCCGTGGCCGAAGACAACGACCGCGTGACGGTCGACTTCGAAGGCAAGATCGACGGCGAGCCCTTCCAGGGCGGCAAGGCCGAAGACTTCCAGTTCGTCGTCGGCGAAGGCCAGATGCTCAAGGAATTCGAAGACGCCGTGCGCGGCATGAAGTCCGGCGACAGCCGCACCTTCCCGCTGTCGTTCCCGGCCGATTACCATGGCAAGGACGTGGCCGGCAAGCAGGCCGACTTCATGGTCACCGTGAAGAAGATCGAAGCTTCGCACCTGCCCGAAGTCAACGAGCAGCTGGCCAAGTCGCTCGGCATCGCCGAAGCCACCGTGGAAGGCCTGCGCGCCGACATCAAGCGCAACCTCGAGCGCGAAGTGAAGTTCCGCCTGCTGGCCCGCAACAAGAACGCCGTGATGGACGCCCTGGTGGCCAACGCCGAACTCGACCTGCCCAACGCCAGCGTGCAGTCGGAAGTCGCCCGCATGATCGACGGCGCCCGCGCCGAGCTCAAGCAGCGCGGCATCAAGGACGCCGACAAGGCCCCGATCCCCGAGGAAGTGTTCCGCCCGCAAGCCGAACGCCGCGTGCGCCTGGGCCTGGTCGTGGCCGAGCTGGTGCGTGCCAACAACCTGCAAGCCAAGCCCGAGCAGATCAAGGCCCACATCGACGAGCTGGCCGCCAGCTACGAGAAGCCGCAAGACGTCGTGCGCTGGTACTTCAGCGACAACAACCGCCTGGCGGAAGTCGAAGCCGTGGTCATCGAGAACAACGTGACCGACTTCGTGCTGGGCAAGGCCAAGGTCAACGAAAAGTCGGTGTCGTTCGACGAACTGATGGCGCAGCAGCAGTAAGCTGGTTTCCGTCGCTGCATGCAGCAACGCCGATGGGGCTTGTGCTTTGCGGCACGAGCCCCATTTCACTCAGGCGTACAGTTCAATCAGAGCGAACGAATCCATTTTCCGGAGAGCAAATTCATGAGCGCACAGGAAATTCAAGGCCTCGGCATGATCCCGATGGTCGTCGAGCAGTCGGGCCGCGGCGAGCGGTCGTATGACATCTACTCGCGTCTCCTCAAGGAACGCATCATCTTCCTGGTGGGCGAGGTCAACGACCAGACCGCCAACCTCGTGGTGGCCCAGTTGCTGTTCCTCGAGAGCGAGAACCCGGACAAGGACATTTCGTTCTACATCAACTCCCCGGGCGGCAGCGTGAGCGCCGGCATGGCGATCTACGACACGATGCAGTTCATCAAGCCGTCGGTGTCGACCATGTGCCTGGGCTTCGCGGCCAGCATGGGCGCCTTCCTGCTGGCGGCCGGCGAGAAGGGCAAGCGTTTCTCGCTGCCCAACTCCAAGATCATGATCCACCAGGTGCTCGGCGGCGCACGCGGCCAGGCCACCGACATCGAGATCCATGCGCGCGACATCCTGCGCACCAAGGACCAGATGAACCGCATCCTGGCCGAACGCACTGGCCAGCCGCTGGAAAAGGTCAAGTCGGACACCGAGCGCGACTACTTCCTGACCGCCGACGAGGCCAAGGATTACGGCCTGGTCGACCAGGTCGTCTCCCAGCGCGGTTAATGCCGCCCGGCGCCTCGGGCGCCAGAATGGCAAAAACGGCGTTTCCCACACGGGAAACGCCGTTTTTGTTTAGTTATCATTGTCCATACCCTGTCACGAGGCAAAAGTCCATGGCCGAAAAAAAAGGCACCTCCAGCGAAAAAACGCTTTATTGCTCGTTCTGCGGCAAGAGCCAGCATGAGGTCAAGAAGCTGATCGCGGGCCCTTCGGTCTTCATCTGCGACGAATGCATCGACCTGTGCAACGAGATCATCCGTGACGAGCTGCCGGCCGGTGAGGAAGCGCGCGACGCGCGCAGCGACCTGCCCACGCCGCTGGAGATCAAGACCAACCTCGACAACTACGTGATCGGCCAGGAGCCGGCCAAGCGCATGCTGTCGGTGGCGGTCTACAACCACTACAAGCGCCTGCGCCACAAGGAAAAGAACACCAAGGGCGACGAGGTCGAGCTCAGCAAGAGCAACATCCTGCTGATCGGCCCCACGGGTTCGGGCAAGACGCTGCTGGCGCAAACGCTTGCGCGCATGCTCGACGTGCCCTTCGTGATGGCCGACGCCACCACGCTGACCGAAGCCGGTTATGTGGGCGAGGACGTCGAGAACATCATCCAGAAGCTGCTGCAAAGCTGCAACTACGAGGTTGAGCGCGCCCAGCGCGGCATCGTCTACATCGACGAAATCGACAAGATCTCGCGCAAGTCCGACAACCCCTCGATCACGCGCGACGTGTCGGGCGAGGGCGTGCAGCAGGCGCTGCTCAAGCTCATCGAAGGCACCATGGCCAGCGTGCCGCCCCAGGGCGGGCGCAAGCACCCGAACCAGGACTTCCTGCAGATCGACACGACCAACATCCTGTTCATCTGCGGCGGCGCCTTTGCGGGCCTGGAGAAGGTCATCGAAAACCGCACCGAGGCCTCGGGTATCGGCTTCGGCGCCGCAGTGAAGAGCAAGGCCCAGCGCAGCATCACCGAGGTGTTCCGCGAAGTCGAGCCCGAAGACCTGATCAAGTTCGGCCTGATCCCCGAACTCGTGGGCCGCATGCCCGTGGTCGCCTCGCTGGCCGAGCTGAGCGAAGACGCGTTGGTGCAGATCCTGACCGAGCCCAAGAATGCGGTGGTGAAGCAGTTCACCAAGCTGCTGCAGATGGAGGGCGTGGACCTCGAAATCCGTCCCGCGGCGCTCAAGGCGATCGCCCGCAAGGCGCTGGCCCGCAAGACAGGCGCGCGCGGCCTGCGCTCGATCCTTGAACAGTCGCTGATCGACACCATGTTCGAATTGCCGAACGCGACCAATGTCGACAAGGTGGTGGTCGAGGAATCGACCATCGACGAAAACAAGCCCCCGCTGCTCGTGTACCGCGAAACGGCGAAAAAGGCCTAAAGGACAAGGACGCTCATGTCTGGTCATACCCCATTGCCCCCCGAAGCCCTCGACCTGCCGCTGCTGCCGCTGCGGGACGTCGTGGTGTTTCCCCACATGGTGATCCCGCTCTTCGTGGGTCGCCCGAAGAGCATCAAGGCGCTCGAGCTGGCGATGGAGGCCGAGCGCCGCATCATGCTGGTGGCCCAGAAGGCCGCCGCCAAGGACGAACCCTCGGTCGAGGACATGTTCGAGGTCGGCTGCGTCTCGACCATCCTGCAGATGCTCAAGCTGCCCGACGGCACCGTGAAGGTGCTGGTCGAAGGCCAGCAGCGCGCCCGTGTGAACCGCATCGATGACGGCGAAACGCACTTCTCGGCCAACGTGACGCCCGTCGAGGCGCCCGAAGGCGGCGAGAAGGGCACCGAGGTCGAGGCGCTGCGCCGCGCGGTGATGCAGCAGTTCGACCAGTACGTCAAACTGAACAAGAAGATCCCGCCCGAGATCCTCACCTCGATCTCGAGCATCGACGACGCCGGCCGCCTGGCCGACACCATCGCCGCCCACCTGCCGCTCAAGCTCGACAACAAGCAGGCCGTGCTCGACCTGGACGACGTCAAGGCGCGCCTGGAAAACCTGTTCGGCCAGCTCGAACGCGAAGTCGACATCCTGAATGTCGACAAGAAGATCCGTGGCCGCGTGAAGCGCCAGATGGAGAAGAACCAGCGCGACTTCTACCTCAACGAGCAGGTCAAGGCCATCCAGAAGGAGCTCGGCGAAGGCGAAGAGGGCGCGGACATCGAGGAGATCGAAAAGAAGATCAAGCTCGCCAAGATGTCCAAGGAAGGCCTGAAGAAGGCCGAGGGCGAGCTCAAGAAGCTCAAGCTCATGTCGCCCATGTCGGCCGAAGCCACGGTGGTGCGCAACTACATCGACGTGCTCATCAGCCTGCCGTGGAGCAAGAAGACCAAGATCAAGCACGACCTGGCCAATGCCGAGGCCGTGCTCAACGCCGACCACTACGGCCTCGAGAAGGTCAAGGACCGCATCCTTGAATACCTCGCGGTGCAGCAACGCGTCGACAAGGTGAAGGCACCCATCCTGTGCCTCGTGGGCCCACCGGGTGTCGGCAAGACCTCGCTGGGGCAGTCGATCGCGAAGGCGACCGGCCGCAAGTACACCCGCATGGCGCTGGGCGGCATGCGCGACGAAGCCGAGATCCGCGGCCACCGCCGCACCTACATCGGCGCGCTGCCGGGCAAGGTGCTGCAGGGGCTGAGCAAGATCGGCACGCGCAACCCACTGTTCCTGCTCGACGAAATCGACAAGCTGGGCACCGACTTCCGCGGCGACCCGTCGAGCGCGCTGCTCGAAGTGCTCGACCCCGAGCAGAACCACACCTTCGGCGACCACTACGTGGAAGTCGACTTCGACCTGAGCGACGTCATGTTCGTCGCCACCTCGAACTCGATGAACATTCCGCCGGCGCTGCTGGACCGCATGGAAGTCATCCGCCTCTCGGGCTACACCGAGGACGAGAAGACCAACATCGCGATCAAGTACCTGCTGCCCAAGCAGATGAAGAACAACGGCGTGAAGGACGACGAACTGGCCGTCACCGAAGCCGCCGTGCGCGACATCGTGCGCTACTACACACGGGAAGCCGGCGTGCGTTCGCTGGAGCGCGAGCTCTCCAAGATCTGCCGCAAGGTGGTGAAGGGCCTGCTGCTCAAGCAACTGACGCCGAAGGTCACGGTCGACGGCGAGAACCTCAACGAGTTCCTCGGCGTGCGCAAGTACAGCTTCGGCCTGGCCGAGAAGCAGAACCAGGTCGGCCAGGTGGTCGGCCTTGCTTGGACCGAAGTCGGCGGCGACCTGCTGACGATCGAGGCCGTGACCATGCCCGGTAAGGGCGTGATCAGCCGCACCGGTTCGCTGGGCGACGTGATGAAGGAATCGGTCGAGGCCGCGCGCACCGTGGTGCGCAGCCGCTCGCGCCGCCTGGGCATCAAGGACGAGGTGTTTGAGAAGCGCGACATCCACATCCACGTGCCCGACGGCGCCACGCCCAAGGACGGCCCGAGCGCGGGCGCGGCGATGACGACGGCCTTCGTGTCGGCGCTCACGGGCATCCCGGTGCGTGCCGACGTCGCGATGACCGGCGAGATCACGCTGCGCGGTGAGGTCACGGCCATCGGCGGCCTGAAGGAAAAGCTGCTGGCCGCCCTGCGCGGCGGCATCAAGACCGTGCTGATCCCCGAAGAGAACGCCAAGGACCTGCAGGACATTCCCGAGAACGTGAAGAACGGCCTCGAGATCGTGCCGGTGAAGTGGATCGACAAGGTGCTCGAGATCGCACTCGAGAAGATGCCCGAGCCGCTGTCCGACGAAGAGGTGGCCGCTTCGGCTGCTGCAGTGGCCGAACTGGCCAAGCAGCGCGCTGGGGCGCCGGCCGTCGAAGGCTCGGTCAAACATTGATCGATTGATTGCAGAACTTGTGAAGCCTCAAAAAACTGGTATATAATTTGAGGCTCGAAACGCGGGAATAGCTCAGTTGGTAGAGCGCAACCTTGCCAAGGTTGAGGTCGAGAGTTCGAGACTCTTTTCCCGCTCCAGTTTTGAAAAAGGGAAGCAAGCAGCTTCCCTTTTTTTCGCAGTTCGATTTCGTTATTCAGCGTGGCGCGATAGCAAAGCGGTTATGCAACGGATTGCAAATCCGTCTAGCCCGGTTCGACTCCGGGTCGCGCCTCCACCCTCTCGTCAAGACCGATCGGCTCCGATACACAAGCCCCGCCAACCGACGTTGCCGGGGCTTGTTTCATTTGGGTTATCGTCGATGTTCAACCCGAGGCCCGGATGGTGAAATTGGTAGACACATCGGACTTAAAATCCGCCGCTTCCTTAATCGGGGCATACGGGTTCGACCCCCGTTCCGGGTACCACCATATTTACAAGGGAGTATTTGATGCCTCGCTACAACGCTCCATTTGAGATCCATGTGCATGGCGATGTGCCGCTGCGCTCGGACGTGAGCTTCGAGCAGATCCAGGAGGCGCTGCGGCCGCTCTGGAAATACGCAGGCGCCAAATCGCTGGCCGACGGTGCCACCAGCACCTACGAAGAAGAACCCGGCATCCGCTTCGAGCAGAAGGACCACACGCTGCAGATCTGCTGGACCGTGCCGGGCGACGAAGACTTCCGCCAGGCGCTCGACGAGATGTGCATGGGCCTGAACGAACTCTCCGAGCGCGGCGCCGCGATCGAAGTCACCTTCTACGACACCGATTTCGACGAAGAAGAGGGTGATCCCGACGAAGAATCGCGCGACGACTTCCTGATGCTGTTCGTGGGCCCCAACCCGGCCGCGATCATGCAGGTGCAGCGCGACCTGCTGGTCGAAGACGTGGTCAACCTCATGGAACGCCACTTCGACGGTGCCGAGTTGGGCGGCGTGGTTGCCGAAATCGACCGCCTCTTCAGCGACCGTTTCGACGCGCTCGTGAACTCGCTCGAAATCGGCAAGCGTCCGCGCGGTGCCGGTGGGGCCGGCGGCGGCAGCGGTGGTGGTCACGGCGGTGGCCGTCGTCCGCGCCACCTGCACTGACCTTTCCCTTACCGCCCGGTCCCAAGGCCGCATGGCCCTGTTTCCAGCCTCCGCGTTGCGCCCCGGCGTGCGCAAGCGCGAGGTGTTCGGCTGGGCGATGTACGACTTCGCCAACTCAGGCTACACCACGGTCGTGATCACGGCGGTGTTCGCCGCCTACTTCGTCGGCGGCATCGCCAAGGGCGCGCCATGGGCCACCTTCGCGTGGACCGCGGCCCTCAGCACCTCGTACGCCATCGTGATGCTCACGATGCCCGCCATCGGCGCCTGGGCCGACCTGCGCGCCGCCAAGAAGCGCGTGCTGGTCATGACGACCACGGGCTGCGTGCTCGCCACGGCGGCTCTGGCGCTCACGCCGGGCTTTGCGGGCGGCGCGATGGGCGTTGCGCTCGCGATGGCGCTGGTGATCGTCTCCAATGCTTTCTATTCCTACGGCGAGTCGCTGACCGGCGCCTTCCTGCCCGAGCTGGCGACGGCCGACGGCATGGGCAAGGTGAGCGGCTGGGGCTGGGCCTTCGGCTATGTCGGCGGCATGCTGGCGCTGGGGCTGTGCCTGGCGTATGTGCTGTGGTCACAGGCCCATGGGCTGCCGGCGGCGCACTTCGTGCCGGTCACGATGCTGATCACGGCGACGATCTACGGCGTGGCCGCCTGTGTCACCTTCGCGCTGCTGCCCGAACGCGCCGTGCCGCAAGCCCGCCGTGGCCAGGACAGCGCCTGGCGGCAATTGCGGGCCACCTTCCAGCAGGCGCGCGCCTACCGCGACTTCATGTGGCTGCTGGTCTGCACCGTCTGCTACCAGGGCGGCGTGGCGGTCGCGATCACGCTGGCGGCGATCTACGCCGAGCAGGTGATCGGCTTCGTCGCGAGCGAGACGATGGTGCTGATCTTCGTGCTCAACGTCGCGGCCGCGCTCGGCGCCTTCGCCTTCGGCTACGTGCAGGACCGCATCGGCCACAAGGTGTCGCTGGCCGCCACGCTGCTTGCGTGGATCGCGGTGTGCGTGATTGCCGCATGGGTCACGACCAAGGGCGGCTTCTGGTGGGCCGCCGCCATCGCGGGGCTGGCGATGGGCTCGAGCCAGTCGGCCGGGCGCGCGATGACGGGCTACCTCGCGCCGCCGCAGCAGCTGGCCGAATTCTTCGGCCTCTGGACCTTCGCCACACGCCTGGCGAGCATCATCGGCCCGCTGAGCTTCGGTGCGATCACCTGGGCCACCGGCGGCAACCAGCGCATCGCGATCCTCTCGACGGCCGCGCTGTTCATCGGCGGGCTGTTGCTGCTGCTGCCGATCGACATGCAACGCGGCCGCAAGGCGGCGCTGCACGACAAGGCTGCTGCGCGATAGCGGCGCCCCGGCGCCTCAGGGCGCTTGCTGCAGCGACTTCGGCACCTTGTAGCGCTCGCCGTCATAGCGCAGCGTCACGGTGCTGAACTTGGCGGGCAGCGCTTTCTCGACGCAACCCTGGTCTTCCTGTTCCTGCGCGCGGCTTTGCACCAGCGTGCGCGACAGCTGCAGATCGGCAAAGCCGTTGCTCGTGGTGCGGGCGACCGACAGCATGGTGCGCAGCTTCTCGAAGTGGCCGGTGCAGGTGGCGTCCCAGCCGCCGTTGTCGTGGTCGAGCTCGACCTCCTGCAGCACCTGCTGCAGCTTGTTGCCGCGCTGTACGTACAGGCGCACGGTCTCGCTGGCCTGCGGGCCCGAGGTCGGGCTGTTGCCGCGGTAGCGCACGCGCAGGCCGAAGGCGCGCGTGTCGGCCGACAGCACGTAGCGCGAGGTGTCGACGCGAATCTCCTGGATTGCGGTGGTGGCGTCTTCGTCGAGCGCCTCGGGCAGGAAGATCCGCCCGATCACCGTGTCGCGGTCGGTGTTGCCGTTGTCGGGCCGCTGGATCAGCAGCAGCGCGAGGTCGAAGACCTTGGCGCCCTTGTCCGTGGTTTCGCGCGGCATGGGCAGCACCACGATGCTGCGGCCGGGAAACGCCGGCCAGACCTTGCAGGCGGCCAGCCGCTCGTCGAGCGGCTGCTTCGGATAGAGCTTGGCGTGCATGCGTTCGGCCAACCCGCTTTCGCAGGCGGCGTGGCTCAGGCCGGCGGCCGAGGCCAGGCCCAGCAGAACGAGTGCATGACGCAGGAAGAGGAGGGCGCGCATGGCCGGTGAAGTGATGTCAGGCGGCGTTTGCCGCAGGCAGCGAAGCGTTTTGCGCGCGTGCGGGAAGCCAGCGCGCCGCGGCGGCTTCGAGCACCGCCAGGTCGCCGCTGCTCTCGAGCACCAGCGTGCCTTCGCTGCGACCGTCGGCCAGCCGTCCGAGCGACGTCAGCACGCGACGCGTCTGCTGCGCGACCGGTGCGCCGGTGTCGATGAAGCGCAGCGTCGGCGGTGCGTGGCGCTGCAGCTCGTCTTTCACGAGCGGGTAGTGCGTGCAGCCGAGCACCACGGTGTCGACCTGGCCCGCGCCGTCGCCGAAAGGGCCGGCCTGCGCCATGTAGCGCGCGCACAGCGCGGCGATGCCGGGGTTGTCGAAGCCTTCGATGGCCTTCACGAGGCCGTCGCAGGGCACGGGCCGCACCGTGGCCGAGCCGCCAAAGGACTCGCGCAGGGCCGCGTACCGGGCACTGGCCAGCGTGCCGCGCGTGGCCAGCACCGCGATGTGGCCCGTGCGGCTCGTTGCCACGGCGGGCTTGAGCGCCGGCTCCAGGCCCACGATGGGCAGCGCGGGGAATTCGGCGCGCAGCACGTGGATCGCCGCCGTGGTGGCCGTGTTGCAGGCCACCACCAGCGCCTTGATGTCGTGCGCGCGCAGCAGGTGTTCGACCACCTGGCGCGAGTGCGCGATGACGTAGGCGTCGCCGCGCTCGCCATACGGCGCGTTCGCGGTGTCGGCGAAGTAGACGAAGCGTTCCGTCGGCAGCTCGGCCTGCAGCGCGGCGAGCGTGCTCAGCCCCCCGACGCCGCTGTCGAACACGCCGACCGGGTTCAAGCGACTTCCAGCGGAATGGTCTTGAACTCGCCGCTGGCGATGCGCTTTTGCCACTCGGCCGGGCCGGTGATGTGCGCGCTGGTGCCGCCGGCATCGACCGCCACCGTCACGGGCATGTCGACCACGTCGAATTCGTAGATGGCTTCCATGCCCAGGTCTTCGAAGCCCACCACCTTGGCGGTCTTGATGGCCTTGCTCACGAGGTAGGCGGCGCCGCCCACGGCCATGAGGTAGGCGCTCTTGTGCTTCTTGATCGCCTCGATGGCGACCGGGCCGCGCTCGGCCTTGCCGATCATGGCGATCAGGCCGGTTTCGGCCAGCATCATCTCGGTGAAGCCGTCCATGCGCGTGGCGGTGGTCGGGCCGGCGGGGCCCACGGCTTCGTTGCCGACCGGATCGACCGGGCCGACGTAGTAGATGACGCGGTTCTTGAAGTCGACCGGCAGCTTCTCGCCCTTGGCCAGCATGCCCTGGATGCGCTTGTGCGCGGCGTCGCGGCCGGTGAGCATCTTGCCGTTCAGCAGCAGCGTGTCGCCGGGCTTCCAGCTCGCCACTTCGGCGGGCGTGAGCTGGTCGAGGTTGACGCGCTTGCTCTTCTTTTCGTCGGGGGCCCAGTTCACATCGGGCCACAGGTCGAGCGACGGCGGATCGAGGTAGACCGGGCCACTGCCGTCCATCACGAAGTGCGCGTGGCGCGTGGCCGCGCAGTTGGGGATCATCGCCACGGGCTTGCTGGCCGCGTGCGTGGGGTACATCTGGATCTTGACGTCGAGCACGGTGGCCAGGCCGCCCAGGCCCTGCGCGCCGATGCCCAGGGCATTGACCTTCTCAAACAGTTCGAGGCGCAGCGCCTCGACCTTGCTGAGCTCGGCGCCCGAGGCGGCCTTGGCCTGCAGTTCGTGCATGTCCAGGTCGTCCATCAGGCTTTCCTTGGCCATGAGCGCGGCCTTCTCGGCCGTGCCGCCGATGCCGATGCCCAGCATGCCGGGCGGGCACCAGCCGGCGCCCATGGTCGGCACGGTCTTGAGCACCCAGTCGACCACGCTGTCGCCGGGGTTCAGCATGACCAGCTTGCTCTTGTTCTCGCTGCCGCCGCCCTTGGCGGCCACCGTCACTTCGACGGTGTTGCCCGGCACGATCTCGGTGAAGATCACCGCGGGCGTGTTGTCCTTGGTGTTCTTGCGATCGAACTGCGGGTCGCCCACGACCGAGGCGCGCAGCGTGTTGTCGGGGTGGTTGTAGCCGCGGCGCACGCCTTCGTTGATGGCGTCGTCCAGCGAACCGGTGAAGCCGCCCCAGCGCACGTCCATGCCCACCTTGAGGAACACGTTGACGATGCCGGTGTCCTGGCAGATCGGGCGGTGGCCCGTGGCGCTCATCTTGCTGTTGGTCAGGATCTGCGCAATGGCGTCCTTGGCGGCGGGACTCTGCTCGCGCTCGTAGGCCTTGGCCAAATGGGCAATGTAGTCCGCGGGGTGGTAGTAGCTGATGTACTGGAGCGCGGCGCTGATCGATTCGATCAGGTCGGCCTGCTGGATCGTGGTCGTCATGGTGGGGAGTCTTCTTGGAGGGGGAACGCCCTCGATTATCTCAGCCACCAATACCGCAGGCCGGCGCCGGGCGAAAGGGCGCCGGCGCGGGTGTGAGGCCGTGTTACCGCGCCGCGGCGCGCGCCTGCGCAATCCACCCGTCGAACGTCGCCTGGTGCACCCGAATCCACCCGTCGGTGTGCCGCGTCACGTCCCGCATGCTGTTCGCGCCTTCGCTCATGCGCAGGTTCTGCGCGTTGATGTCGCTGATCGGCAGCTTCATCACCTCGAACAGGCGGCCGGCGGCGGGGTTCTTCTCGATGAAGGTCCGGTTGGCGACGATGCGCTGCTCGTTGGCCAGGAAGCCGTAGTTGCGGCCGTTGGGCAGCCGGGTGTCGACCTGTGCGCCGGCCTGCGCGGGCGAGAAGGGCACCTGCAGCCAGACCACGTCGGCGCCCGGGCGCAGCACGGCGCTGACCCAGTAGGGCGTCCATGTGTAGTACAGGATCGGCTTGTCCTGCTTGAAGCGCGCGATGGTGTCGGCCATGAGCGCGGCGTAGCTGCCCTGCTTGTGGGTCACGCTGTCGCGCAGCTGGTAGGCGTTCAGGTGGTTCTCGATGGCCAGTTCGCAGCCCCAGCCGGGGTTGCAGCCGGTGAGGTCGGCCTTGCCGTCGCCGTCGGCATCGAACAGCTTCGCGATGGCCGGGTCCTTCAGCTGCGCGAGGTTGGTGATGTTGTATTGCTCGGCGGTCTTGCGGTCGATCAGGTAGCCCTGCACCGCGCCGTCGGAGTACGTGCCCTGGCGCCACAGCCTGGCGTCGCCGCCGCTGTTCTTGTAGAAGTCGGCATGCAGCAGGCTCCAGTGGTTGGCCATGAAGGTGGCGTCGCCATTGGCAATGGCCAGGTGCTCGGTGGCGGGTTCCAGGTCTTTCATCGGCTCGACCTTGTAGCCGAGCTTCTCGAGCGCGCGCATCACCAGCAGCGTCTGGAAGGCTTCCTCGGCGAGCGAGCTTTTCAGCGGCTGCACGGTGATGCCCTGGCCGGGCAGGTCGTTGGCGGCCTGTGCGGTCGCACCGAAGGCGATAAGGCCCAGCGCCAGGAGGCCGCGGGCAAGGAAGAGGCGGGTGGTCTTCATGCGTGGTTGTCCTCCGTGACGGTCAGTGCGCTTGCGCGGAAAGGGCTGGCACGGCGTCGTCGGCGTGCGAGCCGCGCGAGGGCGTGCCCACGAGGCGCTGCAGCAGGCGCAGCGCGAAGCCGGCCGGGCCGGTGTGCCACCAGCGGTGGCCGGCGCTGCGGCGCGACTTGCCCATGGCCTGCGTCAGGCGGTCCAGCGTGATCGCCAGCAGCACGATGCCCAGGCCGCCGACGGTGGCCAGGCCCATGTCGAGCCGACCGATGCCGCGCAGCACCATCTGGCCCAGGCCGCCCACGGCGATCATCGAGGCGATCACCACCATCGACAGCGACAGCATCAGCGCCTGGTTGATGCCCGCCATGATCGAGGGCATGGCCAGCGGCAGCTTCACCTTCACGAGCATCTGCCAGGGCGAGGCGCCGTAGGCGCGCGCGGCCTCGATGAGGTCGGGGCGCACCTGGCGCAGGCCGAGGTTGGTCAGGCGCACCAGCGGGGCGAGCGCGAAGACGATGGTCACGATCACGCCCGGCACGTTGCCGATGCCGAACAGCATCACCACCGGCACGAGGTACACGAATGCCGGCGTGGTCTGCATGGCGTCGAGCACCGGGCGCATCACGCGTTGGGCGCGGTCGTTGCTGGCCAGCAGCACGCCCAGCGGCAGGCCGATGACCATGCAGAACACCAGCGAGGTCAGCACCAGCGACAGCGTGACCATCGCTTCGGGCCAGATGCCCAGCACGGTCACCAGCATCAGCGACACGACGGTGCCGATGGCCAGCGCGCGGCCGGCGAACTGCCAGGCGAGCAGGCCGATGAGCGCGATCATCGGCAGCGCGGGCAGGGCGGTGAGCAGGCCCTGCACCGAGTTGAGCGTGCTGTCGATCGGCAGGCGCACGGTCTGGAAGAAGGGCCGGAAGTGTTCCACCACCCAGCCCAGGCCCTGGTTGATCCAGGCCTCGACGGGCAGCGAACCGTCCCACAGGCGGTGCAGCGCGAAGCCGTTGGTGGCGGTGTCGGCTTGGCCCGCGAGGGCGTGCGCGGTGTTCGCCGGGGCGTCGAGCCAGGCGCTGGCGCTCGAGGTGTCAGGCGCGGCCGAAATGGCTTCCCACGGATCGAGGGCGGCAGGGGGCGCGGCGGGCGTGTCCAGGACGGGGGTGTCCAGCAGGGGCGCGTTCAGGTCGGAAGGCAATGTGGTGTCGTTCATCGTTCAAGGTCCTTCGTGAATTCAGTGCGGCTCGGCGGCGAGTGCGGGCGCGGCATGCGGCGAGACGGGTTCGATCGGCGGCGTGTCGCGGTCGAGGAAGCGCAGCAGCGTCGTCTTGCTGATCGCGCCGCAGAAGCGGCCGTCGCCGGCCACGACCGGCAGTGCGCACGGCGCCTGCGCGAGCTGGCCGATCAGGCCGGCCACGGGGGCTTCGGCGTCGATGCGCGGCAGGTCCTCGAGGAAGGCGTGCTGCAAGCCGAGCGGGCCCGAATGCCCGTCGAGCGCACCGCGCAGCGTGTCGGCCGACACCACGCCCAGGAAGCGCTTGGTCGGGCTGGTCACGTAGGCGAAGTCGCGGTCCTGGTCTTCGAGCAGCTTGAGCGCCGCGCGCGCGCCGCGCTCGGGGTGTTCGCACACCACGGTGAGCGACTTGCGCGCGATGTCGGCCGCCTTGAACACCGCCGCCGCGTCCACGCCGCGCACGAAGCTGCGCACGTAGTCGTTGGCCGGGGTGCGCAAAATCTCGTCGGGCGTGCCGACCTGGATCACGTGGCCGTCCTTCATGATCGCGATGCGGTCGCCGATGCGCATGGCTTCGTCCAGGTCGTGCGAGATGAAGACGATGGTGCGCCGCTGCACCTGCTGCAGCCGCAGCAGCTCCGACTGCATCTCGGTGCGGATGATCGGGTCGAGCGCCGAGAAGGCCTCGTCCATCAGCAGGATCGACGGGTCGGACGCCAGCGCGCGCGCCAGGCCCACGCGCTGCTGCATGCCGCCCGAGAGCTCGTCGGGGTAGCTGTCGCCCCAGCCCGAAAGGCCCACCTGCGCGAGCGCGAGGTCGGCCTGTGCGAGGCGGTCTTTCTTGCGCGTGCCCGACAGCTCCAGGCCGAAGGCGGTGTTCTCGCGCACCGTCATGTGCGGCATCAGCGCGAACGACTGGAACACCATGCTGATGTCCTTGCGGCGCAGCGCGCGCAGCTTGCTGTCGGAGTGCTCGTTGATGTCGGCGCCGTCGATCACGATGCGCCCGGCGGTCGGCTCGATGAGCCGGTTGAGCAGCCGCACCAGCGTCGACTTGCCGGAACCCGACAGGCCCATGATCACGAAGATCTCGCCGGCCTGGATCTCGAAGGTGGCATCGAACACGCCGATCGACTGGCCGGTCTTCGCCAGGATTTCCTTCTTGGAAAAACCTTGGCGGACCAGCTCGAGGGCTTGTTCGGGCGAGTCGCCGAACACCTTGAAGACATGGTCGATGAGAATTCCTTTGGCCATATGCCGGGGCTCCTTGAGTGAAGGGTGGACACAGCACCGCCCCGGAGGGCGGCAACGGCCACGCCATCAGCCCGATGAGGGAGCTGCCCGACAGCGCGCATGAAGATTGCGCATGCGCATGCAATGGCCCGGCGAGCCCCGAGGGCTGCCGACAGGCACTGAAGACGACTTGGCGACGAAGCCAGTGCCCGCCGGATGCTTCATTCGCAGACAACGGGCCTGGTCGAGGGGCGCCGCCTGGATGAGCGTGACGTGGCAATGGGGCCGGAAAAAAGATCCGGCCGGTTTGCCGGGCTGGGCCCGGCGTGAAGGGCCTTGCACCGCGACGGGATTCGCAGATCCGCGAGTAGTGCAAGGGTGACCAACATGACTTGTTGGTCGTCGGAAGCCGCTAATTATAACTTTTTGGCATGACGCGAGTCAACCCACGGGCGTATCGTGTCTGTGGGACCCGGGCGAAAGGCCTCGTCAGATGCGAGCCATTCTTATTGAGACCATACTCGGCACCGCGCCCGGTGAGCGGGCGCAACCATCCAAGACTGTGGAGCCATTTTTCTCATGACGACTTCTCCCAAGACCCGTGCCGAGCGCGACACCTTCGGCCCGATCGACGTGCCGGCCGACAAGCTGTGGGGCGCGCAGACGCAGCGCTCGCTGCAGAACTTCGACATCTCCGGCGAGCAGCAGCCGCGCGAAATCATCAAGGCGCTGGCCCAGGTCAAGCGCGCATCGGCCGTGGTCAACCACGCGCTGGGCCTGCAGGACGAGAAGAAGACCCACGCCATCGTGGCCGCGGCCGACGAGGTCATCGCCGGCAAGCACCCGGGCGAGTTCCCGCTCGTGGTCTGGCAGACCGGCTCGGGCACGCAGAGCAACATGAACGTCAACGAGGTGCTGGCCAACCGGGCCAGCGAACTGCTCGGCGGCGAGCGCGGGGAGGGGCGCCTGGTGCACCCGAACGACGACGTGAACCGCAGCCAGTCGAGCAACGACGTGTTCCCCACCGCCATGCACGTGGCGGCCGTCGAAGCCATCACGCACAAGCTGCTGCCCGCCATCGCCAAGCTGCGCGGCACGCTGGCGAAGAAGGCCGAAGACTTCGCCGACATCGTGAAGATCGGCCGCACCCACCTGCAGGACGCCACGCCGCTCACGCTGGGCCAGGAGTTCTCGGGCTACGTCGCGCAGCTGGCGCACGGCGAGGCGCACGTGCGCGCCGCGCTGCCGCACCTGTGCGAACTGGCGCTGGGCGGCACGGCCGTCGGCACCGGGCTCAATGCGCCCAAGGGCTATGCGGAGCAGGTCGCGGCCGAACTCGCGAAGCTCACGAACCTGCCGTTCGTGACCGCGCCGAACAAGTTCGAAGCCATGGCCAGCGTCGATGCGCTGGTGCATGCCCACGGCGCGCTCAAGACGCTCGCCGCCAGCATGAACAAGATCGCCAACGACGTGCGCTGGCTCGCGAGCGGCCCGCGCAGCGGCATTGGCGAACTGAGCATTCCCGAGAACGAGCCGGGCTCGTCGATCATGCCGGGCAAGGTCAACCCGACCCAGAGCGAGGCCGTGACGATGCTGGCTGCGCAGGTGTTCGGCAACGACGTCGCCATCAACATCGGCGGCGCCTCGGGCAACTTCGAGCTGAACGTGTTCCGCCCGATGGTGGCGCACAACTTCCTGCAGAGCGTGCGCCTGCTGGCCGACGGCATGGTGAGCTTCAACGATCACTGTGCCGTGGGCATCGAGCCGAACCGCGAACGCATCACCGAGCTGGTGCAGCGTTCGCTGATGCTGGTGACGGCGCTGAACACGCACATCGGCTACGACAAGTCGGCCTACATCGCGAAGAAGGCGCACAAGGAAGGCACGAGCCTGCGCGAGGCGGCGATTGCGTCGGGGCACCTGACGGCCGAGCAGTTCGATGCGTGGGTGGTGCCGGAGAACATGACCGGTCGCTGAGCCGCTCCCGCTCCGCAGCCCCATGAAAAAAGGACCCGCGAGGGTCCTTTTTCGTTGCCGGCCGGTCGATCAGTAGCCGATCGTGTAGCGCTGGCGCGAGTGTGCGGGCTTCTCGAGTTCGTCGATGAACGCGATCGCGTAGTCCTCGAACGTGATCCAGCTGCGGCCTTCGGCGCTCACCAGCAGGTCGTCCTTGCCGAGGCGGAACTTGCCGGTGCGCTCGCCTTCGACGAATTCGGCGGAGGGCGACAGGAAGGTCCAGTCGAGGTCCTTCTCGCTGCGCAGTGCGTCCAGGAACACGCCGCCGGCCGTGGCTTCGGCGCGGTAGGCATCGGGGAAGTTCGGCGTGTCGATCACCTTCAGGCTGGGCGCTGCGAACAGGCTGCCGGCGCCGCCGACCACCAGCAGGCGCTTCACGCCCGCGCGCTTGACGGGCTCGATGACGGCCGCGGGCGGCACGGTGGCGAAATGCGCGGCGCTGAACACGGCGTCATGGCCGGCCACGGCCTTTTCGAGGGCGGCGGCGTCGAGCGCGTCGGCATCGACGGTCTTGACGTTGGCACGGCCGGCCAGCTTGGCGCTTGCATGGCGGGCGATGGCCGTCACGGTGTGGCCGCGGCGCAGCGCTTCTTCGAGAAGGCGGCCGCCGGCACGTCCGGTGGCGCCGAGGATGGCGATGTGGCTCATGAGGGACTCCAGTCAAAAGTTGGGAAGGGGATGAACCGCATCTTAGGTTTCTGGTTTCGAAAGAAATACCTCGAATTCCGCGCTTCTTTATTCCTAAAATCGTTCGAATGGACCGATTGAACGCAATGCGGGTGTTCGTGACCGTGGTGGACGCGGGCAGCCTTTCGGCCGCGGCCGACAAGCTCGACCTGTCGCGCCCGGTGGTCACGCGCTACGTGGCCGAACTGGAGCAATGGACCGGCGCGCGTCTGCTGCACCGCACGACGCGCCGCCTGAGCCTCACGGCGGCGGGCGAAGAGCTGCTGCCGCGCTGCCGCCAGGTGCTCGAACTCGCGGGCGACATGCAGGCGGCGGTGCGCCACCCCGCCGAGGCGCCGAGCGGGCAGTTGCGCATCACCGCCAGCACCTCGTTCGCGCAGGCGCAGCTGGCCGGCGCGGTGGCCGACTACGTGCGGCGCTACCCGGGCGTGGCGGTCGACCTGGTGCTGCTCGACCGCGCGGTGAACCTGGTGGACGAGCGCATCGACCTCGCCATCCGCGTGTCGTCCGAGATCGATCCGAACCTCATCGCGCGCCGGCTGTCGGTGTGCCGCTCGGTGGTCTGTGCGACGCCCGATTACCTGAAGGCACACGGCCAGCCGCAGCGCGTGGAAGAGCTGGCGCAGCGCAACTGCCTCACGCACTCGTATTTCGGCCGCAGCCTGTGGAACTTCACCCGCAAGGCCGACGGCCTGCCGGTCTCGGTGGCCGTGGCCGGCAACCTCTCGACCAACGACGCGGCCAGCCTGATGGCGCTGGCGCGGGCCGGGGCGGGCATCGCGATGCTGCCCACCTATCTGACGTCGGGGTTGCTGCAATCGGGCGAGCTGGTGTCGCTCTTTCCCGATCACGAGCCGCAGGCGCTGGGGGTGTACGCGGTGTACGCCTCGCGCAAACACATGCCGTCTGCGCTGCGCACCTTGCTCGATTTCCTGGCCGAGCGCTTCACCGAAGTGCCGGCCTGGGACACGCCTTCTTAGTGATGGGCGTTGGCGGCTGCGGCCTCGTTCATCAGCTTGTCGGTGTAGGCGATGGCCATGGCCGAGAACAGGAACGCGATGTGGATCACGGTCTGCGCGATCAGCACCTTGTCGGTGTAGTTGTCCGCGTTGATGAAGGTCTTGAGCAGGTGGATCGAGCTGATGCCGATGATGGCGGTGGCCAGCTTCACCTTGAGCACCGAGGCGTTCACGTGGCTCAGCCACTCGGGCTGGTCCTGGTGGCCTTCGAGGTCCATGCGGCTCACGAAGGTCTCGTAGCCGCCCACGATCACCATGATCAGCAGGTTGGAGATCATCACCACGTCGATCAGCGCCAGCACCACCAGCATGATCACCGTCTCGTTGAGCGAGCCGACCGGTGCGGTGGTCTTGTAGCCGATGCTCGCGATCAGGGCCTGCAGCGCGTCCTTGTTGCCGAAGGCGGCTTCCACCAGGTGCAGCAGCTCGACCAGGAAGTGCACCACGTACACCCCCTGCGCCACGATCAGCCCCAGGTACAGCGGCAGCTGCAGCCAGCGGCTCGCGAAGATGAGCCGGGGCAGTGGCTTCAGCGGGGAACTGCGTGCTGGTACGGGCGCGTTCCGGGCGTCGAAAGGATCGGGGGCGGACATGGGAAGTAAGAAGACAGGTGTAAAAAGTCGGGCGATTCTAGAGGTCTCCCAGTGACGCACTCGTGATAACCCTGCGAACTAACATCGACCCCGTCAGTGGCCCGTAAGTGCGTGCCCCGACATTACGGCCGCATTCAATCAGGAGACAAGAGCATGAGCAGCGCATCGAAGAACATTGAATCCGTCCTGGTCGAGAACCGCGTGTTCCCGCCCGACGCCCGCGCCACCGAAGGCGCCCGCATTGCCGGCATGGCCGCCTACGAGGCGCTGTGCAAGGAAGCCGAACAGGACTTCGAAGGCTTCTGGACCCGCCTGGCCAAGGACAACCTCCAGTGGACGAAGCCCTTCACCCGCACCCTGGACGAATCGAAGGCGCCGTTCTACGAATGGTTCGGCGACGGTGAACTCAACGCCAGCGCCAACTGCCTGGACAAGCACATCGGCACCCCCGTCGAGAACAAGACCGCCATCGTCTTCGAAGCCGACGACGGCGCCGTCACCCGCGTCACCTACAAGGAACTGCTGGCCCGCGTGAGCCAGTTCGCCAACGCACTCAAGGCGCAGGGCATCAACAAGGGCGACCGCGTCATCATCTACATGCCGATGACCATCGAGGGCGTGGTCGCCATGCAGGCCTGCGCGCGCATCGGCGCCACCCACAGCGTGGTGTTCGGCGGCTTCTCGGCCAAGGCGCTGCAGGAACGCATCATCGACGCGGGCGCCGTGGCCGTCATCACCGCCAACTACCAGCTGCGCGGCGGCAAGGAACTGCCGCTGAAGGCCATCGTGGACGACGGCATTGCGCTGGGCGGCTGCGACACGCTCAAGACCGTGCTCGTGTACGAGCGCACGCCCACCGCGTGGAACCGCGTCGAGGGCCGCGACAAGACCTTCACCGAAGCGCTGGCCGGGCAGAGCACCGAGTGCGCGCCCGTGCCGGTCAATGCCGAGCACCCGCTGTTCATCCTCTACACCTCGGGCTCCACCGGCAAGCCCAAGGGCGTGCAGCACGCCACCGGCGGCTACCTGCTGTGGGCCAAGCTCACGATGGACTGGACCTTCGACATCCGTCCCGAAGACATGTTCTGGTGCACCGCCGACATCGGCTGGATCACCGGCCACACCTACGTCGCCTACGGCCCGCTCGCGGCCGGCGCCACGCAGGTCGTGTTCGAAGGCATCCCGACCTTCCCGCACGCGGGGCGCTTCTGGGAAATGATCCAGAAGCACAAGGTCAGCGTGTTCTACACCGCGCCCACCGCGATCCGCTCGCTCATCAAGGCGGCCGAAGGCGACGAGAAGGTGCACCCGAAGAACTGGGACCTGACCAGCCTGCGCATCCTCGGTTCGGTCGGCGAGCCGATCAATCCCGAAGCGTGGATGTGGTACCACCGGAACATCGGCGGCGAGCGCTGCCCGATCGTCGACACCTTCTGGCAGACCGAAACGGGCGGCCACGTCATCACGCCGCTGCCGGGCGCCACGCCGCTGGTGCCGGGTTCGTGCACCTTGCCGCTGCCGGGCATCATGGCCGCCATCGTCGACGAGACGGGCAAGGACCTGCCCAACGGCGCGGGCGGCATGCTGGTCATCAAGCGCCCGTGGCCCTCGATGATCCGCACGATCTGGAACGACCCCGAGCGCTTCAAGAAGAGCTACTTCCCCGAAGAGATGGGCGGCACCATCTACCTGGCCGGCGACGGCGCGGTGCGCAGCGCCGACCGCGGTTACTTCCGCATCACGGGCCGCATCGACGACGTGCTCAACGTGTCGGGCCACCGCCTGGGCACGATGGAAATCGAATCGGCGCTGGTGTCCAAGACCGACCTCGTGGCTGAAGCCGCGGTGGTGGGCCGCCCCGACGACGTGACGGGCGAGGCCGTGTGCGCCTTCGTCGTGCTCAAGCGTGCGCGCCCGACCGGCGAAGAGGCCAAACAGATCGCCAACGAGCTGCGTGCGTGGGTCGCCAAGGAAATCGGCCCCATCGCCAAGCCCAAGGACATCCGCTTCGGCGACAACCTGCCCAAGACGCGCAGCGGCAAGATCATGCGGCGCCTGCTGCGCAGCATCGCCAAGGGCGAGGCGATCACGCAGGACACCTCGACGCTGGAGAATCCGGCGATCCTCGATCAGCTGTCCGAGACGAACTGACCCCCCGGGATTGGCCGAATCCGGCCAATCCGGAACAGTTGTCACGAACGCGCTGTACAGAGGTGTAGGACATGGCCGTTTGTGCGGCCATGTGCACCAAAGCGGGCTCCTTGCTGAGGTAAAACCGATGTCGTCACCGCGTGCCCTGACAGGCGCGCGGCTTTTGTCATCGTGATCGGTTGTTTGCAAGGAGGCGCCACATGGGCGTGAGATCCGCTTTTCTTTTTGTCATCGTGCTGCTCATCGCGGGGCTTGCCGCGCTGAACTGGGGCACGCTGTCCGCACCCACCGACGTGTGGCTGGGCTTCATGAGCGTGTCGGCGCCGCTGGGGCTGATCATGCTGGGGCTCACGGCCGTGCTCGCAGCCTTCTTCCTCGTGTACGTGCTGTACCTGCACAGCTCGGTGCTGCTGGAGACCAAGCGCCACACGAAGGAAATGCAGACCCAGCGCGACCTCGCCGACAAGGCCGAGGCCTCGCGCTTCACCGAACTGCGCAACTTCCTGGAAGCGCAGGAGAAGCAGCACATGTCGCACAACGCCGACCGGCACACGGCGCTGCTGGCGCGCATGGATCAGCTGGAAAGCGCGGTCAAGCTGCGTTCGGACCAGACCGACAACACGGTGGCGGCGCACATCGGACAGCTCGAGGACCGCATCGAGCGCCGTCCGGTGCCCAGCGACATCAACCCGAGCATCTGAGCGGGCGCGCCGCCGCGCGCTTCGTTTTGCTGCTGCCGGTTACTTCGTCGACAACACCCAGGCTGCGAGCTTCTTCGCATCGGCTTCGCTGACCTGGTTGTTGGCCGGCATCGGCACCGGGCCCCACACGCCGGAGCCGCCCTTGATGATCTTGGTGGCCAGCGAGTTGGCCGCGCCCTTGTCGTCCTTGTACTTGGCCGCGATGTCCTTGAACGACGGCCCGAGCACCTTGCGTTCGACCGCGTGGCAGCTCATGCAGTTCTTCGACGTGGCAAGGGCCAGGTCGGCAAAGGCGGGCGCCGCGAGGCCGAGGCCCAGGGCTGCCATCAACATCGTTCTTTTCATGGGGACTGTTTTCGTAAGGGCTGAGTTACATTCGATCCAACGCGATTGTAGGTAGCGCGGTGCACACGCACCGGCGGCGATACCGACCAACTCGGAGGGTATTCGCGATGTGGTTTCTGCTCTTGGGCCTGCTCGGTGTAGCCCTCAAATATTTCGAAGTGGGCATGGTCGCCGGCTGGAGCTGGTGGATCGTGCTAAGCCCGTTCGCGCTGGCGCTGGCCTGGTGGGCCTGGGCCGATTCGTCGGGCTATACCAAGCGCAAGGTCATCGAGCGCGAAGAGCGGCGCAAGCAGGCGCGCATCGACCGCCAGAAGACCAACATGGGCCTGCGCACCAGCAACGGGCAGCAGCGCCCGCGCCGCTGACCGCGCGGCTCCGTCACCCGCGCCGCATGCCGACAGGACGCGCGCCATGGACGACGAAGCCGCCACCCACGCCTTGCTCGTCTTCGGGCTGTCGCTGCTGGTCGGGCCGGCCGTCGGCGCGCTGGTCGGGCGCTTCAAGACCTTCTTCTGGGGCGCCGGCATTGGCGCCTTGCTGATCGGCTGCGCCGGCCTGTACGGCGCGGTCACGGTGGGCTGGCAGCGCTACCAGTCGATCGCGGGCACGGTCAGCACGCAGGGCAGCCTGGTCGAGTTCGTGGAAGAGCGCAGCAAGGACAGCAAGGGCTACGTCACCATCACGCGCGCGCCCCTCGTCGAATACACCGCCGCCGACGGGCAGAAGCGCCGCGTCAAAGGGCTCGGTGGCAGCCTGTCGGACAAGGAGTGGGGCGATGCGGTCGAGGTGCGCTACAGCACCGCCGACCCGGCCCAGGCACTGGTGGCCGACTTCCAGAACATGTGGGGCATCGTCTGGGGGCTCGGCCTCTTCGGCGGCTTTCCGACGATGTTCGGCCTGTTCTTCACCGGCATGGCGCTCAAGGAAGGCCGCAGGGGGCGGCCGGCGCCGGTGCGCGAGCCGACGCCCACGCAGAAGAAATGGCGCACGCGCGGCACGGTGCTGGCGAACGTGGTGTTCCTGGCCGGCTTCGCGCTGGTGTTTCTCTATCCCGACGACAGTGCGATGAAGCAGTTCGGTGCGGGTTTTCTCACCATCGGCGCGGGGGCGCTGCTGCACTTCGTCGTGCAGAGCTTTCCCCCGGCGATGGATTTCGAAGCCCGGGCCATCTTCGCGATCGTCGGCCTGGGCTTTGCTGCCTTCGGCTACGGCGCGTGGATGATGGGCTGATGCCGTCTTAGAACTTGTCGAGCACCGCGCCCGAGCTCGCGCTCGAGGCATTGAACGCGAACTTGGCCTGCACGCCGCGCGTGTAGCGCGGGGCCGGCGGCGTCCAGCCTTCGCGGCGCTTGGCGAGTTCGGCTTCGGGCACGTTGAGTTCAAGCTTCAGTTCGTGCGCGTCGATGGTGATCGAGTCGCCTTCGTTGACGAACGCGATGGTGCCGCCCGCCGCCGCTTCGGGTGCGACGTGGCCGACCACCATGCCCCAAGTGCCGCCCGAGAAGCGGCCGTCGGTGATGAGGCCGACGCTTTCGCCCAGGCCCGCGCCGATCAGCGCACCCGTGGGGGCCAGCATTTCCGGCATGCCCGGGCCGCCCTTGGGGCCGAGGTAGCGCAGCACCATCACGTCGCCGGCGACGATCTTGCCGGCCAGGATGGCCTGCAGCGCCGACTGCTCGTCGTCGAACACGCGCGCCGGGCCGGTGATGACCGGGTTCTTCAGGCCGGTGATCTTGGCGACGGCGCCTTCGGGCGACAGGTTGCCCTTCAGGATGGCCAGGTGGCCTTCTTCGTACATCGGGTTGTCGATCGGGCGGATCACGTCCTGGTCGGCGCGCGGAACGTCGGGCACGTCCTTCAGGACTTCCTCGATGGTCTGGCCGCTGATGGTGATGCAGTCGCCGTGCAGCAGGCCGGCCTTCAGCAGCACCTTCATGACCTGCGGAATGCCGCCGGCCTGGTGCAGGTCGACCGCGAGGTACTTGCCCGAGGGCTTCAGGTCGCAGATCACGGGCACCTTCTTGCGCATGCGCTCGAAGTCGTCGATGGACCACTCCACGCCGGCTGCGTGCGCAATCGCCAGGAAGTGCAGCACCGCGTTGGTCGAACCGCCGGTGGCCATGATGACTGCCACGGCGTTCTCGATGGCCTTCTTGGTCACGATGTCGCGCGGCTTCAGGTCCTTCTTGATCGCCTCGATCAGCACCTTGGCCGATTCCTTGGCCGAGTTGGCCTTTTCGTCGTGCGGGTTCGCCATGGTCGACGAGTAGGGCAGCGAGATGCCCAATGCCTCGAACGCGCTCGACATCGTGTTGGCCGTGTACATGCCGCCGCAGGAGCCGGTGCCGGGAATGGCGCGCTTTTCGATCTCGTGCAGGTCTTCGTCGCTCATGTTGCCGGCAGCGTTCTGGCCCACGGCTTCGAACACGCTCACGATGTTCAGGTCCTGGCCCTTGTAGCGGCCCGGCAGGATGGTGCCGCCGTAGACGTAGATGGCGGGCACGTTGGCGCGCAGCATGCCCATGAGGCCGCCGGGCATGTTCTTGTCGCAGCCGCCGACCACCAGCACGCCGTCCATCCACTGGCCGCCGACGCAGGTCTCGATGCAGTCGGAAATGACCTCGCGGCTCACCAGCGAGTACTTCATGCCTTCGGTGCCCATCGCCATGCCGTCGGAGATGGTGGGCGTGCCGAACACCTGCGCGTTGCCGCCGGCTTCTTCGATGCCCGCGATGGCCGCGTCGGCCAGCTTCTGCAGGCCCGAGTTGCAGGGCGTGATGGTGCTATGGCCGTTGGCGACGCCGACCATCGGCTTCTTGAAGTCGCCTTCCTCGTAGCCCATGGCGTAGAACATCGAGCGGTTGGGGGCGCGGCTCTTGCCTTCGGTGATGTTCGCGCTGCGGCGATTGATCTGGATGGTCTTGGTGTCCATGGTGTCTCTTCTGTCGTGGGGAGATCGTGAGGGGGGAGCGCCAAGTATCGGACTTCTGATTGATTGGTTCCAATCCAATTTGAAGCGTGGATTGATATGCTTGGCATATGAATGAAGCCCTCATCGACCTGCGCGCCTGGCGCCAGTTCGTGGCCGTGGCCGAAGAACTGCACTTCGGCCGTGCCGCCCAGCGCCTGCACATGACGCAGCCGCCGGTCACGCAGGCCATTGCCCAGCTCGAGAAAACGCTGGGCGTGGTGCTGTTCGACCGCACGCGCCGCCGCGTGGCGCTCACGCCGGCCGGCGAGGCGCTGCTGCCCGACGTGCGCGAGCTGCTGGCGCGCGCCCAGGCGCTGCCGGCGCGGGCGCGTGCGGCGGCGGCGGGGCAGGTGGGGCGGGTACGCATCGCTTTTGTCTCGACCGTCGGTTTCGAACAGCTGCCGGCCTGGGTGCGCGAGTTCCGCGTGCTGTGCCCCGAGGTGGCGCTCGAACTGGTCGAAGCCACCGGCGACGTGCAGCTCGAAGCCTTCGCGCGCGGCGAGATCGACGCCGGTCTGATGCTGCATTCGCCGGGCGCCGCGCCGCCGGGGCTGGCCTGCCTGCCGGTCGAGGTGGAGCCGCTGGTGCTCGCGCTGCCCGCCCAGCACCGGCTGGCCGAGGCGCGGCCCGTGCCGCTGGCCGAGGTGCTGGACGAGCCGCTGGTGATCTTTCCGCGCCGCATCGTGCCCTCGCTGCACGACGCGATCTTCGACCTCTACCACGCGGCCGGCCGGACGCCGCAGGTGGCGCAGGAGGCGATCCAGATGCAGACCATCGTCAACCTCGTGTCGGGCGGCATCGGCGTGGCCTGGGTGCCGCACAGCGTGATGCAGTTCCGGCGCGCGGGCGTGGTCTACCGGCAGGTCCACGAGTTCAAGGGCGTGGGGCGCCGCCGCGTGACGCTGCCGGTGTGCGAGACCAGCCTCGTGTGGCCCGCGCAGGCGGCGCACCCGGCGCTGGCGCGCTTCGTGGCCTTCGTGCGCGAGCGGGCCGGTCGCGTGACGGTGTAAAGCTCAGGCGCTGCGCGCCGCCCGGCCGGCGGGCGAGGGCGCATCGAGCGTGGCCGCCAGCAGCGTGTCGAGCCAGCCCGCGAAGGCCTGCACCCGCCGCGACAGATTGCGCCGGTGCGGGTAGACGAGGTGCACCGGCAGCGGCTCGGCACGCGCGTCGGGCAGCACTTCCACCAGCTCGCCGGCCGCGAGGTGCTCGCGCACGTCGTAGGCCGGGATCTGGATCAGCCCCAGCCCCGCCAGCGCGCAGGCGATGTAGGTCTCGGCGTTGTTCGCCGCCACCTGGCTGCGCAGACGCAGCACCTGGGTCTCGCCGTCGCGCACTTGCCACTCCCAGGGCGCGGCCCGGCCGCTGGTCGGCGAGGCGTAGTTGACCGCCACGTGCTGCGGCAGGTCGGCCGGCGTGCGCGGCGTGCCGTGGCGCGCAAGGTAGGCGGGGCTCGCGCAGTTGATGAGCGTGAAATGCCCCAGCGGCCGGGCCACGAGGCTGCTGCTGGCGAGTGGGCCGACGCGCAACGCGCAGTCCACGCCTTCGAGCACGAGGTCGACCGCGCGGTCGCTGGAGCCCAGTTCGAGCTCGACCGCCGGATGGCGTGCAAAGAAGTCGGGCAGCGCCGGTGCGATCAGCAGGCGTGCGATGCGGCTGGGTACGTCGACCTTGAGCCGGCCGCTCACGCTGCTGTGCGCGGGCTGGAACTGCTGCTCCATGTCTTCCATGTCGGCCACCAGCGCGCGGGCCCGCTCGAGCAGCACCTCGCCGTCGGGCGTGAGGCCGACGCGGCGCGTGGTTCGGTGCAGCAGGCGCGAACCCAGGCGCGCCTCGAGCTGCTGGATGGCGGTCGAGATCGTGGCGCGCGGCAGGGCCAGCCGGTCGGCGGCGCGCGTGAAGCTGCCGGTTTCGGCCACGCGCAGGAAGACCTGGAGGAGTTCGATGCGGTCCATGGCGGCGGGGCTGATTGTTCGTGGTTTTCAGAACAGTCTAGCCTTGAATGAATGATTTATCTGCAACTTGGCGATCAATAGACTGGCGGCTCGTCACGCATCCCGTCCCGGGTCTTTCACTCACTCAGAGGAATCCATCCATGTCCGCACGCACGCTCACGAACAAGGTCGCCGTCATCGCCGGCGGTGGCAAGAACCTCGGTGCCCTCATCGCCCACCAACTGGTCGACGGCGGCGCCCGCGGCGTCGCCATCCACTACAACAGCGACGGCTCGCGCGCCGAGGCCGAGCAGACGGCCGCCGCGCTGAAGGCCAAGGGCGCCGACACGCTGCTGGTGCAGGGCGACCTCGCGGTGGTCGAGAACAATGTGAAGCTGTTCGACCAGGCCGTGAAGCACTTCGGCCAGGTCGACCTGGCGATCAACACGGCGGGCGTGGTGATCAAGAAGCCGATCCTGGACATCACCGAAGCCGACTACGACAAGAGCTTCGACGCCAATGCCAAGGCGGCCTTCTTCTTCATCCAGCAGGCCGGCCGCACGCTGGCCGACGGCGGCAGCATCGTGACCCTGGTGAGCTCGCTGCTGGCGGCCTACACGCCGTTCTATGCGATCTACCCGGCGGCCAAGGCGGCGGTGGAGCACTACACGCGCGCGGCCTCCAAGGAGTTCGGCGACCGCGGCATCTCGGTGAACGCCATCGGCCCGGGCCCGATGGACACGCCGTTCTTCTACGGCCAGGAAAGCCCCGAGGCCGTGGCGTACCACAGCAGCGCCGCCGCGCTCAGCAAGTACTCGAAGAAGGGTCTCACCGACATCGAGGACATCGCGCCCATCGTGCGCTTCCTGGTCACCGAAGGCTGGTGGATCACGGGCCAGACCATCTTCGCCAACGGTGGCTACACCACGCGCTGAAGCGCCGATATCCGGCAAGATGCGACCAGGAGGACAACGCAGATGCACACAGTCATGGTGATGGGGGGCGGCTTCGCGCTGCTGGTGGTGTTTCTTCTGGCCGGCCGCTTCATGGGCGACGGCTCGACGATGGCACTGGCCGCGGCGGCCAAGTGGTTCGTTCCGGCGTGGTTCGTCGGCGCGGGCATCAACATGGCCGTGGGCGTGCTCAAGGCCGGGTACTCGGTGGCCGAGGAGCTGCCGATCTTCCTGTTCATCTTCGCGGTGCCGGCCCTGGTGGCGGGGTTGCTCTGGTGGAAGTTCGGGCGCTGACATTGCCCTGAATGCCCCCGTGGCGGCGGCGTCATTGCGCCACGGCACAATCGTCGGATGCTCATGTATCCGCAGATCAATCCCATCGCCTTGCAGCTGGGGCCGGTGGCCATCCACTGGTACGGCCTGACCTACCTGGCGGCCTTCGCGCTGTTTTATTTCCTGGGCACGCGCCGCCTGCACCACGAGCCGTTCCGCTCGCTGGCCACGGCCGGCGTGTGGCAACGCAAGGACATCGAGGACATCCTGTTCCTGGGCGTCATGGGCGTGATCGTCGGTGGCCGGCTCGGCTACTGCCTGTTCTACAAGCCCGAGTACTACCTCACGCACCCGCTCGAGATCCTGTACGTGTGGCAGGGCGGCATGAGCTTCCATGGCGGCCTGCTCGGCGTGGTCGGCGCGATGGTGTGGTTCTCGCGCTCGCGTGCGCGGCCGTTCTGGCAGGTGATGGACTTCGTCGCGCCCTGCGTGCCGACCGGCCTGGCCGCGGGCCGCGTGGGCAACTTCATCAACGGCGAGCTGTGGGGCCGCTTCAGCAGCCCCGATCTGCCCTGGGGCATGGTGTTTCCGCAAAGCGGCTCGATGCTGCCGCGCCATCCGTCGCAGGTCTACCAGTTCCTGCTCGAAGGGCTGCTGCTGTTCGTCGTGATGTGGCTCTACGCGCGCAAGGAGCGCAAGCAGGGCCAGGTGGCTGCGGTGTTCCTCATCGGCTATGGCGTGCTGCGCTTCGTGGCCGAGTACTTCCGCGAGCCCGACGATTTCCTGGGCCTGCGCGCGCTCAGCCTGAGCCAGGGCCAGTGGCTCAGCGTGCCGATGGTGATCGCCGGCATCGCGCTGTGGTTCTGGTTCGGCCGCGCCGGCAAGATGGGCAGCACCGCGCGCGCCTGACCTCTCCACACCCCGCACAACGCGGCGCGGCACCTTCGGGTCCGCGCCGTTTTTTCGTCGGTCTCAGGGTAATTCCGGGCGGCAAGGGCAGGGCGCAGCCCTTGCATTGCGTTAACCATGCACTCACAATTATGCGTAATTACAGGAAATTACGCGAAACGCCCACCGACTTTCCGAGTCCTTCACGCATGCGCCTGGTCCCCAATTCCCTCCACGACGAAGTCGCCGCCACGCTGCGCGAGCAGATCTTCGACGGCACGCTGTCGCCCGGCAGCTTCGTGGACGAGGTGGCCCTGTGCGAGCGGCTGTCGATCTCGCGCACGCCGCTGCGCGAGGCACTGAAGGTGCTCACGGCCGAAGGCCTGCTGCGCCACGAGCCGCGCCGCGGCTGCTTCGTGAACGAGGTGACCGAGCGCGATCTCGACGAAATCTTTCCGGTCATCGCGCTGCTCGAAGGGCGCTGCGCCTACGAGGCCGCGCGCAACGCCAGCGACGCCGAGCTGAACGAACTCGACGCGCTGCACGAGCGCCTGGTGCGCCACGCCAAGGCGCGGCGCATCAACGACTACTACGCCACCAACCACATCATTCACGAGGCGATCATCAAGCTCGCCGACAACAAGTGGCTGGCGCAGGTGATCGGCGACCTGCGCAAGATCCTGAAGCTGGCGCGGCTGCAGCAGCTGCACGCGCCGGGGCGGCTCGACCAGAGCCTGTCGGAGCACCTGGCCGTGTTCGCCGCGCTCAAGGCGCGCGACAGCGAAGGCGCCGATGCCGCCATGCGCACCCACATGACGCGCCAGCGCGAAGCCTTGCGCGAAGTGATGCAACAGCAGAAATCCAGGGTGATGCCGTGACAGGCGCCACCCATCCAGCCAACGGCACAGGAGCAGATCGATGAGTGCGACCGAGTGGTTCCAGGCGCGCCTGCGCATGGGCGAATCGTCCAAGGTTCCCGTGGCGAGCAACGGCGCCACGAAAGGCCCGGCCCGCCACACGCCCAAGCCCAGCGCCCGCACCACCGCCGAGCGGCTGCAGGCCACGCTGCGCAAGGCCGACGAGGCGCTGTCGCCGCGCACGCTGCGCCGCGTGCTGGCCGAGCTGCAGGCCGTGATCGATCCGCGCGTGAGCGAGGTCGAGGGCGGCCGCCGCGCCCATGCCATCGCGCAGGCCTACGCCGGCGCCTCGCCCGAAGAGCGCCGCGACTACTGGGCGCTCATGAGCGAGCATTTCGCCGCCGACGCGGGCAAGCTCAAGAGCGCGCGCGACCAGCACCAGAGCGCCGTCGGCACGCCCGACGAAGGGCAGGCCGAGCTGCGCCTGCGCCGCGCGCTGGTGTCGCCGCGCATGCGGCTGCTGCAGCGCTTCGCGGTCGAGCCCGGCGGCATGCGCTTTTTGGTCGACCTGCGCGCCGACCTGCTGCCGTGCCTGAAGTCCGACAAGCGCCTGCTCGCGCTCGAGGCCGAGCTGGAGCACCTGTTTTCCACCTGGTTCGACGTGGCTTTTCTCGAGCTGCGCCGCATCGACTGGAACTCGCCGGCCTCGCTGATCGAGAAGCTCATCCGCTACGAGGCGGTGCACGACATCAAGAGCTGGTCCGACGTGAAGAACCGGCTCGATGACAGCGACCGCCGCTGCTACGGCTTCTTCCATCCGCGCCTGCCGAACGAGCCGCTCATCTTCGTCGAGGTGGCACTGGTCGACCGCATCAGCGAAGGCATCATGCCGCTGCTCGACGAGGCCGCCGTGCCGGTGCAGCCGGCCAAGGCCACCACCGCGATCTTCTATTCGATCAGCAACACGCAGACGGGCCTGCGCGGCGTGAGCTTCGGCGACTCGCTCATCAAGCGCGTGGTCGAGACCCTGCAGGACGAGCTGCCGCGCCTGAAAACCTTCGCCACGCTGTCGCCCATTCCGGGCCTGCGCGCATGGCTCGCCAAGAACGCTGGCGAGCTGCTGCCGCGCCTGGACGAGAAGCGCGAGGCCGAACTCGGCCGCCTCGTCGGCTCGGTGCCGCCCACGGCCGAGCGGCTGCTGGCGGCGGTCGATGCGGCCGCAGAACTCGACGCGAAATCGCCGCTGCGCCAGTGGCTGCTGCAGGCCACCGCCGAGTACCTGGGTCGCACGCTGGTCGACGGCACGCCGGCCGACCCGGTGGCGCGCTTCCACCTGGGCAACGGCGCGCGCGTCGAACGGCTCAACTGGGCCGGCGATCCGTCGGCCAAGGGGCTCAAGCAGTCGTACGGCCTCATGGTCAACTACCTGTACGACCTCAAGCGCCTGGACCGGCATCGCGCCTGGCTGGCCGAAGGCAAGATCGCGGTTTCGGGAGACATCGAAGGCCTGTTCCTTAAAAAAGGCTGAGTCCGTTCGCTTTGCCGCGGCAGCGCTGCGGCCCGCACCTTGACCGCCGGAGGGCGGCAACATCTACAACGACGACGACAGGAGACGAGACAGATGACGCAACAGAGTTTTCAACGACGCGATGTGCTGCGCGTCGCCGCAGCAGCCGGGGCCGTGGCCCTGTGCGGTGGCGCACGTGCCCAGGGCTGGCCGACCAAGCCCGTGACCATGGTGGTGCCGTTCCCGGCCGGCGGAGGCACCGACGCCTTCGCGCGTCCGCTGTCGGCGCAGTTCTCCCGCGCGGCGGGCCAGACGCTGGTCATCGACAACCGCGGCGGCGCGGGCGGCACCGTGGGCGCGAGCATCGCGGCCAAGCTGCCGGCCGACGGCTACTCGCTCTTCATGGGCGCGGTGCACCACGCGATCGCACCGTCGATCTACCCCAAGCTCGACTACGACCTCGAGAAAGACTTCGTGCCCCTGATGCTGCTGGCCAACGTGCCTCAGGTGGTGGTGGTCAACCCGAAGCGGGTGCAGGCCGCGACCATCCAGGAGTTGATCGCCACCGCCAAGCGCAACCCCGGCAAGCTCAACTACGGCTCGGCCGGCTCGGGCACCTCGCACCACCTGGCGGGCGAGCTGTTCAAGCTGCAGACCGGCACCTTCATCACCCACATCCCGTACCGCGGCGCGGGCCCGGCGCTGTCCGACCTGATCGCGGGCAACGTCGACCTGATGTTCGACGGCCTGGGTTCCTCGGCGCAGCACATCAAGGGCGGTCGCATCAAGGCGCTCATGGTCGCCGGCGCCAAGCGCAATCCCGCGTTCCCCGACGTGCCCTGCGCCGCCGAGGTCGGGCTGCCCGACTACACCGTCACCACCTGGTACGGCCTGTGGGCGCCCAAGGGCACGCCGGCCGAAGCGCAGACGCAGATCATCGACACGATGAAGAAGGCGCTGGGCACCGACGAGCTGAAGGCCATCTGGGCCCAGAACGGCTCCGAGATCCCGAACGTCACGAACGCCGCCTACGGCCGCTTCGTCAACGCCGAGATCAAGCGATGGGCGACCGTCGTGAAGGCCTCGGGCGCCAAGCTCGAATGACCGAGCGGCAGGTCTCGCTGCGCCGCGAAGGCGCCGTGGCGCTCGTCAGGCTGTCGAACCCGGGGCGTCTCAATGCGATGACGCGCGCCATGTGGCGCGAGTTGCGCGCGGTGTTCGACGGGCTGCACAGTGACACCGCGCTGCGCTGCGTCGTCGTGCGCGGGGAGGGCGGTGCCTTCTGCGCGGGTGGCGACATCTCCGAGTACCCCTCGTTCCGCTTCGAGGAAGCGAGCCTGCGCGAATTCCACGAGAACGAAGTCTGGGCCGCGCTGCAGGCGATGCTCGACTGCCCGCTGCCGCTGGTGGCCCAGATCGAAGGCGCCTGCATGGGCGCCGGCGTCGAGATGGCGAGTTGCTGCGACATCCGCCTGGCCGGCGCGTCGTCGAAGTTCGGCGCACCGATCGCGAAGCTGGGCTTTCCGATGGCGCCGCGCGAAGCCGCGCTGGTGCATGGCGCCATCGGCGACGTGCTGGCGCGCGACATGCTGCTGGCCGCCGGCGTGCATGGCGCGCAGCGGCTGTACGACGCGGGTTTTCTCTTGCATGTGCTGCCCGACGCCGAAGTGCCGGCCGCCGCGCAGGCGCATGCGGCGCGCATTGCCGCGCTGTCGCCGCAGGCCGCGCGCCTGCACAAGGCCACCTTCACTGCGCTCAAGCGTGGCGGTGCGGCGGCGCAGCAGCTGCTGGCCACCGCGTACGACTACGCCGACAGCGCCGAGCACCGCGAGGGCATCGATGCCTTCCTGGGCAAGCGCCCTCCGAATTTCCGACCTTCCTGAGCCTGCCGTTTGATGATGACGAAGATGATGAAGACGAAGTCCTCCCCCAACGCCAACCTGTTCGCCGCCTTGCGCGCGGCCTTTCCCGCCGACCTCGACGCCATCGCGGTCGAGACCGACAACGGTCTGTACTATTCGTGGCGCGACCTCGACCGCGCCAGCGCGATGATCGCCAACCTGCTCGACGGCCTCAAGCTCGAGAAGGGCGCGCGCGTCGCGGTGCAGGTCGAGAAATCGGTCGAAGCCATGCTGCTGTACCTCGCGACCTTGCGCGCGGGCTACGTGTTTTTGCCGCTCAACACGGCCTACCAGAGCGCCGAGATCGAGTACTTCATCGGCAACGCCGAACCCGCCGTGGTCGTGTGCACCGGCCGCAACGCGGCCTGGGTGCGCCCCATCGCCGAGGCGGCCGGCACGCGCCATGTGTTCACGCTGGACGACGACCGCACCGGCACGCTGCTCGACGCGGCGGCGCGCTGCAGCGACCGCCACACCGTGGCCATCAAGAAGGCCGACGACCTCGCCGCCATCCTCTACACCAGCGGCACCACGGGCCGCAGCAAGGGCGCGATGCTCACGCACCGCAACCTGCTGTCGAACGCCGAAGTGCTCAAGGACTACTGGGGCTGGACGAAGGGCGACGTGCTGATTCACGCGTTGCCGATCTTCCACGTGCACGGCCTGTTTGTGGCGTTGCACGGTGCGCTGCTCAACGGCAGCAAGATCCTGTGGTTCTCGAAGTTCGACCCCAAGCGCATCGTCGCCAAGCTGCCCGAAGCCACCGTGTTCATGGGCGTGCCCACGCTCTACGTGCGCCTGCTGGCCGAGCCGGGCCTCACGCGCGAGGCGGTGCGCACCATGCGCCTGTTCGTCGCGGGCTCGGCGCCGCTGCTCATCGAGACCTTCGACGAATGGCGCGAGCGCACCGGCCACACCATCCTCGAGCGCTACGGCATGAGCGAGACCGCCATGCTCACGTCCAACCCGTACGACACCGCCAAGGGCGAGCGTCGCGGCGGCACCGTCGGCTTCGCGCTGCCCGGTGTGCAACTGCGCGTGCGCGACGACGAGGGCAAGGACCTGCCGGTCGACGAGATCGGTGGCATCCAGGTGAAGGGCCCCAACGTGTTCGCGGGCTACTGGCGCATGCCCGAGAAGACGAAGGAAGAGTTCACCGCCGACGGTTTCTTCAAGACCGGCGACGTGGGCAAGATCGATGCGCGCGGCTACATCACCATCGTCGGGCGCAGCAAAGATTTGATCATCAGCGGCGGCTACAACGTCTACCCGGCCGAGATCGAGGGCTACATCAACGAGATGGCCGGCGTGGCCGAAAGCGCGGTCATCGGCGTGCCGCATCCCGACTTCGGCGAGGTGGGCGTGGCCATCGTGATCCCCAAGGGCGGCGCCACGATCGACGCCGACGCCATCGTGGCCGAGCTCAAGGCCAAGCTGGCGAACTTCAAGATCCCCAAGCGCTGCTTCGTCGTGCCGGAGCTGCCGCGCAACACGATGGGGAAGGTGCAGAAGGCGTTGCTGCGGGCGGAGCACAAGGGGCTGTTCGCCGCCTGAGCCTCGCCGCGCGCCCCGGGCTTCAGGCGGCGGGTGCGAGCCCGTTCATCAGCCCGCTGCGCGCGTGGCAGTTGATGTACTCGTAGCTCTGCTCGTCGGCCTTGAGCACCGACACCTCGTGGTACAGGCGCAGGCGCAGCTCGAAGTTCAGCGCCTGCACGTAGCGCATGAAGCTGCCGAAGATCGCGACGTGCGTCGGGTGCGACTCGGCCCAGCGCTCCATGTCGGCCAGCGAGCGCCAGTAGCTCAGACCGAAGGACTTCTGCAGCGGAGCGCCGTGTGCGTCGAGGTGGTGCATGAAGCGGTTGCTGTAGCAGCCGATGGGCAGGCCCTGGTCGCGCAGGAAGTCCATGCCTTCGCGCAGCACCGGGGCCATGTCTTCCAGGTAGCGCTGGCGTTCCTGGCCGGTGGTCTCGGTCCATTCCTGGCCCGAACGGATCATCGCGAGGTGCGTGTGGCCCGCGATGCGCACGCGCTGGCCCGGTGCAGGCGTGCCGGCGATCACCGCGCGCGTGCCTGAAGGCGCGAGCGCGTCGGCCTGCGCGAGCGGGAGTCGATCGCGCATCGACCCCCAGTAGCCGTGCTCCTGCAGTTCGCCGCTCACACCGCCCATCACCACGCCGATGCCCTCGAGGCGGTCGGGCGTGCTGAACAGGGTCTCGAAGTGCGCAGCACGCGGGGATGCGATTTCGCGGAAGTAGCCGAGGCCTTCATGCAAGCGCTCGTCGGCGTTCCACCAGGCCTCGATGGCGGGCGTGGCACACCAACGCGCGAACGCCGCCGCATCGTGCCAGTAGGCGATGGCGATCATGTTGTCGCAGCCGTCGGCGTCGACACAGTGGGCCAGGTCGTGGTGGCCGGGGCCGTCGGGCAAGGCGAAGTCGCCAGCGATCTTCAGGAGCGCGGCGCAGGCCCGGCCCTGCATCGCCGGACCGCGCGACTGCACGCCGAAATAGCCCATCACGACCTGGGTCGTCGTCACGGGCGCGCGCGCCGACCAGCCGGGGTAGGGCGGGGTGTGGTCGTCTGCCACGCGGCGCTCGCGGGTGCGCGGGCAGCGCAGGTGCTCGGGGATGGCCGATTCCATGGTGCGGCTCCGTGGTCGGCTCAGGCCACGACCGGCTCGGGCACGCTGCCCTCGGGCTCCGGCGTGAGCTGCACCACCACGGGTGTGCGCCGCGTCTTGTTCAGCAGCAGCTGTGTGACGTCGGGCCGCGAATAGTGACCGCTCGGATCGGCCGCCGCCTTGGCGAGCGCGATCATGCCGAGGTCGATGTCGGCGATCACCAGGCCTTCGGCGTCTTCGGCCAGCGGCGTGCCCAGTGGCGAACCGTCCGGGCCGTAGATGCGCGCATGCCCGCCGCCGACGCCCAGCATCTGCCGCTTGCCGTCGTCGGTGCACATCAGCTCGCTCATCGCCTTCGACACCGTGGCGCAGGGTGCGATGACGAAGCAGCCGCCTTCGACCGCATACACCTGGCTCGCGGCGTTGTTGACCTCGTGGCCCAGCGCGTAGGCCGCGCCGCGGTAGAGCGAAAAGCTGGGCCACGCGCCGCAGTGGATCTGCTCGTTCTGCGCGTACATCGCGTACTTGCTCAGCGGCTGCAGGTGCTCCCAGCAGCACAGCGAGCCGATGTTGCCCAGCGGCGTCTGGACCACGTGCAGGTCGGCGCCGTCGCCTTCGCCGAACACGGTGCGTTCCACGTGTGTGGGCTTGAGCTTGCGGCGCGTCTGCACGGTGCGGCCCTGGTCGTCGATCAGCGCCTGCGCGATGTACAGGCTGCCCGCCGCTTTCTCGCTGTAACCGAGCGAGAGCCAGATCTTGTGCTGGCGCGCCGCCGCCTGCAGGCGTTCGAACTCGGGCGAGCCGATGACCAGCGAGTTGTCGTGGTAGCGCTGCACGAACTGCATACCCCAGGCCGGCGAATCGAGCCAGACCCACCACGGGTAGCCCGGCACCCAGGTCTCGGGAAAGGCGATGAGCTGCACGCCCTGTTTCGCGGCCTGCGCCATGAGGTCGATGGTCTTGTCGATGGTGGCGTCGAGGTCGAGGAACACGGGCGCGGCCTGCACGGCGGCGACGCGGAGCTGGGGGTGGACGGTGGTCGGCATGGGGTGTTCTCCAGGGGGCAATGAACGTAACGAAATCTCCACTGTGCGCACCGGGTTTGCGCGGTGGCATGCGGGTTGCATGAAGCGTAAATTCGCGCCGCCGGAACGCCTTGACCCGGATTGGCGGCGTTCTTGTTCCAGCGTTGCATGTGCCTTGCGAAGGCCTTCCGAGGACCCCGATGACCCCCTTGCTCAGCACCGATGCCGTCCCGCGCGACCAGCGGCTCGCGTACTGGACCGACATGATCTGCAACGTCTACGTGCAGCTCGAATGCGACGCGGTGCGCACCGGCGACGGCGGCGACTTCGAGGGCAGCATCCGCCAGCACGCACTGCCCGGCCTTGGCATGTCGGTCGTGACCTCGCGGGCGCAGAAGGTGATGCGTACGCCGGGCCACATCGCCGCGTCGAGCGACGACTGTTTTCTCGTGAGCATCCAGGCGCGCGGGCAGGGCGTGGTGCGCCAGGACGGGCGCGACGCCGTGCTCGGCGCCGGCGACTTCGCGCTGTACGACAGCACGCGGCCTTACCAGCTGCTGTTCGACCAGCCCTTCGAGCAGATCGTGCTCAAGCTGCCCGGCGAGCGGCTGCGCAGCGAACTGCGCGACACCGAAGCGCTCACGGCCACCACGGTGTCAGGGCGCGAGGGCGCGGGGCACCTGCTGTTGGGCATGATCCGCACGCTGCGCGAGGACTTCGACGCGCTGCAGCCGGCCTCGGCGCTGGCGGTGGCCCATGGCGTGCAGAACATCCTCGTGGCCGGCCTGCAGACGCTGCCTGCGGCGCACGCACCGGCGCTCAGCAAGCTCACGGCGTACCACCTCGCGCGCGTGAAGCAGCGCATCGACGAGCAGCTGGCCGATCCGACGCTGTCGGTGGGCACGCTGGCGGCGCAGCTGGGCATGTCGGTGAGCCACATCCACCGCGTGTTCAAGAGCGAGCCGCTGACGCCCTCGCAGTACATCTGGGAGCGCCGGCTCGACGCGTGCAGCCGCGACCTGCTGGAGCCGCGCCTGGCAGGGCGGCCCGTGGGAGAGATCGCGTACGGGAGGGGGTTCAACGACGCGGCGCATTTCAGCCGCGCGTTTCGCGAGCGCTTCGGATGTTCGCCGCGCGAATGGCGGCAGCAGCGCTCGCCGCAATGACCGCGGCCACGGCGCATCGGCCGTCGCCGGGGTGATCGGGTCTTCTTACTGGACCAGCAGCACCGAGATGTCGGTCTCGGCCACGACCTTGGTCGCGACCGAGCCCATCAGCGCGCGGCCCAGGATGCCGTGGCCGTGCGTGCCCAGCACGATCAGCTCGGCCTTCGATTCGGTGGCCGACTTGAGGATTTCCTCGGCCGCGTGGCCGTGGCGCGCGTCGGCGGTGAAGTTGGCCACGCCTTTCTCGGCGAACCAGGCCTTCACCGGGTCGAGCACCTTGGCGTTTTCCTCGGCGTAGTACTCGGTGACGATTTCCTTGCTCAGGTGGCGCGCCACATGGCCGGAGATGCCGGTGCAGACATTGACCACCACCAATTCATGGCCGTCCACGAACATGGCGCGGTTGGCGAGCAGGTAATTGAGGGCCTTTTGCGTGTAGGCGCTGCCGTCGACTGCAATGAGGATTTTCATGGCTTTCCTTCTACGACTGTGAACAAGTGCCGCATAGGATGGCACAGGAAAGCCACGGGGTGTTTGATATGCCTCAGCCCCGCAGGCCCTTCCAGAGCATGTAGGCGGCCAGCAGGTACAGGATGCTCGCGAACACGCGCTTGAGCTTCTTCACCGGCAGGCTGTGCGCGGCCCTGGCGCCCAGCGGGGCGGTGAACACGCTGCAGGCCGCGATCACCACGAGCGCGGGCAGCCAGATGTAGCCGAAGGCGCCGGCCGGCAGGCCCTGCACCGACTGCCCGCTGAGCACATAGCCCAGCACGTTGGCCACCGCAATGGGAAAGCCCAGCGCCGCACTGGTCGCCACCGCGTTGTGGATCGCCACGTTGCACCACGTCATGAACGGCACGCTGATGAAGCCGCCGCCCGCGCCCACCAGGCCCGAGATGAAGCCGATGGTGCCGCCCGCCGCGAGCTGGCCGCCGGTGCCGGGCATCTGGCGCGTGGGCTTGGGCTTCTTGTCGAGGAACATCTGCGTGGCCGAGAAGCCCACGAACAGCGCGAAGAAGATGGCCAGCGCCGTGCCCTTGAGCAGCGCGAACACGCCCAGGCTGCCCGCAAGGCTGCCGATGACGATGCCGGGTGCCAGGCGCTGCACGATGTCCCAGCGCACCGCGCCGCGCTTGTGGTGCGCGCGCACGCTCGATACCGACGTGAAGATGATCGTCGCCATCGAGGTCGCGATCGCCATCTTCACCGCCAGATCGGCCGGCACGCCGCGCTGGCCCATGATGATCGTGATGAACGGCACCATCAGCATGCCGCCGCCGATGCCCAGGAGGCCGGCGAGGAAACCGGTGCCCAGGCCGAGCGCGGCGAGTTCGGCGATCAGGAGCGGGTCGAGCAGGGCAGCGAGGTTCACGGGAGGATGGGGAAAGAACGAGCGGCTGAAAAAGCAACGGCCCCGTGCGGTGAAGCAGGGGGCCGTGGCGGGAAAAGGTGTCTGCAGATGGTGTGCCGGACCCGCATCCTGAACCAGGGTTCAGGTGGGCGAGGGCAGCAGGACTTCGGGTTCATCTGACGCGAGATGATCACGCCCGTCAAGCGATGTACCAAGCCCGGCTCCGGAGAGCATTGGAACAAGGAAATATTAAGCCCGACACGTCTGCAGACAAAACGGATTTTACGCCCCGGATGTGCCGGGCCGCGTGCCCTCAGAGCAAATGTCCATCGCCCGCCAGGGCCTGATCGAGTCTCTGAATGAGCTGGGCGGCCTTCGGGTCGGTGTCGGTGGCGGTTTCTTCGGTGGCTGCGGCAACGGCAGGGGCCGGTGCGGCGGCAGCAGCGGCCTGCTGGGCCGCGAGATCGAAAGCCAGGTTCAGCGAGGCGAGCACGGCGATGCGATCGCGTGCCTTCACCTTGCCCGCGTCGCGGATCTTGCACATGGCCGCGTCCACGCGGTCGACGGCCTCGCGCAGTTGCGCTTCGCCGCCGTCGGGACAGCCGAGCAAATAGCTCTGGCCCATGATCTGTACTTCAATCTGCTTCATGCGTGATGGGAATCTTCGGAAGGGGGTTCGGCCGGCAGCCGTTCGAGCAGGGCATCGAGGCGGGTGCGGGCCGCGGCGAGCCGCGACTTCAGGCCGTCGCGTTCACGCGTGAGCGCATCGACCTGTTCCTGCAGCAGCGCGTTGGTGCGCTGCACCTCTTCGTGACGCACGAGCAGGCGTTCCACACGCTCGGCGATCTGGTCGATGGGGCTGGAGGCGGGCATGGTTGGCGATTGTAGTTTCCCGGGAATTCGGAACATCCGGCGCACCGCGCGGGGCGCGCACCGGACGTGGCCGAGATTCTGGGGCCTGCGCCGCCTGCGATCAAACCCGGTGTGGCGTGTGCGCCCCGTGGGCTAGGGTGAATCGGCATTCAGACGGGGCCGCGTTGGCCCGCCTTGCACCCGGATGCGCGGAGGGCGGCGCAGGCCAGAGTCATCTCTGGTCAAGCCGGCCGACAAAGCAGGCGGGTGCAAGGCGGGCCAACCCGAAGGGAAGGACGAATACCGGGCGCATTGCGGCGTTGCGCTTCGCTTGCGTAGCCAAGCTACGCGGCGCTCACCGCGCCTTGCACTGCACCCGGTATTCGTCCTTCGCGGCCCCGTCTGAATGCCGATTCACCCTAAAATCTCGCCCGTTGGTGCTCGCGGCGTGGTTCGCACGGCGCAGTTCAACGGGAAGCAGGAGTGGACGCCCCCCGGGGCCGAAGCCGCCTGCGCTGCCCCCGCAACGGTCAAGCAGACGACGCCGCAACGCGTCACCCCTTTCCATCCAGCCACTGGGCGCCCTGAAACAGGTGCCTGGGAAGGCGGCAAAGGGTCGATCTGCCAGCCCGGATACCGGCCAACAAGGCGGCTGCCGCATCGGCAGCCATGACGCCCATGGCGCCGGCGGGGAAGCCGGCCAGGGCATAGAAGTTCGTTCGGTTCACCCCATGATTTCCTGTGTTTCCCTCTCCAGCGGCCGCGCCAGCGCGCGCCGCAACCGTCCCGCGTGCCTGCCGCTGACGCTCGCCCTGGCTTCGGCCTTCGGCGGCCTGGCCCTGCTGCCGCTGGCCGCGCAGGCGCAAGCCGCAGCTGCTGCAGCAGCACCTGCCACGCTCGACGAGACCGTCGTCACCGCCAACCGCACGCCGCAGGCGCTGTCGGACCTGGTGGGCGATGTCTCCATCGTCGACCGCAAGACCATCGAGCGCAGCGGCGCCACCGGCGTGGCCGACGTGCTGGCGCGCCTGCCCGGCATGGAGATCTCGCGCAGCGGCGGCGTGGGCAACGCCACCAGCGTGTTCATCCGCGGCGCCGAATCGCGCTTCACCGCGGTCTACCTCGATGGCGTGCGCATCGATTCGCAATCGACCGGCGGCGCCGGTTGGGAAGGCATTCCGCTCGCGCAGATCGACCGCATCGAAGTGCTGCGCGGCCCGGCCGCCGCCGTGTACGGCTCGGACGCCGTGGGCGGCGTGATCCAGCTCTTCACCAAGCGCGGCGAGGAGGGCGTGTCGCCCTACGCCGGCATCGGCTTCGGCAGCCACGGCCTGCGCAAGATCGAAGGCGGCGTGAGCGGCAAGTCGGGCCTGCTCGACTACTCGTTCGGTGTCGCGCATGAGGAAAGCAAGGGCTTCAACATCCAGCCGATCGCCAAGCGCACGCCCTCGAAGGACGGCTTCACCAACCCCGACCGCGACGGCTACCGCAGCACCTCGGGCAACCTGAAGCTGGGTTTCCAGATCACGCCCGACCAGCGCATCGACGCCACCTTGCTCACCAGCAACACCGAAGCGGCCTACGACCCGTCGGTGAGCTTTCGCACCAAGCCGCCGATCACCTTCCGCAACGACGTGTCGACCAACGAACTGCGCACCGCCGGCCTGACCTGGTCGGCCAAGTGGAACGACATCTACAGCACCCGCCTGCAGGTGACCGATTCGCAGACCGTCTACAAGACCCAGCCCTCGTTCTACCGCACCGAAACCCGCCTGCGCGGCTACCTGTTCCAGAACGAATTCCGCTTCGGCGCGCACCTGGTGACCGCCACGCTCGAGCGCCGCGAAGACGCGCTCGAGAACGCGCCGACCACCTCGGCCAAGCTGTTCTCGCGCGACCGCTCGCAGAACGCCGCCGCACTCGGCTACGGCTATGTGAAGGGCCCGCATTCGCTGCAGCTGCATGCGCGCCATGACGACGACAGCGAGTTCGGCGGCAAGACCACCGGCAGCGCCGCCTACGGCTACGCGATCACGCCGAGCCTGCGCGCCACCGTGTCGGCCGGCACCGCGTTCCGCGCGCCCACGCTGTACCAGCGCTTCAGCGAGTACGGCCTGGCGAGCCTGCAGCCCGAATCGAGCCGCAACGTCGAGCTGGGCCTGCAGTACACGGCCGGCGCCACGCAGGCCGGCATCGTGCTGTACCGCAACCGCGTGCAGAACCTGATCGTGTTCGACGGCAGCGCCAAGGGCTGCCAGTCGTCGTTCGGCTGCTATGCCAGCACGGCGCGCGCACGCTACCAGGGCGTGACGCTCACGGGCGGCCACCGCATCGGCGACGTCACGCTGCGCGCCTCGCTCGACTACCAGGACCCGCGCGACCTCGCCACCGACCACCTGCTGGCACGCCGCGCACGGGCCCACGGCACGCTGGGCGCCGACTGGCGTATCGCCGGCTGGACGCTGGGCGCCGAGCTCCAGAGCTCGGGCAAGCGCTACGACGACGCAGCCAACACCGTCAAGCTCGGCGGCTACACGCTGCTGAACTTGTCGGCCAGCAAGCAGGTCACGCGCGACCTGAACCTCGTGGCGCGCGTGGACAATGTGGGCGACAAGGACTACCAGTTCGCACGGCTCTACGCCACCGGGGGCCGCACCGCGTACGTCGGACTCAAGTGGACTCCGCAGTAAACACCCGCCGCTCCTCGCCCGGCGCAGCCGTCACCTGCGCCGCGGTGCTCGTGGCCGCGCCGGCTTCGGGGCAGGGCAAGACCACGGTCGCAGCCGCGCTCGCGCGGCTGCACGTGCGCCAGGGCCGCCGCGTGCGGGCCTTCAAGTGCGGGCCCGACTTCCTCGATCCGCACTGGCTCGCGCTGGCCACCGGCGCGCCGGTGCACTCGCTCGACCTGTGGATGACCGGCGAGGCCGACTGCCGCGCGCGCCTGCATGCCGCCGCGAGCGAGGCCGACCTGGTCATCGTCGAAGGCGTGATGGGCCTGTTCGACGGCACGCCCAGCGCGGCCGAGCTGGCCGAGCGCCTGGGCCTGCCCGTGCTGGCCGTGATCGACGCGCAGGCCATGACCGGCACCTTCGGCGCGCTGGCCTACGGCCTGCAGAACTTCCGCCCGGGCCTGCCCTGGGCCGGCGTGCTGGCCAACCGCGTGGCCGGCGAGCGCCATGCCGACATGCTGAAGGACGCATTGCGCGAACCCGCCGACTGGCTCGGTGCCTTGCCGCGCAGCGCCGATTTCGCGCTGCCCGAACGCCACCTGGGGCTGGTCGGTGCCGCCGAACTCGGCGATGCGATGGTGCGGCTCGATGCCGCGGCCGACGTGCTCGCCGCCACGCCGCTGGGGCAGCGCACGCCCGGGCAGCTGCCGCAGGTGCGCTTCGAGCCCGTACCGGCCGCGCCCGTCGCGCCGCTGCTGGCCGGACGCACCATCGCCATCGCGCGCGACACGGCGTTCTCGTTCATCTACCCGGCCAACCTCGAGGTGCTCGAAGCCCTCGGTGCGCGGCTCGCGTTCTTCTCGCCGCTGGCCGACGAACCGCTGCCGCCCTGCGACGCCGCCTGGCTGCCCGGCGGCTACCCCGAGCTGCATGCGGCCGTGCTGTCGGCCAGCGACCGGCTGCGGCTCTCGCTCGCCAACCACGTCACGGCCGGCAAGCCGATCTGGGCCGAATGCGGCGGCATGATGGCGCTGTTTGACGAACTCGCCACGCGCGACGACGCCGAGCCGACCGACGTGCACCGCCTCTGGGGCGTGCTGCCGGGGCGGGCCGTCATGCAGAAGCGGCTGGCCGGCCTCGGCCCGCAGCAGCTCGACCTGGGCGCGCATGCCCTGCGCGGCCACACCTTCCACTACTCGCGCTGCGAGACGCCGCTCGCGCCCGCCGCGCGCACCGTCGGCACGCGCGGCGGCGAGGCACTGTACGTGCACGGCCCCGTGCGCGCGAGCTACTTCCATGCGTGGTTCGCGTCCAGCCCGGAAGCGACCGCGCGGCTCTTCAGCGCCATGCCCCTCGAACTCGACAGCCACGCCGCACAGGCGCCCCCCGATGCCCCTCACTGAGCACGAATTCATCCTCGGCGGCCAGAAAAGCGGCAAGTCGCGCCGCGCCGAGCAGCGCGCGGCCGACTGGCTGGCTTCCGGGCCCGCATCGCGCCGCGCGGTGCTGATCGCCACGGCGCAGGCCCACGACGACGAGATGCGCGAGCGCATCGCGCGCCACCAGGCCGACCGCGCCGAGCGCGTGCCCGGTCTGCAGACCCTCGAGGAGCCCATCGAGCTGGGGCGCGCCATCGTCACGCAGAGCGCGCCCGACACGCTCGTGGTGGTCGACTGCCTCACGCTGTGGCTCACCAACCTGCTGATGCCGCTGCGCACCGAAGGCGCCGCAGTGGTCACGCGCACGCCCTCGGCACACGCCACGCTGCTGCTCATCGCGCTGCGCGAGGCGCGCGGGCCAGTGGTGCTGGTCGGCAACGAGATCGGCTTGGGCGTGATCCCACTGGGCCGCGAGACCCGCGCCTTCGTCGACGTGCTCGGCCGGCTGAACCAGGACGTGGCGGCCGCCTGCCATCGCGCGACGCTGATGGTCGCCGGCCTGCCGCTGACGTTGAAGGCGCCCGGCGCATGAGCTTCGATCGCATGAAGACCTGGTTGCGCGCGTCGCTGCTCGGGCTCGCCCTGGTGGTGGGCGCGCAGGCGGCGCAGGCCGTCGACGTGGTCGATGAGCGCAGCGTCACCGTGCACCTGGCGCAGCCGCCGCAGCGCATCGTCTCGCTGCTGCCGTCGCTGACCGAAGGCGTCTGCGCGCTCGGCGCCTGCGACCGCCTGATCGGCGTCGACCGCTATTCCAACTCGCCCGCGCAGGTGCGCGCGCTGCCGCAGCTCGGCGGCGGGATCGACCCGAACGTCGAAGCCATCGTCGCGCTCAAGCCCGACGTGGTGCTGCTCGCCAAATCGTCGCGCGTCACGCAGCGGCTCGAGGCACTGGGCCTGAAGGTGATCGTGCTCGAACCCAAGAGCCACGCCGACGTGCGCCGCGTGCTGGGCGCGCTCGACCAGGTGCTCGGCACGCACGAAGCGCCGGCCGTGTGGCGCGCCATCGATGCGGCCGTGTCGGCCGCGGCGCAGTCGCTGCCCGCCAGCGCCAAGGGCCTGCGCGTGTACTTCGAGGTCAACACCGGCCCCTACGCGGCAGGCGATTCGTCCTTCATCGGCGAGACGCTCGCGCGGTTGGGCGTGAAGAACATCGTGCCGGCGTCGCTCGGCCCCTTTCCCAAGCTCAACCCCGAGTTCGTGGTGCGCGCGAACCCCGATCTCATCATGGTCAGCGTGCGCAGCGCGATGGGTCTGGAGCAGCGACCCGGCTGGGGCGGCATCCGCGCGGTGCGCGAAGGCCGCGTGTGCCGCTTCGACGCCGAGCAGACCGACGTGGTTGTGCGCCCCGGCCCGCGCATGGACGAGGCCGCGCGCCTGATGGCGCAGTGCCTGGCGGACAAGGGGCGGTGAGCGGCATGCATTCCGCCCATCTGCGTCGCGTGTTGCTGCTCGGTGCCGGCTTGCTCGTGTTGGGCGCGGCGTTGCTGCTCTTCGGCCTGGGCATCGGCAGCACCGGTTTCCAGAGCCTGCTGTCCGCGCGGCACGACCCGGTGGCGCTGCAGATCGTGTGGGACATCCGCCTGCCGCGCACCCTCGGCGCGTGGCTGGCGGGCGCGCTGCTCGGGCTCGCGGGCGCGGTGGCGCAGGGCCTGTTCCGCAACCCGCTGGCCGACCCGTACCTGCTGGGCAGCGCCTCGGGCGCGTCGCTCGCCGTGGCGCTGGCGCTGATGCTGTTCGGCGGCTCCGTCACCAGCACGCAATGGGTGATGCGCCTGGGACTCACCGGCGCGGCCTTTGTCGGCGCCGTGGCCGCGGTGCTGCTCACGCTCACGCTGGCGCGCGGCGTGCAGCAGACCCTGCGGCTGCTGCTGGCGGGCGTGATCGTCGGCGTGGTGCTGGGCGCCGCCAAGGACCTCATCACCATCGCCTCGGCCGACATCCTCCAGGCGCTGCAGGGCTTCGTGCTCGGCAGCACCGGACTGGTCGGCTGGGCTGCCTGCGGCGTGATGGCGGCGGTCGGCGCGGTCTGCCTGCTGCTGGCCTGGGCGCTCGCGCCGGTGCTCGACGGGCTCGCGCTCGGCGAGGCCACGGCGCGCAGCCTCGGGTTGCCGCTGGGCGCCATGCGTGCCGCGCTGGTGGCCGTGCTGGCGCTGGCGACCGGCGCCGCCGTCGCGCAGACCGGCCTGATCGCTTTCGTCGGCCTGGCCGCGCCGCACCTGGTGCGCTCGGTGGTCAAGACCACGCATGCGCGGCTGATCGTGCTGTCGGCGTTGATGGGCGGGCTGCTGCTGATGGCCGCCGACCTGCTGGCGCGCTGGCTGATCGCACCGCAGGAACTGCCGGTGGGCGTGCTCACCGCGGTGCTTGGCGGCAGCTACCTGCTGTGGCTGATGCACCGACGCGGCGCGAAGGGAGGCGGCCTATGAGCCGCACGCCATCCGCCGCGCTCGAAGCGCATGGCCTCAGCGCCACGCTCGGGTCGGTCGAGGTGCTGCACGGCATCGACCTGTCGCTCGCGGCTGGTCGTTGGACCAGCATCGTCGGGCCGAACGGCGCCGGCAAGTCGACGTTGTTGAAAGCGCTGGCTGGGTTGCTCGCACATCGCGGCGAAGTGCGGCTCTTCGGCGAGGCGCAAGCTGCCGTGCCGGCCCGCGTGCGCGCACGGCGCCTGTCGTGGCTGGGCCAGAGCGGCACGGGCGAGGGCAGCGCCGACGACCTGATGGTCTACGACGTCGCCATGCTGGGGCGCCTGCCGCACCAGCGCTGGCTGGCTGCGCCTAGCGAAGCCGATCGCGATGCCGTGGAGCGCGCATTGCGCAGCACCCAGGCCTGGGACTGGCGTGACCGTCCGCTGGGACAGCTCTCCGGCGGCGAACGCCAGCGCGTGCTGCTGGCGCGTGCGCTGGCGGTCGAGGCTGAACTGCTGCTGATGGACGAGCCGCTGGCCAACCTCGATCCGCCGCATCAGGCGGACTGGATGCAGACGGCGCGTGCACTGGTGGCGGAAGGCCGCACCGTGGTCAGCGTGCTGCACGAACTGCCGATGGCGCTGGCTGCGGATGAACTGGTGGTGATGAACCGGGGGAGGGTGACGCATCACGGTGCTTGTTCCGACCCTGAGACTCACCAGGCGCTGGAGCAGGTGTTCGACCATCGCATTCGCGTGCATCGCGTCGCAGACCAATGGATCGCGTTGCCGCTATGAAGCTTCGCGCATCAAGTCATTCGGGGCGCGCTCCCGCCGACGGGGCACCTTGCTCCGCGAATGTCCCCCGGCCTGCGGCCTCCTCCTTGATTTCGCTGCGCAAGGCAC
>NZ_JBWKYW010000011.1:0-133043 GCF_059423965.1 Variovorax sp. GW458-11-26-14-LB1
AAGAAAAATAAATTAAGTCCGCCGCCGGGCGGAACTCCCGGCCTCGGAAAACAAACCAGCGACAGGAGGTGAACCAGATCAAGCCGCCTCCTCCTCAAGCTCAGCAGAAGACCGACGCGCACTCCCCCCACCCAACCGATCAAACGCCAGATAAATAACAGGCGTAGTGAACAAAGTCAGCAGCTGACTAACGATCAACCCGCCAAAAATGGCCAACCCCAGAGGACGCCTCAACTCCGCCCCATCCCCAAAACTGAACATCAGCGGCACAGCAGCAAACAGCGCAGCCAAAGTAGTCATCAAGATCGGCCGAAACCGCAACAGAGCAGCTTGATGAATGGCTTCCCGAGCCGACTTCCCCTGCGTCCGCTCCGCATCGATAGCAAAGTCGATCATCATGATCGCGTTCTTCTTCACGATGCCGATCAGCAGGATGATCCCGATGATCCCGATCACCCCCAGATCATTGCCAGTCAGCATCAAGGCCAACAAAGCCCCAACCCCAGCAGAAGGCAACGTAGACAAGATCGTCAACGGATGCACATAGCTCTCGTACAGCACCCCCAGCACGATGTACACACAAACCACCGCCGCCAAAATCAACCACAGCTGATTCGACAACGACTTCTCATAAGCCCCAGAAGCCCCCAGAAAAGTCATCGTCACACTGCTCGGCAGCCCGATCTCTTTAGCAGCCGCGCGAATCGCGGCAACCGATCCACCGAGCGACACCCCCGGCGCCGTATCGAAGTTCAACGTGCTCGCCGGATACTGCGCCACGTGCGTAATCTGCAACGGCGCCTGCCGCTCGCTGATCTCCGCAAACGCCGACAACGGCGTCGCCGTGCCAGACCCCGCAATGAGGTTCAACTGCCCCAGCGTCTGCGGCGTGTTCACCATGCCAGGCTGGGCCTCGAGGATCACGCGGTACTGATTCGTCTCGGTAAAGATGGTCGACACGATCCGCTGCCCGAAGGCGCTGTACAGCGCGTCATCCACCGAACTCGCAGTGATCGACAGCCGCGACGCCGTATCGCGGTTCACGTTCACATACGCCGCCAGCCCCTGCGCACCGGCATCGCTGCTCACGTTGCGCACCTTGTCCGACTCCTGCAGCTTCGCCACCAGCTTCTGCATCCACTCGGTGACCAGCGCACTGTTCACGCCTTCGAGCGACACGCGGTACTCGGTCGGCCCGGTCTCGGCGTCGATGGTCAGGTCCTGCGTGGGCTGCAGGTACAGCGTGAGGCCGGCCACCTGCCGCACGCGCTCGCGCAGGCGCTCCATCACCTCCTGCTGGTTGTCGTGGCTCTTGGTCAGGTTGATGAGCATGCTGCCGGTGTGCAGCATCGTGTTGTTGGCCGCGTCCACGCCGACGAAGGAGCTGAGGTTCTCGACGTCATGGTCTTCGAGGATGGCGCGCGCGGCCTGCTGCTGCAGCTGCGCCATGCGCTCGAAGGAGACGTCTTGCGCGGCCTGCACGCGGGCCTGCAGCTGGCCGGTGTCCTGCGTGGGGAACAAACCCTTGGGGATCGTGAGGTACAGCACCACGGTCAGCACCAGGGTGAGCAACGCCACCAGCAGCGTGAGCGGCTGGTGCGCGATCACCCAGTGCAGCGAGCGGTCGTAGCGCACCATCACGCCGTCGAAGAAACGCTGGGCGCGCGCGCCGAAGCCGGTGCCCGATGCGTCTTTCTTCGGCTCGTGCTTGAGCCAGCGCGCCGACATCATCGGCACCAGCGTGAGCGACACCACGCCCGAGATCAGGATGGTGATCGCCAGCGTCACCGCGAACTCGCGGAACAGGCGGCCCACCACGTCGCCCATGAACAGCAACGGGATCAGCACGGCGATGAGCGACACGGTCAGCGAGATGATCGTGAAGCCGATCTGCGCCGCGCCCTTGAACGCGGCCTGCAATGGCTTCTCGCCCTCCTCGATGTAGCGCGCGATGTTCTCGATCATGACGATCGCATCGTCGACCACGAAGCCGGTGGCGATGGTCAGCGCCATCAGGCTCAGGTTGTTCAGGCTGTAGCCCAGCAGGTACATCAGGCCGAAGCTGCCGATGAGAGAGATCGGCACGGCGATGCTGGCGATGACGGTGGCGCGCAGGCTGCCCAGGAAGGCGAAGATCACCAGCACCACGAGCACCACGGCCAGCACCAGCTCCATCTCGACGTGCTGCACCGACGAGCGGATGCCGGCGGTGCGGTCGCTCAACACCTCGACCTGCAGGCCCGCGGGCATGCCGGCCTGCAGCTCGGGCAGCTGCTTCTTGATGGCGTTGACGGTGGCGATCACGTTGGCGCCGGGCTGGCGCTGCACGTTCAGGATGATGGCCGGCGTGAGCTGCACCTGCCCGTCGACCTTGCGCCCGGCCCAGGCACCGAGCTGCGTGTTCTCGGCGCTGTTGACCACGCGCGCCACGTCGACCATGCGGATCGGCGCGCCGTTCTTGTAGCTGACGATGAGGTTCTTGTAGTCGTCGACCGTGAGCAGCTGGTCGTTCGAGTTGATGGTGTAGGCGCGCTTGGGGCCGTCGAAGCTGCCCTTGGCACCGTTGGAGTTGGCCGCGCTGATGGCCGTGCGCAGCGAATCCAGCCCGATGCCGTTGGCCGCCAGCGCCTGCGTGTTGGCCTGGATGCGCACGGCCGGGCGCTGCCCGCCGCTGAGCGACACGAGGCCCACGCCGGAGACTTGGCTGATCTTCTGCGCGAGCCGGGTGTTCACGAGGTTCTGCACCTCGGTGAGCGGCAGCGTGTCGGAGGTGATGGCCAGCGTGAGCACCGGCGCGTCGGCCGGGTTGACCTTGGCGTACACCGGCGGCGCGGGCAGGTCGGCCGGCAGCAGCGAGCCGCCGGCGTTGATGGCGGCCTGCACTTCCTGCTCGGCGACGTCGAGCGTCTGGCCCAGCGAGAACTGCAGCGTGATGATCGACACGCCCGCCGCGCTGGTCGAGCTCATGCGGTCCAGGCCCGACATCTGGCCGAACTGGCGTTCGAGCGGCGCGGTGACGGTGTTGCTCATGACCTCGGGGCTGGCCCCGGGGTAGAGCGTCTGGACCTGGATGGTCGGGTAGTCGACCTGCGGCAGCGCCGCCAGCGGCAGGAAGCGGAACGCCACCAGGCCGGCCAGCACGATGGCCAGCATCAGCAGCGAGGTGGCGACCGGCCGCAGGATGAACGGGCGCGAGGGGCTCATGGGCTGCGCCGTCCCTCACCACCGCGTTCGCCACCGCCGCCGGCGCCGCCGCGCTCGGCCATGCGCTGCCAGCGCTCCAGCGCGGCCGGCTCGCCGCGGTCGAGGGCTTCGAGGAAACGCTTGCGGCGTTCAAGCTGTTCGGGATCGTCCTTGGCCGCGTCGAGCATGCGCTGGCGCTGCTCGGCGGTGGGGAGCTTGGCGGGCGTGGCTGCAGGTGCAGGCGTTGCTGCCGCTGGCGCTGCAGCCGGCGCAGCCGTTCCGGCGGCAGGTGCAGCCGGTGCCTGCGATGGCGAAGCCGGTGCCGCCGCTTCGGCGGGACGAGCACCGCCGCCCTGCGCACCACCGCCACCTTCCTGCCGACGTCCTCCACGCCGTCCGCCCGGCGCTGCAGCGCCCGAGGCCGCACCGGCCGGCCGGTCGACCGTGGTCTGCACGCGCGCGCCGTCCTTCAGGCGGTCGCCGCCTTCGGTGACCACGGTTTCGCCGGGCTGCAGGCCCTTGGTGATGGAGGCGAAATCGACGCTCGATTCGCCGCGCGTCACCGGCCGTTGCGAGGCCGTGTTCTCGGCCGTCACCACGTACACGTAGTCGCCGTTCGGGCCATGGCGCAGCGCCGTGACCGGCACCACCACCGCGCTGCTCACGGTGCGCAGCAGCAGCCGCAGGTTGACGAACTGGTTCGGGAACAGCGCACCGTCGGCGTTGGTGAAGCGCGCCTTGGCCTTCACGGTGCCGGTCTGCGTGTCGACCATGTTGTCGAGCGTGGAGAAGCTGCCGTCGGCCAGCCGGCGCGTGCGCGTGCGGTCGAAGGCGGTGGTGGCAAGCGTCGCGCCCTGGCCCAGCCGCTCCTGCACCTCGGGCACGCGGTCTTGCGGAATGGCGAACTCGACGTCGATGGGCGCGATCTGCGTGATGGTGGCCACGCCGCCGGTGCTGCCGGTCGAGATGTAGTTGCCCGCGTCCACCGGCCGCAGGCCGATGCGCCCGCTCACCGGCGCCGTGATGCGGCTCCAGGCCAGGTTGAGCTTGGCGGTGTTCTCGTTGGCGCGGTCGATGGCCACAGTGCCTTCGAGCTGCTTGACCAGCGCGGCCTGGGTGTCGACGTCCTGGCGGGCGATGGAGTCCTGGCCCAGCAGCGTCTGGTAGCGCTGCAGCGTGACGCGCGCCGCGGCCAGCTGCGCCTCGTCGCGCTGGCGAGCACCGGCGGCCTGCGCCAGCGCGTTCTCGAAGGGCTGCGGGTCGATGGTGGCGAGCACGTCGCCCTTCTTGACCATCTGGCCTTCCTTGAACAGCACGGCCGTGAGCACGCCCGACACCTGCGGCTGCACCGTCACATTGGCCAACGGCGTGACCGTGCCCAGCGCTTCGAGCTGCACCGGAATGTCGGCCTGCCGCGCGACGGCGGTGCCGACGGTGCTGGAGGCCGGGCCTCCGCCGCCCGCCCGACCGCCGGGCCCGCCGCCACCTGGGCGGCCTGCGCCTGCACCCGGTCCGCCCGCGCCCGGTGCCGGCGACTTGGAACGCTGCACCAGGTACCAGGCGCCGCCCCCGAGGGCCACCAACAGAAGCAGGGCCAGCAGGCTCCCGACCCAGCGGCGCCGGCGCGCCGGAGGATGGGTCGGCGACACGACGGGAGGCAGGGGTTCGGGAGGCGTTTGGGAATCCATGGGCGGTGCGTGCGAAGGGGTGCGAAAAGGCGGCCTGAAGGGAGGCGGCCTAGAGTACAGCGCGAAATATCACTCCCGCAGTTTTCCGTGCCGTAAAGCGACGGTAAAGCTTCCGTTTGCGCGGCGACCCCGCCATCCCGCGCCCGCCATTCGCGCCGGTGGCCGGCACTTCACGCCGCCCACCCGCATTTCGTCGCATGGCCGTGGCGGGGGCCGGGCGGCCTCGGCACAGTCCGCTCCATCGATTCCCTGCCCCCTTTGTCTTCTTCCAACCGAACGGAGCCTCTCATGCTGATGCAAATCCTTCTTCACACCCCGAAGTGGGTGTTCGCCGTGTTCGTCCTGCTGGCCTGGCTCGGTGGCCGGCAGCTCGTGGCCAACCGCATCGGCCTGAACCGCGTGCTGGTGATGCCGGTCGCCATGGCCGGCCTGTCGTTCTGGGGCGTGGTGTCGGTGTCCGGCGAGTCGGCCGGCGCCCTGCTCGGCTGGGCCGTGGCCGCGCTGCTGCTCGTGGCGCTGGTGCTGCGCCGCCCGCTGCCGGCGACCACGCGCTACGACGCCGCGGCGCGCCAGTTCGAGGTGGCCGGCACCGCCGTGCCGCTGATGCTCATGATGGGCATCTTCCTCACCAAGTACGTGGTGGGCGTGTCGCTGGCCCTGCATCCGGAGCTGCGCCACCAGGCCGCCTTCGCCCTGGGCGTGCCGGCGCTGTACGGCGCCTTCAGCGGCATCTTCGCGGCCCGCGCCGCACGCCTGTGGCGCCTGGCCGCCGCGTCGGGCGCGATGGTCAGCAGCGCCCGCGCGGCCTAAGATTCCGACGCCCCGCCCGCCCTTCGCCGCCAGGAACCGCCATGACCGTGCTCGTGTTGATCCTCAAGATTTCCATCTCGGTGGTGCTGCTTGCCTCGCTGGCCGAAGCGCTGGTGCTGTCGTGGCGCAACGGCTGGCGCAGCTACGACTGGAAGGCGGCGGGCATCTCGGTGTTCGACTTCCTGGTGCGCGAATACCCGCTGCGCTGGCTGCTGCCGCTGGCCTTCTGGGTCGGCGCGATGGACTGGCTCTACGCCCACCGGCTCTTCACGCTGCCGATGGACCACTGGACCGGCTGGCTCGCCTGCTTCGTCGGCCAGGAGTTCTGCTACTACTGGTACCACCGCGCCGCGCACCGCGTGCGCTGGTTCTGGTGCACCCACGCCGTGCACCACTCGCCGAACCAGCTGAACCTGTCGGCCGCCTACCGCTTCGGCTGGACCGGCCGGCTCACCGGCACGCTGGCCTTCTTCCTGCTGGCGCCGCTGCTGGGCATGCCGCCGCGGATCATCCTGCTGATGCTCACGCTGAACCTGCTCTACCAGTTCTGGATTCACGCGACCTGGATTCCGAAGCTCGGCCCGCTCGAATGGGTGCTCAACACGCCCTCGGCCCACCGCGTGCACCATGCCTCGAACCTGGAGTACCTGGACGGCAACTACGGCGGCGTGCTGATCGTGTTCGACCGCCTGTTCGGCACCTACATCCCCGAGCGAGCCGACCTGCCCTGCCGCTACGGGCTGGTGAAGCCGATCACCTCGTACAACCTGTTCGAGATCGAGTTCAGCCAATGGCGCGACCTGTGGCGCGACCTGCGCTCGGCGCGTTCGCTGCGCGCCTTCGTCGGCTACCTCGTGAAGCCGCCGGGCTGGCGCGCGGACGGGCCGGGCGAGACCACCGAGGAGCTGCGCCAGCGCGCGGCCCTGCCACCTTCACCGTCGATGCCGGCACCGGCCGCCAGCGACTTCGTTCCCCTTTCACCTGTCTCTCTCAAGGAGCTGTCATGACCCCCATGTCCTCTTCCTCTTCCTCTTCTTCCTCCCCTTCTTCGTCCGCCGACATCGAACGGCGCGCCCGCCGCCGCGCCGGCGCCAAGATGGGTTGGTTCATCCATGCCTTCGTCTATGTGGTCGTCAACGTCGGGCTGGTTGCACTTGCCGCCTCGCGCGGCCACAACTGGGCCGTGTACCCGCTCATGGGCTGGGGGCTGGGCCTGCTGATCCATGGCGCCGTGGTCTGGCTCATCGCGCCCGGCGGCGGCCTGTACGACCAGCTGCTGGAACGTGAGCGCCGCGCGCTAGGTGGCGGGGACCGCCGGTGACGGCCACGGCGGACGACACGCCACGCCCGTCGCGCTTTCGCGCCGAGAACCTGCGGGACATCCTGCGACACGGCCTGATCACGGCCGCCTTCTGCTGCGTCATCGCCGCGGCGCTGACCGTCTCGGGCATGGGCAGCTGGAGTTCGCAGATGGTGTATTCGCTGTCGATCGGAACGATCAGCTGGCTGGTCATCGACACCGGGCGCCTGTTCATCAGCGGCCACCAGAACGTGCTCTGGCCGCACGGTCCCTGGGGCTTCGTGCTGGTGGCCTTCGGCGTCACGCTGGGCTTCCTCGGCGGCGGCGCCATCGGGGACGCCTGGGTCGGCCGGCCGCTGTTCGACTTCACGGGCTTCGCCCGGCACCGGATGGTCTCCACCATCGTCATCACGCTGGCGGCCACCATCGGCATGTGCTACTTCTTCTACAGCCTCGGGCGCAGCAAGCACATGCAGCGCCAGCTCGACCTGGCGCAGCGCGACGCCACCGACGCGCGCCTGAAGCTGCTCGAAACCCAGCTCGAACCGCACATGCTGTTCAACACGCTGGCCAACCTGCGCGTGCTGATCACCGTCGACCCGCCGCGCGCCGTGGCCATGCTCGACCGGCTCAACAGTTATCTGCGCATGACGCTCAGCGGCTCGCGCGCACTGTCGCATCCGCTATCGGCCGAGTTCGACCGGCTGGGCGACTACCTCGAACTGATGTCGGTGCGCATGGGCGAGCGCCTGCGCTACACGCTCGACCTGCCCGACGACCTGCGCGACACACCCGTGCCACCGCTGCTGCTGCAGCCGCTGGTCGAGAACAGCATCCGCCACGGCCTCGAGCCCCAGGTCGAAGGCGGCGAGATCGCCGTGCGCGCGCGCCGCGAGGCGGGCGAACTGGTCATCGAGGTGAGCGACACCGGTGTCGGGCTCGATGCGGCACCGCAGCCGTCGGAAGGTGGCGGCTTCGGGCTCGAACAGGTGCGCGAGCGGCTGGCCACCGTGTACGGCGAGCAAGGCCGCCTGAGCCTGGCCCCCGCGCCCACGGGCGGCGGAACGCGCGTCACCCTGAACCTTCCCCTGCCCGCTTGAACAGGCCCCACGACGACAACAAGACGATGCCCCTCACCGCCCTCATCGCCGAAGACGAACCCCTGCTGGCCCAGGCCCTGCAGGCCGAACTGGCCGCCGCCTGGCCTGAGTTGCGCGTGGTCGCCACCGCCCGCGACGGCCGCAGCGCCGTGCGCGAGGCGTTAAGGCTGCTGCCGCAGGTGCTGTTCTTCGACATCCGCATGCCCGGCCTGGACGGCCTGGGCGCCGCCGCCGAGCTGGCCGACAGCTGGCCCACCGACGAGGCGCCGATGCCGCAGCTGGTGTTCGTGACCGCCTACGACGAGTACGCCGCGCGCGCCTTCGAGGCCGAAGCCATCGACTACGTGCTCAAGCCCGTGCAGCCCGAGCGCCTGCGCAAGACCGTGGCGCGGCTGCGGCAGGCGCTGGCGGCGGCCGCGCCGTCGATGACGCCGCCCATCCCGGCCGACGAGGCGCTGGAGCGCACCCTCGCCCAGTGGCGCCAGGTGCTGGGCGCCGCCGGCGGGGCCCCGTCGGCATCGGCGTCGCCATCAGCGCCGCTGCGCATGATCGCCGCCAGCGATGCCGGCGGCGCCACCGTGCGCATGGTGCCGATCGACGAGGTGCTGTATTTCGAAGCCGCCGACAAGTACCTGCGCGTGCTCACCGCCACGCAGGAATACCTGATCCGCACGCCCCTCAAGCAACTGCTGCCCCAGCTCGATGCCGACACCTTCTGGCAGGTGCACCGGGCGGTGGTGGTGCGCAGCGCGGCCATCGAGGCGGTGCACCGCGACGAGGCCGGCAAGCTGCACCTCGCGCTGCGCGGGCGGGCCGAGAAGATCCCGGTCAGCCGGCTCTACGCCCACCTGTTTCGCGCCATGTGAAATCCAGGCGCCGGGCACGCAGCAAAAAGCCGGCCTTTTCGGGGCCGGCTTTTTTCATTCAGTCACGAATGGCGTTGTAAATCAGCGCCAGTGGCCGTGTCCGTGGCCATGACCGCGGTGATAACCACGACCGTAGTAGCGCGGGCCGTAATAGGCCGGCGGCGGTGCGTAGTAGACCGGTGCCGGACGGTAGTACACCGGCGGCGGCGGACGGTAGTAGACCGGGGGCGGCGGTGCGTAATACACCGGGGCCGGCGGCGCATAGACCGGGGCCGGGTAGTAGGCGGGACCGCCCACGCCGACCGCCACGCCGGGCACGCCGACGCCGATCGACCAGCTCACGTCGCCGCGGGCGCTGGCCGAGGTGGCGGCAAACAGCGCACCGAAGGCCACCGCACCGGCGGCGGCCCATTTGAAGAGGGTAGAACGTGTGACGCTCATGATGTGGGACTCCTTGTTGGGGGGCGTTGTGCGCCCCATGTCCGTATTGAACGCTGCAATTGCAAAGCGGGTGGACGCTGCATTGTGAAGAGCGTTGCCAAAAGTAACCCCCGCAGGCCCCCCTCTAGAATGACGCGATGACCTCCCCGACCGACAAAAGCGGCACCAAAACGACCGCTGCACCGAGCAATTTCCTGCGCCACGTGATCGAGAACGACCTCGCACAGGGTGCCTACGCAGGCCGCACCTGGGGCGGTTCCCCGGGCGACGCCGCCCACCACGCCCAGGGCATGCCCGACCCCGCCAAGGTCCGCATGCGCTTTCCGCCCGAGCCCAACGGCTACCTGCACATCGGCCACGCCAAGAGCATCTGGCTGAATTTCGAGCTGGCCAAGGAATACGGCGGCGTGTGCCACCTGCGCTTCGACGACACCAACCCCGAGAAGGAAGAGCAGGAGTACGTCGATTCCATCCGCGACGCCGTGAAGTGGCTCGGCTACGAAACCTATCTGGCCGACCGCCCCAGCGCGCCCGGCACGATTCAGGAGCACGAGTACTTCGCCAGCAACTACTTCGACTTCATGTACGAAGCCGCCGAGTACCTGATCGGCACTGGCCTGGCCTATGTCGACGAGCAGACGCCCGAAGAAATGCGCGCCAACCGCGGCGACTTCAACACGCCCGGCACCGACAGCCGCTTTCGCAGCCGCACGCCCGACGAAAACCTGGCGCGCTTTCGCGAGATGCGCGACGGCAAGCTCGCCGACGGCGCCGCCATCCTGCGCGCCAAGATCGACATGGCGAGCCCCAACATCAACATGCGCGACCCCGCGCTGTACCGCATCCGCCGCGCCACCCACCACAACACGGGCGACAAGTGGTGCATCTACCCGATGTACACCTACGCGCACCCGATCGAAGACGCGCTGGAGCAGATCACCCACTCCATCTGCACGCTCGAATTCGAAGACCAGCGCCCCTTCTACGACTGGCTGCTCGACCGCCTGGCCGAAGGCGGCCTCGTCGCCAGCCCGCACCCGCGCCAGTACGAGTTCGCCCGCCTGAACGTGACCCACGTGATGACCAGCAAGCGCAAGCTGCGCCAGCTGGTCGAGGAAAAGCACGTCGACGGCTGGGACGACCCCCGCATGCCCACCATCGCCGGCCTGCGCCGCCGCGGCTACACGCCTGCCGCGCTGCAGCTGTTCTGCGAACGCAGCGGCACCACCAAGTCGGGCGGCTGGATCGAGTACGCCAGCCTGGAGGCCGCGCTGCGCGACACCCTCGACCCCATCGCGCCGCGCGCCATGGCCGTGCTCGACCCGGTGAAGCTCGTCATCACCAACTGGGGTGAGCTGATGGGCAGCAACGACGCGCTCGACGACTGCTCCGCCCCCGTGCACCCGCACCACCCCGAGATGGGCAAGCGCGAATTCAAGCTCGGCCGCGATGTCTGGATCGAGCGCACCGACTACGAGGACGTGCAGCCCAAGGGCTTCTTCCGCCTGTTCCCCGGCAACAAGGTGCGCCTCAAGTACGGCCACGTCATCGAATGCACCGGCGCCACGCGCGACGCCGACGGCAAGCTCCTCGAAGTGCAGGCCACGCTGGTGCCCGACACCAAGAGCGGCACGCCCGGCGCGGACGCGATCAAGGTCAAGGGCAACATCACCTGGGTGGCCGCAGCCGATGCCGTGCAGGCCGAGGTGCGGTTGTACGAGCGCCTCTTCGCCGAAGCCAACCCCGGCAGCGGCGAGCTGCTGGACGAGCTGAACAAGCACAGCCTCGAGGTGTGCACGGCGTTCGTCGAGCCGTCGCTCGCGAAGGCCGAGCCGGGTGTGGGCATCCAGTTCGAGCGGCATGGCTACTTCGTGCGCGACACGAAGGGCGCCGCGGCCGGCGGACAGGTGGTGTTCAACCGCGCGGCGGGGATGCGGGACAGCTGGGCCAAGTAGGCCCGCTGGTCGCGTTCTCCCGCAAAGCCGGGGCCGTTGTGGCTCCGGCTTTTTTCTTGCGCCGAGCGTCGACAGACCCCGGCTATCCTGTCGGTTCATGAACGCTACGAGCCCTTCTTCTCGCCTCATCCGCTTCAACAAACCCTACGGCGTCCTCAGCCAGTTCACGCCCGAGGGCCGTTGGCGCGGGCTGAAGGACTTCATCGACCTCCCCGGCGTCTACGTCGCCGGCCGGCTCGATGCCGACAGCGAGGGCCTGCTGCTGCTCACCGACGACGGCAAGCTCCAGGCGCGCATCGCCGATCCGCGCTTCAAGATGGAGAAGACCTACTGGGTGCAGGTCGAGGGCGTGCCGACCGACGAGGCGCTGGCGGCGCTGCGCAACGGCGTGCAGCTCAACGACGGCCCCACGCGCCCCGCACGGGCGCGCCGGCTCGATCCGCCGCCCGACGTGTGGCACCGCGAGCCCCCCATCCGCGAGCGCAAGCTCATTCCCACCGCGTGGCTGGAGCTGGCGATCAGCGAAGGCCGCAACCGCCAGGTGCGGCGCATGACGGCGGCCGTCGGGCTGCCGACGCTGCGCCTCATCCGCGCCGCCATCGGGCCGTACACGCTCGACGGGCTCGCGCCCGGAACCTGGCTGGAACAGAGCGGCGGCTGAGCCGCCGCACCATCAACTCCTCATTCGAATCCTGTCCATGCACATGAACCTTCCTCTCTCCGATCTCCCTTCTGCTGCGTTGATCCGCCGCAGCGCCGTGCTCGGCGCCCTCGGCTTGCTGGCGCTGCCCGCCGGTGCCGCGGCCCCGGCCAAGAAGAACAACAGCAAGCCGCAGGCGCCCGACGTCTGGCCGCGCGCCTCGCTGGTGCCGGGCGGCGTCGCCCGCCTGTCGCTCGGCCCCGCCGCCACGCGCCCCAAGGCCTTCGCCGGTGATGTGCCGGTGCTCGTGCTGGGCGATCCGATCGAATGGACCGCGCTGGTCGGCATTCCGCTCTCCACCCCACCGGGCGAGGCCCGCATCAGCGTGCGCGCCGAAGGCAAGCCCGAGCGCCAGATCGCCTACACCGTCGCCCCGAAGCAGTACCGCGAACAACGCCTGACGGTGGCGCCGCGCACGGTCGACCTGTCGCCCGAAGACGAAGCGCGCTACACCAAGGAACGCGATCACCTGACCGGCGTGATGGCCACGCTCACCGACCTGCGCCCCGACGCCGCGCTGCAGATGCGCGTGCCCGTGCCGGGCCGCCGCTCCAGCTCGTTCGGCCTGCGCCGCGTGTTCAACGGCCAGTCGCGCAATCCGCACAGCGGCATGGACATCGCGGCCGGCACCGGCACGCCCGTGCGCGCGCCGCTGGCCGGCAAGGTGATCGACACCGGCGACTACTTCTTCAACGGCGGCACCGTCTGGGTCGACCACGGCGGCGGCCTGCTGACGATGTACTGCCACCTGAGCCGATGGGACGTGAAGGTGGGCGACGTGCTCAAGGCCGGCGACCCGTTGGCCGCGGTGGGCGCGACGGGACGGGTGACCGGGCCGCACTTGCATTGGGGGGTGATGCTGAACCGGACGATGGTGGACCCGGCGTTGTTCGTTGCGGGTTGAGGCACCCAGCCGGAATGCCGTCATGCCTGACAAAGCGCCGCCCCTCTTCACCGAAGCCTGCCTCGCCTCCTCGTTCGCCCCCACCGAACGCCGCGAAGCCCTCGCCCGCCTCAACACCCTCTTGCACCCCGCCCTGCAGCGGATCGTCGCCGCCGAAGTCGCCGCGGGCAACCGCGTCGTCGATGTCGGCATCGACTGGCCCGACGAGGGCTCGGTGCACGTCACGCTCCAAAGGCATTTCACGGCCCGGCACGCCGGCAAGCAGGCCGCGTTCAGCCTCTGCGACGACCCGCACTACTGGCATGCCGACTACAGCACCGCGGACAAACCGCGGCACCTGCTGATCTGCTGAACTGAAGGGCGCCGGCCTCAGAGCGGCCTGGTCAGGTACACCGCTTCGCGCCCCACGATCGTGCGCTGCGCGGGCATGAAGATCGTGCAGTCGTCGCACGGCGCGCGGATTTCGTCGGGGCCGTTGGTGGCGATCAGCTCGCCCTTGGCAAAGGTCTCGAAGCCGATCAGTGGACGCACGAAGGCGAAGTCTTCCGACTTGATCACGTGCGTCTGGAGCAGCTCGAAGCGACGCTGCTCGCCGGGCGCGGGCACGGCCGGGTCCTTGTCGATGAGGCCGAAGTGCGCCAGGAAGTCGAGCGAGATGGCGGTGGCCAGCTCGGAGGCCGAGCGCAGGAAATGCTGGCCGCACTCGGCCACCAGCGCCACGCCCTTGCCGTCGGCCCGGCCATGCTGGCCGTGCTGGATCAGCGGCGTGCCCGAGCCCAGGCCGTCGGGCATCACCAGGTGCACCGACGGGCGGCCGATGGCCATGGCGGCCTCGGCGTTGCGGTCGAAGGCCGGATACACCCAGAACGGGATCACGGGCTGGCTCGTGGAATGGATGTCGAGGATGTGGTCGGCCGCGCTCACCACCGGGCGCAACTCGCGGGCGCGGCGCAGCTCGGGGCTGTCCTCGCTGCCGTCGAGCCATTCGGGCGACCACACGCGGTTGAGGTTGTGCACCAGCTGGCGGCTGTCGAAAGGCAGCGCCTCGTTGAAGGACTCGTAGGCCGCCACGTTGGCAAAGCTGACGGTGAGCGTGCCGATCTTCGGGCGCACGCCGGTGTCGAGCAGGTGCGTGGCGGCGGTCATGCCGCAGATCTCGTTGCCGTGCGTCAGCGCGTTGATCAGCACGTGCGGGCCGGGCTTGCCGGACTCGAAGCGGTGCACGTAGTCGATGCCGACGTTGCCCTCGCGGTAGGCGGACAGGTCGCGGGGGAGGACTTCGAGGGCGGGGGGCAATTGGGTCATGGGGTGGTGAACAGGTGGGATCGGGGGCCGCCGGCAAGTTTGCTACAGCTGGCAAATTCGTGCCGTGCGCCGCAAATCCCCCGATGCGGCTCATGTCCTGAGCCGCATCGCCCTCACCAGTTCACTTCCCGCTCCGGCGTCGCCGAAATGTGGTGGATCGACAGGTCCGCCCCGTCGTACTCCTCCTCCTGCGACAGCCGCAGCCCCATCGTCGCCTTGAGCACGCCGTACACCACGGCGCCGCCGATCAGCGCCCAGACCACGCCGAGCAAGGTGCCGATGAGCTGCGCCCACAGGTTCACGCCGCCGATGCCGCCCAGCGCCTGCGTGCCGAAGATGCCGGCCGCGATGCCGCCCCAGGTGCCGCACAGGCCGTGCAGCGGCCACACGCCGAGCACGTCGTCGATCTTCCATTTGTTCTGGGTGCGCGTGAACATGAACACGAAGATGGCGCCGGCCACGCCGCCCGCCACGAGCGCGCCCAGCGGGTGCATCAGGTCGGAGCCGGCGCACACGGCCACGAGGCCGGCGAGCGGGCCGTTGTAGACAAAGCCGGGGTCGTTCTTGCCCATGGCCAGCGCCACCAGCGTGCCGCCGACCATCGCCATCAGCGAGTTGACGGCGACGAGGCCCGAGATCTTGTCGATGCTCTGCGCGCTCATCACGTTGAAGCCGAACCAGCCCACGCACAGCACCCACGCGCCCAGCGCCAGGAACGGGATGTTCGACGGCGGGTGTGCGCTCAGCGAGCCGTCGCCGCGGTAGCGGTTGCGGCGCGCGCCCAGCAGCAGCACGGCCGGCAGCGCGAGCCAGCCGCCCACGGCATGCACGACGACCGAGCCGGCGAAGTCATGGAACTCGTGGCCGGTGACCGAGGCGATCCAGCCCTGGATGCCGAAGGCCTTGTTCCAGGCGATGCCCTCGTACAGCGGGTAGACGAAACCGACGATCACCGCGGTGGCGATCAGCTGCGGCCAGAACTTGGCGCGCTCGGCGATGCCGCCCGAGATGATGGCCGGAATGGCCGCCGCGAAGGTCAGCAGGAAGAAGAACTTCACCAGCTCGTAGCCGCTTCTTGCCGACAGTTCGGTGGCGCTGACGAAGAAATGCGTGCCGTAGGCCACGCCGTAGCCCACCAGGAAGTACACGATGGTCGACACCGAGAAGTCGACCAGGATCTTGACCAGCGCATTGACCTGGTTCTTCTTGCGCACGGTGCCCAGTTCCAGAAAGGCAAAGCCGGCATGCATGGCCAGGACCATGATGGCGCCGAGAAGGATGAACAGCGCGTCAGCGCCCTGTTTGAGTGCGTCCATGAGAGCTTCTTGCAGGTTTTTGGTTTGATTTGGTGCATCGCACCCGAACGGCTCGGGGCGCCGGCGCAAGAAAGCAAAAATGGTGCCTGAAGGCTCTTGAATGGTGCGAAACGACCCAGGAATGGGCCGATTTCGCAGGGCACGCACCGGATCGGAACGCGACGCCGCAGCGATCAGCCCGCGCCGCCGCGCAGGGCGTCGCGGTAGCGCCGGCTGCAGGGCACGGTCGTGCCGTCGTGCATGTGCAGCCGGGCGTCGCCACCGTCGAGCGGCTCGATCTCCTTGATGCGACCCAGGTTCACCGCGTGGCTGCGGTGCACGCGCACGAAGGTGGCGGGGTCGAGCTGGGTCAGGAAGTCGGTGAGCGTGGCACGCAGCAGGTAGTCGTGGCCGTTGACGTGCAGGCCGACGTAGTTGCCCTCGGCCTGCAGCCAGTCGATGTCGGTGGCGGCGATGAGGAATTCGCGGCGCAGCTTGCGCACGAGGAAGCGTTCGGGGCGGGCCGGCGGCGGTGCTGCCGGCGGGGGCACGTCCTGCACGGAGGGTTCGAAACCCTCCGGTTCCGCCAGCGCCTCGGGCACCGGCGCCACACCCTCTTCCGGCGGATCGAGCACGCGCGCCTCGCCCTGCAGCCGCAGCATGAAGAGCCGATAGGCCCACACGCCGAAGACCATCGTGGCGTAGACCCGCACGTCCTTCAGGTACTCGTAGCCCCATCGCCCCATGGCGCCGGCGAAGTCGTAGGACTCGCCGGCGGCCGCGTACACCGCGGCGCGCAGCCCGAACATCGCCGCGACGTGCGCCAGGCTCAGGAGCACGCTGGCCACCAGATGCCCCGCAAGAAAGCGCACCCAGTGGTCGCGCGCCAGCGGCGACAGCCGGCGCTCCACGGCCACCAGCACCGGCACCAGGGCCAGCAGCGCGATGTGGCTCGACACCTCCCAGGTGACGACCTCCCAGTTCGCGCGCGGCACGGCGCGGCTGCGGGCGTCGATGAGCGCGACCACGGTGCTGATCGCGGCATGCACCGTCATCAGCACGATCCAGAAGCCGACCTCGACGTACCGTCGGATCGGTTCGTAGCGCTCGTACAGGTTCTTGCGCGGCTCGCTCATGCGGGGATTCTCGCGAACCGGGGGCCGGATTTCGTCCCTGAGGGCCATCGTTCGTCACAAATCCGGGCCGATCCGTCCCGGCGATGGCCCCGGGGACGGGCGCGGGGGCCACGATGACCGCCGTTTCCTCGTTCCAGGAGCTCGCCATGCCCTCCGATTCCGTTCCCACGCCACAGCGCCGCCACGACATCGACGCCCTGCGCGCCCTCGCCTTCCTGCTCGTCATCCTCTACCACGTGGGCATGTACTACGTGGCCGACTGGCCCTGGCACCTGAAGAGCCCGCACGCGGCCGAGTGGCTGCCGTGGCCGATGCGGGTGCTGAACCTGTGGCGCATGGACCTGGTGTTTCTCATCTCGGGCGTGTCGCTCGGTTTCCTGAGCCGGGGTCAGGGCACCTGGGGCCTGTTGCGCAGCCGGGGGCTGCGGCTGATGCTGCCGCTGGCCTTCGGCATGGCGGTGGTCGTGCCCTACCAGGCCTATGCCGAGGGCGTGGCGCGCGGGCTGGTGGCGCCGGGCTTCGGCACCTTCCTGCTGCGCTACCTGTCGATGGGCGCGCCCTGGCCCAAGGGCGCGTTCGCGGGGGCGGAGTTCGGCATCACCTGGAACCACCTCTGGTACCTGCCCTACCTGTTTCTCTACACGGCACTGGTCGCGTTGACGCTGCCGCTGTGGCGCTCGGCGGCCGGCCAGTGGGTGCGGCGGCGCTTCAACGGGCTGCGCGGCTGGCAGCTGCTGATGCTGCCCGCGCTGCCGCTGCTGGCGTGGACGGTGCTGCTGGCGCGGCACTTTCCGGCCACGCACAACCTGGTGTGGGACTTCCACCTGCACAGCATCTACTTCACCGTCTTCCTCTACGGCTACTGGATGGGCGTGGACACCGGCATCTGGCGCGAGCTCGAACGGCTGCGCCGCGTGTCGCTGCTGCTGGCGGTGGCGGCGATCGGCGCGTTCATCGCACTGCGCGTCGGGGCCGTCGTTGCGCCCAAGGGCCTGTTGATGAACGTGCTGCGCACCGCCTACCTGTGGCTCGCGGTCGCCACGATCCTGGGCCATGGCCACCGCCACCTGAACCGCCCCTGGCCGTGGCTGCGCTGGGCCAACGAGTCGGTCTACCCGTGGTACATGCTGCACCAGACGCTGATCGTCGCGGGGGTGGCGCTGCTGGTGCCGCTGGCGCTGGGCCCGGTGTGGGAGCCCGTGGCGCTGGTCGCCGTGACCATCGCCGGCTGCTGGCTGCTGACCGACGGGCTGATCCGCCGCATCGGCTGGCTGCGCCCGCTGTTCGGACTGAAGCGCAAGCCCGAGGCCGAGCCTGCCGTGGTGGTTACGCCGCCTGCTTCGGCTTCGGCGTCGTCGACGCCTCGTCCACCGGCACCAGGATGGCGTTCGCCGTCGCCACGAGCTTGAGCTTGTCTTCGCCCTGACCCGCAGGCTGAGCGAAAAGCTCGGCCCCGACGAACACCTGCTTGCGCCCCGCCTTCACCACGCGCCCGCGCGCCACGAAGGCCTCGCCGATGGCGGGCGAGATGCAGTTGATGGAGAAATGCGAGGCCAGCACGCGGCCCGCCACGGTGGCGGCCGCGAAGCCGCTCACGGTGTCGAGCAGCGCGGCGATCATCCCCGCGTGCAGGAAGCCGGTGTACTGGCCCATGTCTTCCTCGCGCCATTTCATGCGCAGTTCGGCCTGCCCGTCGGCGGCCTGGGTGACGTCGAAGCCGGCCCAGCGATTGAAGGCGGCCGAACGGTTGATGGCCTGGATCGTGTCGAGCATGGGGGGTCCTTTCAGGGTGAATCAATGGAGGGAAGGCGAGACCCACTCTAGGAAGTGGAACCGCCGCGCACCGTCTCTTGGGTGACCGGTTCGCCGCCGGCAGATGCCTGCGCGACAGCAACGCGCCCGCGTCACACCGGCGTCATGAAAAAAACTTCGCGACGCCTTAACCCCGTTCGCCCGCCCCGTCCGTAGAAGCGGAGATTCGTCACCGACTTTCTTCCGGAAGGCTTTCCATGCACACACCGTTCTCCGCCCGTCCCCTCCTGCGTGCCACCGCCGTCGCCGCCCTCTGGCTGACCGCGGGCGTCGGCGCCCATGCGCAGCTGCAGGCCGATGCCTCGCGCATCACACAGGTCAAGGTCTATCCCGGCAGCGCCACGGTGGAGCGCGTGGCGCGCGTCGCGGCGGGCAGCCGCTCGGTCACCTTCGCCTGCCTGCCGGCCGGGCTCGACGTGCAGAGCCTGCAGGTGTCGGCTGGTGCGGCCGTGCGCGTGGGCGAGACCTCGGTGCTCAGCGAGGCGCACGAGCTCTCGGCGAACTGCGCGACCAGCGCGCTCGACGGCCGCATCCGCGAACTCGAAGACCGCAAGGCCGCGTTGCAGGCCGAGACCGATGCGCTGGGCATGGTCACGGGTTATCTCAAGGGGCTGTCGGGCACCGAGTCGGGCCCCGGCGCGCGCGCGCCGATGGACGCGCGCAACCTCACAGCCGTGACCGACGCGATGCGCCGCTCGGGCCAGGACGCGCTGCTCAAGCAGCACCAGATCCAGCGCCGCCAGACGGACCTCGACCGCCAGCTCCAGCCGCTGCTGGCCGAGCGCGGTCGCACGCAGGGCCAGGGTGCGCAGGTGACGGCCGTGACCGTCACGCTGGCCGCCAGTGCCGACGCCGACGTGAAGCTCAGCTACCAGGTCAACGGCCCCGGCTGGACGCCGAGCTACCGCGCGCTGCTCGACACCACGACGCGCAAGGTGCGCATCGAGCGCCAGGCGCTGGTGGCGCAGGCCACGGGCGAGGACTGGCGCGGGGTGAAGCTGGTGCTGTCCACCGGCCAGCCACGCCGCGAGACCACGGGGCGCACGCCGAGCGCATGGCGCATCGGCATCGAGCCGCCGCCGCGCGCGAATGCCGAGTCGGCGTACATGGCCGCACCGATGCCTGCCGCCGCCCCGGCCGCCATTGCCGCCGACCGCAAGATGGCCATGGAGCGCGCACGCGAGCCGCTGTTCGACGTGAGCGTGTTCGACAACAGCTTCGCCACCGAATTTTCCGTGCCGCAGAGCATTGACGTGCCTTCCAACGGACAGCGCGTGACCCTGGCACTGGGCCAGCATGAGGACACGGCGCAGCTCGCCGCGCGCACCAGCCCGCGCGTGGACCCGAGCGCCTTCCTGGTCGCCGAGATGGCGCAGCCCGCGGGCGTGTGGCCGGCCGGCCCGATGCAGCTGTACCGCGACGGCAACTTCGTCGGCCAGGGCCGCTGGAATGCGCCGAGCGACGCCAAGCTCACGCTCTCGTTCGGCCGCGACGAGCTGGTGCGCGTGCAGGTCGAGCCCGAGCGCGACAACCAGGGCTCGGGCGGCTTCGTCGGCTCGCGCGCCGAGCGCCAGGTGCAACGCGCCTACGTGGTCGAGAACCGTCATCGCACGCCGATCGCGGTGCAGGTGCTGGAGGCCGCGCCGGTGTCGGTCGACGAGCAGGTGCGCGTGACCACGCGCTTTGCGCCGCAGCCGGCCGATCAGGCGTGGAACAAGCAGCCGGGGCTGGCGATGTGGCGCTTCGACCTGGACGCGGGGCAGACGGCGCGGGTGTCGGCGGACTACACGATCGGGTATCCGAAGGATGCGCGACTGCAGATGCGCTGAAGCGGGGGTTGTTCAGGGCGTGTGCACAGGCCACCGGGTACTTCCCTCCGCGAATGTCCCCCGGCCTGCGGCCTCCTCCTTGATTTCGCTGCGGGAAGCACCCAGTGTCCTGCGCACACTGGGCGCTGTCGGTTCTCCTCAGCGGCCGGGCTTCAGAAATCGAACTTCGCCGACACCTCGAAGGTCCGCCGCGGCGCCAGCAGAACCTGGCTCGCGGCGCGGCCGGTCCAGGTCGCGTAGAGCCGGTCCGTCAGGTTGCGCACGCGAAAGCTCAGCAGCGCGTTCTTCAAGCGATAGCTCACGGCCGCATCGACCGTGGTGAAGCCGTTGATGCGGATCTGGTTGGCGTTGTCGGTGTACATCGGCCCGGTGTGGTTCAGCGACGCGAAGTATTCGAACTTCGAACCGTCGGGCCGGTAGGTGGCGAAGACGTTGGCCATGCGCTCGGGCACGTTCGGCGGGGTCTTGCCCACGCGCGGGACGTTGCCGGCTTCCACCAGCGTGTCGAAGCGCGCATCGAGCGCCGCCAGGTTGCCCGCCAGCGTCCATTCGCGCGTGGGCTTCCACACGGCCGACAGCTCGAGGCCACGTGACGACTGGCGGCCGTTGTTCACGGTGGTGGCCGCGTTGTTCGGGTCGCGCGAGAGCACGTTGTCGAGTTCGATCTTGTACAGCGCTGCGGTCCACTCCATGTTGGCCGCGGGCAGGCTCTGCTTGAAGCCCACCTCGGCCTGCTTGCCGCGCGACATCGGGAACGCAGCGTTCGACGCCGACAGCAGGAACAGCGAACCCACCGGCAGCGTGGCGTTGGTGTACTGCGCATACAGGCTCGACTGCGGCGACAGGTCGTACACCGCGCCGAGGCGCCCGGAGGTGGCGCGGTAGCTCGCGCCGAAGCGCGTGACGCTGCCCGCGTTCAGGTCCCAGATGCGGCGGTCGACCTCGGTGCGGTCGTGGCGCAGGCCGCCGACCAGCGTGAGGTCGCGCATCGGCTTGAGCGCGTCTTCCACGAAGACCGAAGCGACCTTCACGCGCGAGAAGGTGTCGGCGCGATTGCCCGCGCCGGTGGTCAGCGCGGGGTTGTCGTCGAAGTAGCCGGTGTACGGGTCGAACACCGGCACGCGCAGTTGCGCGGTGGTGGTGGGGCTGCTGTTGGAGAAGCGGCGCTGGCTGCCGAAGCGAGTTTCGCTGTACTCGCCGCCGACGACGAAGCGGTTGTCCAGGCCGGCGATCTTTCCCTTGTGCGTGGCGTCGAAGCGGTCGAGCCAGAAGTCCTGGTCGTGCGTGATGAGTGTCTGGTCGCGCGCGATGCTGGCGGGCGGCACGAAGGTGGCGCTCTCGGAATTGCGGAACATGCGCTTGGACTGGTTGGCCGAGAACTCGTTGCGCCACGACCAGCCGCCGTCGAGTTGCCCCGTGAGGCGCGCGCGCAGCCAATAGGTTTCTGAAGAGTTCTCGTCGTCGCGCACGTTGTAGTTGGTGCGCGCCATGCGCCGGTCGATCACGCGGCCGTCGGGCGTGCTGACGACGTTGGTCGGCTGCGTGGCGAAGCTGCGCGGCACGAGCGGCGTGCCCCAGTAGGCGTCGTTGTCGTCGCGCAGGTAGTCGAACGACAGGTCGAGCTTCACCGAGCCGCCCAGGTCCACCAGCAGGCCGCTCGTGAAGTGGTCGATGCGCTCGCCGTTGCGGTCGATGGTGCCCACCTTCGTTTCGTTGCGGCTGTAGTCGAGCCGGTAGGCGCTGGCCTCGCCGAGTGCGCCGCCGAAGCCGAAGGCCGCGCGCGTGGAGCCATAACTGCCATACGAAAGCAGCGCTTCCTTGTGCGGGTTGCTGCGGTCGGGCCGCTTGGTCACGAAGTTGACGATGCCGCCGATGGCGCCTTCGCCGTCGAGCACCGAGGCCGGGCCCTTGAGCACTTCGATGCGCTCGTAGTTCCAGGTGTCCTGCACGCGGTTGGTGACGCCCGCGCCCGAGCTGCGCACGCCGTCGTACAGGTACATGAGGCTGGTGAAGCCGCGCAGCGACAGCGTGGTCGGCGACGACGGGGGGCCGCCGCCCGACAGGCCCGCCATGCCGCGCAGCGCCTCGCTGAAGGTGCGCGCGCCGCGTTGCTGGATCGCGTCCTGCGACAGGATCTCGACCGAGGCCGGCGTCTCGCGCACCGACAGGCCCAGGCGCGAAGCCGAGCCGCTCGAATCATCGAGGTGCAGGCTGTTCGCGTCGCGGCTGCCTTCGATGGTGACGGTGCCGAGTTCGGCGTTGCTGCTGTCTTGTGCAGAGGCGACTTGCAAGGCGGTGAAGGCGGCCAGCGCGACGGTGGTGCGGGTGAACGGGGTCATGGAGCGGTGCGTGGAAGAAATGAAGAAAGCGTCAGGCCACCGAGAAGCGCCGCAGCCGCCAGGCCGCAAGGCCGAACAGCAGCAGGCTCGGCACCAGCAGTTGCAGCACGGCGAGCGCGGCCTGCCCGCGCACGAGGTCGGCGGGCTCCTCGTGCCAGGCGAAGGTGGGCATGCGGTCGAAGTCGGCCGGGGCGAGCGCATCGCGCGCGTCGATGCGCGGGAAGAAGAAGGCCTTCCAGGCTTCGTGGTGCGCCACGGTCTGCGCATCGAAGCGCGCATGGCGGCGTGCGCCGTTGCCGGCCAGTGCGGTCATGCCTTCGTAGGCCACGGCCGCCGGCGACACGGCGCCGAAGCGGCCCACCAGCGCCTGCTGTGCCGCCTGTTGTGCGTCGAAGCGCGCGAGCGCGGGGCGGATCGCTTCGTCGACCTCGCGCTGGATGCGGTAGTTGGCCAGCGAGCGGCCGGCGATCTCGATCTTGCCGTCGCGCGGCACGAGGATGGCGCCCTGCCCCACGTGCTGGTATTCGGTGCCCAGCAGGTCCTGGTAGCGCTTCATCGCCTCGGCCGTGACCACGCGCTGGCGCGTGGCCAGCTCGGTGCGCGACGGCGCGGGCGCGGCCTGCGTGACGGCCAGGTTCAGCAGCACCGGCGCCACGAGCACCAGCAGCACCCAGGCGATGACGAGCACCATCGCGTTCGTCGCCGACGAGGCGCCAAAGGCGTTCACCGCCACCACCAGCGCGAACCAGAACAGCGCGTAGGCGCCGACCAGCAGCGCCCACCACAGCGTGGCGCTGCCCGCGCCGCCGGCAGTGAGCCCCGCATGGCGCGCAATCCACAGCACCGCCACCGGCAGCAGCACCGCCGGCCCCAGCAGCACGGCGGCGCGCACCGTGAGCTTGCCCGCGAGCAGCGTGCGCAGCCGCAGCGGTTGCGACAACAGCAGGCGCAAGGTGCCGTTCTCACGCTCGGCCGACAGCAGGTTGTAGCTGAGCGCGAAGATGAGCAGCGGCAGCAGGTAGACGATGACGAAGGCCAGGTCGAAATGCCCGCTCAGCAGGTGCCACGGGTTCTCGATGTCGCTCGGGTTCATGAACACCACGCGGCTCTGGTTCGTGACCTGGTACTGGCTCGGGAACAGGTCGCTCTGCCCCAGCGCCACCGGGCCCAGCGGCGCGGTCGGCAACAGCACGTGCTGGCCGCCGTAGCCGCTCGCCATGCGCGAGGGGTCGGCCGGGTTCTCGAAGGGCGTGGGCTGCGCGGTACCGGCGAAGATGGCTTCGAGCAAGGTGCGCTGCGCGGTGCGGGTGTCGCGGTCGGCCTGCGCCACGGCCGCCTGCGCGCGGTCGCGCTGGGCGGTCTGCAGCAGGCCATTGCCCAGCGCATAGGCGACGAGCAGAAGGAACAACGCGCCGACGACCCACAGGCCGCGCTCGGCGAGCATCAAACGGACTTCCTGGCGCATCACGGCCAGCAGGCGGCGGCCTTGGGGAGGATGGATGGAGGACATGGGTGGCATCCCCTCTCAGAGCGCGCGCTGGCGCAGGGTGGCGAAGGCCGCGAACGCCGCCGCGAGCAGCAGGCCGGCGCACAGCACGAGGAAGCTGCGCGCCTGGTGCCGCAACGCCCACCCGGCCCCCGGCGGGTGGTAGTCGAAGGGCGGCACGGTGGCCCAGAGCTCGGGCGTGGCCTGGTAGGAGAAGTGGCGGTCGCCGAGCGGATCGGCATGCGCCACGAGGTCCTTGCTCATCAGGTCCTGGATGTGGCGGCGGTGCAGTTCGGCCGCCGTGGTGAAGCGCCGGTGGTGCGAGAAGTCAGTGCCCGCCATGCCCATCGAGAAGCTGCGCACCGCGAGCAGCGGCAGCAGCAGGCCGCTCCACTCCTGCACTTTCTGCTGCTGTTCCCAGGTGTCCCACAAGCGGCCGTAGTGGCGGTCGTACACGGGGTACGAGGCCTGGTCGTCCAGGCGCAGCGCGATGCCCCACTTGCTCAGCGGCACATCGCGCCCCCAGCGTTCGGTGGTGCCGAAGTTCTGCTGCCAGACCTGGTTCGACACGGCCTTGAGTTCCGCGCCCAGCGCTTTGTTGAACTCGAGCCGCGTTGGGCTCGGATACCAGGTGCGCGAAAGCTCGGACAGCACGCGCGGCGCCATCACGGCCTGCCCGATCCACAGCGCGAGCAGCACGGTGATCGCCATGCGCGAGGTCGACGACAGCGCCGACACGCCCAGCACCAGGCACACGAAGATGCCGAGGTACACCGCGTAACCCAGCGACCACGCGCCCAACCGCAGCAGCGCATCGACGCGCCCGCCCGGCTCCGCGCCCACCGCCACGGCAACGGCCGCAACCAAGGCCGCCGGCACCAGCAGCACCGCGAGCAGCGCCGACAGCGCGAGCGCCTTGCCGGCCAGCAGGCGCAGCGGTGCCACGCCCAGGCTCAGCGTCTGGCGCAGTATGCCCTGCTCGCGCTCGCCCGCGAAGGCGTTGAAGCCCAGCACGATCACCAGCAGCGGGCCGAGCACCTGCAGGATCCAGCCCACCGACAGGTTGCCGAAACGCTGCAGGCCCGTCGCGTCCTGCGCGGCGTTGAACTTGACCTCGCTCTGGCGGTGCGCCTGCAGCCACACGGTGCTGCCGATGTAGGGGTTGATGCCCGCATCGACCATCGACAGCGGCGGCTCGGGCTTGAAGGCATGCATGCCCTGGTGCGCGGCGTCGTGCGGATGGCGCTTGTCCTGGTGCAGCCAGTCGCGGTAGTCCATGGCCTGCGCGACGACCTGCTCGGCATGCGCGCCGCGCTGGTGCGCCCAGCCGACGGCCAGCGCGGTGAGGAGCAGCACGGCCACGAGCCCGCCGGCCCAGTACAGGCGGCCGTCGCGCAGGCGTTCGGTGAATTCGCGTCGGGCGATCCAGCGCATCGTCATCGGGTCAGGCCCTCATGTGTTGCAGGTAGAGGGACTGCAGGTCGGTCTGGCCGATCTGCGCGCCGTCGAGGCTTTCGACCAGCCGGCCGCGCTTCATGATCCCGACGCGCGTGGCGGTCTGCTGCGCATGGAACAGGTCGTGCGTGGTGGTGAGCACGGCCACGCCGCGGTCGGCCGCGCGGCGCAGCAGGTCGGAGAACTCGGCCGCGGCATGCGGGTCGAGCCCCGAGGTGGGCTCGTCGAGCAGCAGCGCCTTGGCCTCTTTGGCCAGCGCCACCGCGATCCACACCTTCTGGCGCATGCCCTTCGAATACATGCTGACGCGCTTGTCGGCGGCGGCGTGGTCGAGCCCCACCTCGGTCATCAGCGCGAGCAGGCGTTCGCGCGGCAGTTCGTGGCCCAGCGCCAGGCCGGCGAAGAAGCGCAGGTTTTCCAGGCCCGAGAGCGTGCCGTACAGCGTGACCTGCTCGGGGATGTACGCCACGTCCTGCTTGGTCGCGACCGGGTGGCGCGTGACGTCGGTGCCGTTGATCTGCACCGTGCCGTCGGTCGGCGCGATGAAGTTCAGGAACAGGTTGATGGTGGTCGTCTTGCCCGCGCCATTGGCGCCCAGCAGGCAGTAGATGTCGCCGCCGCGGATGTCGAGGTCGAGACGGTCGAGCGCGGTGTGCGCGCCGTAGCGTTTGGTGAGGCCGGAGGCTCGGAGCATGGCGGAGGGGTTCCGATGGAAGGAAGAAGGAAAGGAAAGACGCGCGCAGGCACGCCCCGGCGTGGGCACGCCGATGCGGTCATCGAGGGGGAATGAAGGCGGCAGCGGTGCCGCCGCGCGTCAGCGCTTGTTCTTGTTCTTTGCGCCGCCTTGCCGCGCCTTGAAGCGCGGGTTGGACTTGCAGATGACGTAGGTGCGGCCGCGCCGCGTCACCACCTGGCAATCGCGGTGACGCTTCTTGGCTTCCTTGAGCGAGGACAGGACTTGCATGTGCGTGGCCGGGGAGTTCGTTCGGACACGCGAATATACGTTATTGCGAATTCATTCTCAATAACTTTGTTGACCTTTCCCCGGCATCCGGGGCCCCGCCGTCGTCAGTGCGGCGGGTGCGCCTTCGGCGCTTTCGCGCCGGCGTCGACACAGGCGGCGCACAGGCCATGCAGCGTGACCTCGTGGTGCGTCACCTGGAAGCCCTTGGGGGCCAGGTCGTGCATCGGCCCCGGGCAGGCGTGCAGCAGGAACACCTGGCCGCACTGCGAGCAATGGAAGTAGTGATGGTGGTGGTGCCCCGCGTCGTCGCTTGCGCCGTGCGAAGCGTGATCGTGTGGATCAGCCTTGCAGGCCACTTCGTAACGCGCCGGTTCGCCCGGCAGTTCGACCTTGGCGATCTCGCCGTCGGCCAGCAGCAGCGAGACCTGGCGGTACACCGTCGACAGGCTGATCTCGGGCACGATGGCCCGTGCGTGTTCGAGGATTTCGGGGGCGGTCAGCACGCGGCCGGCGTCGCTGAAGGCGGAGAAAACGGCGTTGCGCTGGCGCGTGAGACGTTGCATCTCTCGATGATAGGGGCGGCCCGCGCGGCGTTCAGCGCGGCGCGCGCAAGACCTTCACGCGTCGGCCGTTGGGCCGCCGTCTGCCTCGGGCGCCTCGGGCTTGGCCTTGCCCTTCTTGCCGCGCGCCGCCTTCTTCGCGGCGCGCTCGGCGTCGGCGCGCTGGCCGGCAGCCAACCACTGCGCGAACTCTTCGGGCGTCTCGAGCGTGATGCGCCCCAGGTTGCCGGCGCGGAACTCGTGCATCACGATCTCGGCCGCCTTCTGCAGGTTGACCTTGCCCTTGCCCAGCAGCGCGCCGCGCTTGCGGCCGATGGTGTCGAGGACGTCTTCGTCCTTCATGCCGCCCAGGGTGGCGGCATCGAGCTCGACGAGCTTGAAGCGCGCGACGATGCCCTCGGCGTAGTTCGCCTTGAGATAGTCGAGCAGCTCCAGCGCCACCTCTTCTTCATCGAAAGCGTTGCGCCCCACCGCGCCGCTGGCCGCGAGGTTGTAGCCGCTCTTGGGCACGATGATGCGCGGCCACAGCATGCCGGGCGTGTCCCACAGATAGAAGTCGTCGGCCAGCGTGATGCGCTGCTCCAGCTTGGTGATGCCGGCCTCGTCGCCGGTCTTGGCCTTGCGCCCGCCGGTGAGCGTGTTGATGAGGGTCGACTTGCCCACGTTGGGAATGCCGCAGATCAGCACGCGCATCGGCTTGGCCATGCCGCCGCGGTTGGGCGACAGCTCGTGGCAGGCGCGCACGATGCGCTGCGCGGGCATGGTCAGGCTGGCATCGAGCGCGATGGCGCGGGTGTCGGGCAGCGCGTTGTAGTGCGCCAGCCAGGCCTCGGTGCGCGCAGGGTCGGCCAGGTCCTGCTTGTTGAGCACCTTCAGCGTGGGCCGCCCGGCCGTGAGCTCGGCCAGCATCGGGTTGGCGCTGGAGCCGGGCAGGCGCGCGTCGAGCAGTTCGATCACCACGTCGATGTCCTTCACCCGTTCGGTGATGGCCTTCTGGGTCGAATACATGTGACCGGGGAACCACTGGATCGCCATCGATGGATGCTCTTTCTTTCGCGCTGTCTGGAAGGGGACCGGCCTCGCAGGCCGGGTGCGCATTGTGAACCGGGAAACGGACCGATTCCTCGTTGCTGCGCTTTTGATAGCACCAACTGGCGTATTCACTGGCTTGTTGGCCGCCAGATCACCCCTAGAATCCGCGCGCTGCGCCCGCAGCCGTTTCAAAAAGTCACACCGAGGGAGATCCTTTTCATGGTCCAGCGCCTTGCCGCCGCCCTGCTCGCGGCCACCACCATCCTGTCCGCCACCGCTGTGCATGCCCAGCGCCCGTCGCCACCGCCCGGCCCGCTGACCGACGGCTTCCTGTGCTGCAACATGCGCACCTACGGCGACTCGATCAGCGACATCAACTACGACGAACAGGGCACGAGCGTCGTCCCCGTGGGCACGCCGGCGCGCATCACGGCCTACGACTTCCGCTTCTTCAACCTCGATCTCGCGGGCAAGCCCCAGCGCATCAAGAACGACTACAGCCGCAACATCACGCTGATCGACTTCGCCAAGCGCTATGTGGTCACCGAAGACCCCAAGCGCAAGATCGCCAGCTTTCCGCCCGCGGTGGGCGCCGCCATCCTCGCGGGCAAGGTGATGCCGGGCATGACGCGCGAACAGGTGCTGATGGCGCTGGGCTACCCGGTGGCCAGCGAGAACCCGAGCCTGGACGCGCCGGTGTGGCGCTACTGGCGCGACAGCTGGTCGGAGTTCCAGGTGAACTTCGACGCGCAGGGCCTCGTGAAGGACGTCGCGGGCAATGCCGTGGCGCTGAGCCGCGTGCTCGCCGCCGCGCCCTGAGCACCCTTGATCATCCCCGGGTTCGTGTGCGCGGCATGACACGCGCAATACCCGGGAGGGTTTTGCATCGCGAAGGGCGATTCCGCCCCTATGATTTGTCCGAAGCACGGCGCCGCCACGTGCGTCGGCCGGATCGAAACCCCTGAATGGAGTGCCTGCGATGAAACCCGTCTCCGAACTGCTCAAGCGCCACGATTCCGCCGCCTGGCGCACCTCGCCCGACACCAGTGTGTTCGACGCGCTGGCCACGCTGGCGCATTTCGAAGTGGGCGCGCTCATGGTGATGGACGGCGAAAAGCTCGTGGGCTTTTTGTCCGAGCGCGACTACACCCGCAAGGTGGCGCTGCAGGGCAAGAACTCCAAGGAGATGAAGGTCGCCGAGATCATGACGCCCGACGTGATGACCGTCACCCCGCAGACCCGCACCCGCGCCTGCATGGCGCTCATGAGCCAGCGCAAGTTCCGCCACCTGCCCGTGGTCGACGGCGACAAGGTGGTCGGCATGATCTCCATTCAAGACCTGATGGACGACATCATTTCCGAGCACGAGCAGACCATCACCCAGCTGACCAGTTACATCCAGAGCTGAGCACGCGGCCATGCCCCGGCAAAAAGGGGCAACACACCTACGCACAGGGGCACTCTTTCGGGTGCACAGTGAAGGCTCGTTCACCATCCAGCAGGGACATACGCAATGCAGATCCAGGTCAACACGAGCAATGGCATCACCAACAAGGACACGCTGGAGCGCTGGGCAGACACCGAGATCAAGCAGCACCTGAGCCGTTTCGTCGAAGACGTGACGCGCGTCGAGGTGCACCTGAGCGACGAGAACCACGACAAGGCCGGCGGCGGCGACAAGTGCTGCGTGATGGAAGCGCGCCTGGCGCACCACCAGCCGCTCGCGGTGACACAGCACGCCACCAGCCTCGACGAGGCCTTCCGCGGCGCGGCCGACAAGCTCAAGCGCCTGCTCGACAACACGCTGGGCCGCCTCAACAACCACCGCGCCCGCGATTCGATCCGCCGCGACGGCGAGGGCTTCGTCGCCGAGTAGTCGAGTCGAAGCTCAGCGCGCCGGCTTGCGCTTCGGTGCGGGCAGGCGCTGCGGCGTTTCCACCGGAATGAGCGGCGGGCGCCGCCCGTCGGCCATCCAGGCGTCGTAGAAATCGATCTTGCGATCAACCAGCGACAGCGCCTGCTGCCAGTCGGCGATCGTCTGGTGCACGCGCGCGCGGTGCGCCTCGAGCAGGTCGCGCCGCTGGCGCAGCGTGGCCTTGCCCTGCAACGCGAGCGCCGTGTAGTCGCGCATCTCGGCGATCGACATGCCGGTGCGGCGCAGCCGGTCCATCAGGTCGAGCCAGCCCACGTGCAGTTCGCCGTACACGCGCCGTCCGCCCGCGTCGCGCGCCACGCCGGGCACGAGGCCCTGCGATTCGTACCAGCGGATGGCGTGCACCGTGCGGCCCGTGCGTGCGGCCAGCTCGCCGATGTGAAACGGCGCGGCGGCAGCGCTAGAGTCAGCCGGCATGGGCAGTCGGCGCATCGAGCGCCCGCTCGACCAGCGCGGTGTCGAAGTACTCGGTCAATGTCTTCACCTGGCCTCCTTCGAGTCGGTAGACGTAGCAATAGCGGTTGTTGTAGCGCTTGCCGGCCTTGGTGGGCACGTCGCCGCTGAACAGCACCACCACGCGGTCGCCTTCCGCAATGATGCATTCGGTCTTGCTCACATAGGGCCCGGCGAACTGCCCGAACAGCGGCTTGATCAGCTCCTCGCGGATCGCCTGCTTGCCCTGGTACGTGCGCGACCAGGGCGTGCTGCCTTCCAGCGTCCAGCTGGCGTCGTCGGCCAGGCTGTCGATGAAGGCCTGGCCGTTGCCCTTGTCCAGCTCCGCGTGGATGCGCTGGACCAGGGCCTTGTTGTCGATCGTGTGCATGGCGTGATTTCCTTGGATGAATGAAGACACCGGACATCCGGTGAATTCATTGGAAATGCTCGAGTGCGCTCGAAGTCAAGCGCCCTGCACCGCGTGACGAAGGCTCAGCGTCGGCCGGCGTTCGCCTGGCCCTTGGCGACTTCGTTCGCGCCCTGGGCGGTGCCGCTTTGCGGCACGGCCTCGCCCTCGCGCGCGGTCACTTCCGACAGGCGCGCGGCCAGTTGCTCGGGCGTGTCGGCGGCAATGCCCAGCCAGGCGCCCTGCGTCAGCGTGATGTGGGCGGCCTCGAAGGTGCCGGCGCCGGCGCAGAGGATCGTGCGGTTGGGCGCGTCCTGCGCGGCCAGCACCAGCATCGCGGGCACCACGGCCTCGGGGCGGAAGGCCTCGAGCATGTCCTTGGGGAACAGGTCTTCCGTCATGCGCGTGGCGGCGGTGGGCGCCAGGCAGTTCACGCGGATGTCGTTCTTGGCGCCTTCGATGCTCAGCGTCTGCATGAGGCCCACCAGCGCCAGCTTGGCGGCGCCGTAGTTGCTCTGGCCGAAGTTGCCGTACAGGCCCGAGGACGAGGTGGTCATCACGATGCGGCCGTACTTCTGCTCGTTCATGAGCGCCCAGACGGCCTTGGTGCAGTTCACGGCGCCCATCAGGTGCACGTCGACCACCAGCTTGAAATCGTCCAGTTCCATCTTGGCGAAGCTCTTGTCGCGCAGGATGCCGGCGTTGTTCACCAGGATGTCGACGCGGCCCCAGGCGTCGACCGCCTGCTTGACCATGGCCTGCACGGCCTCGAAGTCGGTCACCGAGGCGCCGTTGGCAATGGCTTCGCCGCCGGCCGCCTTGATCTCGTCGACCACCGCCTGTGCGGCGCTGACCGAGCCGCCGGAGCCGTCGCGCGCGCCGCCCAGGTCGTTGACCACCACCTTGGCGCCGCGCGCCGCCAAGGCCAGCGCATGCTGGCGGCCCAGGCCGCCGCCCGCGCCGGTCACGATGGCCACGCGGCCCTGGAAGTCGATGGAGGTGCTGTTGCTCATGAGGTCTCTGCTCGCTGTCTGAACTGTGTGGGTCGGTGTTGGTGAGGGTTGCCAATTGACAACAACCCAACGTTTTACCTCAGTTCCCCGCCCCGTTCGCCGCCGGGCGCCCCCGGCGGGAGTCACCCATGCGACGGCTGGACGGTGGCGCAGTACGCCACCAACTGGTCGAGTTCGGCTGATTTGTCGAAGAAGGCGTCGGCACCCAGCTGCTGCGAGCGCAGGCGCATGTCGGCGGTGGCGTAGTTGCTGAGCACCACCACCTTCTGGTGCGGCGAGCGCTGGCGGCAGGCGTTCAGCACGGCCAGGCCGTTGCCGCGCTGCAGGAACAGGTCGACGATGGCCAGGTCCCAATCGCTCTTGTGATCGCGCAGCCAGTCGAGCGCTTCGTCGGCGGTGCTGGCCGAGGCGATCACGTGCGCATCGACCACGTCCTCGAGAAAGTCGACCAGGTTCTCGCGGATCACCGGACTGTCCTCGACCAGGTAGGCATGGAGCGTCATGGTGGGTGTCTCGGGTCCGGAACTGGGCAGCGCATGACGCCATCTTCCGGGCTGGCCGCCGCGCCACGGTGAGCCGGACAGGTCAATGGCTGTAGGCCATCGGCCAGCGGCGCTGTCGGCATGCGCCGGCCGGCGCCGCCGGGGTGACCGTCTCAGGCCGCGACCGGCAGGCGGCCGGGGGCCATGCCCAGGCGCGCCGGCGAGACGTACTGCTCGCGGTAGATCTCGAAGGGCATGGTGTCGGCCGCCTCGATGCGCTTTTGCGCCTGGATCGACTCGGCCGTCATCTGCTCGAACCCGGCCTGCTGCGCGGCCGAGAACGGCAGCGCCAGCAGCGCGGCGCGGGTCTGCTCCGACTGGGCGCGCACGAAGCCGACGAAGGAGTTGCCGTGCTGCTGCTCGATGGCCGCGAGCACGCGGGCCGAGGGCAGGCTGTCGGGGTTCTCGAGGCCGGCCTTGGCGGCGCGCACCGCGTCGACGTGCTGCGTGCCGCCCTGCGCCGCGTCGAGCGCGGCGGCAATCGGCAGGCACTGCTCGACCAGCTCCAGGCCCCAGTCGGTGAGCCCGACCTCGCGCCCGTCGCGGCGCAGCTTCAGCCCCGGCTCACGGCCGCGCGCGGCCGTGAGGTGCTGGTTCTGCGCCAGGTCGGCGATTTCTTGCGGCGTGTCGTCGGGGCTGTCGTTCAGCAGGCAGTGCAGCAGGAACACGTCGATGAAGCGCATGGTCTGCGCATTGATGCCGACGGTCTCGAAGGGGTCGAGGTCCATCAGGCGCACCTCGACGTACTCCACGCCGCGCTCGCGCAGCGCATGCAGCGGGCGCTCGCCGGAGTGGATGACGCGCTTGGGGCGGATGGTGCCGTAGAACTCGTTCTCGATCTGCAGCAGGCTGGTGCCCAGCTGGTTGTAGTCGCCGCCCAGGTTGCGGATGCCGATGGCCTCGTAGGCCGGCCACGGGCGCGTGAGCGCGTCCTGCAGCGAGGCGCCGTAGCCCTCCAGGCTGTTGTAGCTCACGGCCAGCGAGGCCTGCGCCTCGCTCTGGTAGCCCAGGCGGCCCATGCGCAGCGATGTGCCGTGCGGCATGTACATGCTGCCGTCGCCCAGCGGCTGCAGCTCGTGCGGGCGGCCCGCGACGAAGCTCGAACACAGGGCCGGCGAGGCGCCGAACAGGTACAGCAGCAGGAAGGCCTGGCGGCGGAAGTTGCGGATGAGCGCGAAGTACTCTTCGCTCGACACCTCCGGCAGCGACCAGTTGTAGTGGATGCCCGAAATGGTCTGCATGCGGCGGCCATAGCGATGGCTCAGGCCCATGCGGTACACGCTCTTGGCGCGGCCCACGTTCGACGAGCCGTAGCGGCCGATCGGAATGGTCTCGTCGGTCGGCAGGCCGCAGGGCATGCTCGACACCCACAGGCGCTCGTCGCCGAGCTGGTCGAGCACGCGGTAGGTGAACTGGTGCACCCGCGTGAGCTCTTCGAGCGCCGACTCCACGCCCGCGTGCACGCCCGTGATGAGTTCGAGCTGCGATTCGCTGAAGTCGGTCGTGATGTGCGGATGCGTGAGCGCCGAGCCCAGCGCCAGCGGATGCGGCGTGAGGGCCAGCTTGCCGTCGGGCAGCGCGCGCAGGCTTTCCTTCTCGATGCCGCGACGCATTCCCTTCAATCGCGCGGCCGGGAGTGCACCCAGCCTCTCCTGCAATCTGTTGCTCATGTTCTTATGACCCATCAATCTTCTGTGGGGCTGGAAGGTAGCACGGGCGGACAGGCACTGCTGAAGCAGGGAATCCCGCATCCGGCTATGCTGTTTTTTGCTACTTTTTTCATAGCTACCCTCTCAAATACCACCGGCCTTTCGGCGCGCAGCGGGGTTCGAAATTCAGGCCTTGGCGCGGCCCGCCGACAGGTCGATCTCTTCCGACTGGTAGACATGGATCGACGGCACGCCGTCGGCCATGGCCGCGAGCGCCTTGCCGAAAGCGCGCGACGCATCGACGCGAAAGTGCGCCTGCAGCGCCGCCATGTCGCTCCAGCGCTCCACGAAGGTGAGCTGCAGCGGGTCTTGCACGTCGGTCGTGACGTCGTGCGAGATGCAGCCGGGCTCGGCGCGCGAGCGCAGCACGTGTTCCACGCTGATGGCCAGCATCGCCTGCAGGGTGTCGGCCTTTGCCAGCGCGTGTCCGATGACCAGGATCATGGGGGTCTCCTTCTGTGCGTTCTTGCGGGGTGACAGGATCAGGATGGATGCGCGCGCGGCCCGGCGTGGCGGGCCTTCAGCCGAACACGCGCAGCAGGAAGTGGTTGAGGTCGGCGATCTCTTCCATGCAGACCGAGTGCGCCATCTGGTATTCGTGCCATTCGACGGGGTGGGCCAGCGCCACCAGCGCGTCGCGCGACTGTTCGGCGCGCGCCAGCGGCACCACCGGGTCCTGCCGGCCGTGCGCGAGGAACACGGGCGTGTCGTGGTTGGCGCCGTGGCGCTCGGCCGCCGTGGTCGCAGCGATCGGCAGGTAGCCCGAAAGGCCGACGATGCCGGCCAGCCGCTCGCCGTAGCGCAGCCCCGTCATCAGCGCCATCGCGCAGCCTTGTGAGAAGCCGGCCACCACGATGCGGTGGGCGGGGATGCCGCGTGCTTTTTCGTTGGCGATGAGGGCCTCGATGCTCGCCTGCGAGCGGCGCAGGCCGGCCTCGTCCTCGCGCGCCACCAGATCGGCCACCGCGATGTCGTACCAGGCGGGCATCTCGTAGCCGCCGTTGATGGTCACGGGAATGACGGGCGCGTTGGGGAACACGAAGCGCACCGGGCCCACGGCCGACAGGTCGAGTTCGCCGGCGATCGGCACGAAGTCGTTGCCGTCGGCACCCAGGCCGTGCATCAGGATCACCGAGGCGGTGGGGTTCGGGGCGGTTTCGATTTCGATGGGGGGACGGGACATGGTCAACGAAGGTATTCAGGAATGCGAATGCCCAGACCTTAGCGCATTCGGGCGACCCGGGCCGCGGCGAAACGGCCGGTTGGCTGACTTGCACCTCGCAACATCCGGGCCCCCGGCTGTCCTTGCCGTCGCAAGGGGGCGCCGGATGCAACACAATGGCGTTTCGCATGAAGACCACCCCGAACCCGTCCCCGAAGACCTCGTCGCCCGGCCCCGCCTTCGACAGCGAGGCGCTGCTGCGCGGCAGCGGGCTGCGCGTGACGCGCGCCGCCCAGACCGTGCTCGAGCTGCTCGAACACGGCTCGCAGCCGCTGACCCACGAGGAAGTGGCCGCCGCCTACACCGCCGCCACGGGCGAGCCGCCCGACCGCGTCACGCTCTACCGCGTGCTCGACCGGCTGGTCGAGGCCGGCCTGTGCGACCGCCGCGTGGGCGCCGACCGGGTCAACCGCTTCGCGCGGCACGTCGACACCGCCTCGGGCAACACCTTCGAATGCGACCAGTGCCACAAGGTGCTGGCCCTGCCCTCCGACCCCGAACTGCCCAAGGTGATGGGCCGGCTCGGCAAGGCGCTGCGCAAGCAGGGCATCGACACGCGGCACACGGCGCTCACGCTGCACGGCATGTGCGGCGACTGTGCGCGGTAGCTCGCCGAGCCGATCAGGCCGCGCGTGTACGTCTCCCGGCACCACCGCCAGCCCGACCTCGGCGCGAGCCACGCGCTGATCGACGCGCATCCGCTGGGCGCCTGGGTCGTGCCAGGCGCCGACGGACTGGTCGCCAACCACCTGCCCTTTCTGCTCGACCGCTCGCGCGGCCCGTTCGGCACGCTGCTCGGCCACGTGTCGCGCGCCAATCCCGTGTGGCGTCAGCTCGATGCCCCGGCTGCTTCGGTCGTGATGTTCCAGGGGCCGCAGGCCTACATCACGCCCGGCTGGTACCCCGGCAAGGCCGAGCACGGCCAGGTGGTGCCGACCTGGAACTACGCCGTCGCCCATGCGCACGGCATCGCGCGCGCCATCGACGACGAAGCCTGGCTGCTCGACCTGCTCGCGCGGCTGACCGCGGCGAACGAGGCCGGCCAGCCCGTACCCTGGCAGACCACGGACGCGCCCGAGACCTTCATCCGCAAGCTGGCGCGCGCCGTGGTGGGCATCGAGATCCCCATCGACCGCCTCGAAGGCAAGCTCAAGGCCAGCCAGGACGAAGCCCTGCAGGACCGTCAAGGCACGGTGCAGGGCCTGGCCGCCGTCGGCAGCGAGAACGCGTCGGCCATGGCCCGGCTGGTGCAACAGGCGATGCAGCCCGGCAGCGCCGGCGACTGAACCGCCCGCGCGCTCACGCGTTCCACGACGGAAACGGATCGGGCAGGTTCTGCCACCACGAGGGGCCGAAGCGCATCTCGTTGGGCGTGAGCAGGCAGGCATCGAGCCGCGCGCGCAATGCGGCTTCATCCATGCCGATGCCGATCAGCACCAGCTCCTGGCGCGCGTCGCCGGTGGCGTCGTCCCAGTTCTTGCGGATGAGTTCGAGCCCGTCGGGGTCGGTCGGCCAGTGCTCGCGCGGCACGGCCGCCCACCACAGGCCCGCCACGCCGTAGCGGCAGGCACCGCCGGCCTGCGACCACGCACCCGCGCGGGTCGGCCGGCTCGCGAGCCAGAAGAAGCCCTTGGAGCGCACCACGCCTTCCCACTCACTCTGCACCAGGTCCCAGAAGCGCTGCGGATGGAACGGCAGGCGCGACCGGTAGACGAAGCTGCGGATGCCGTAGGCCTCGCTCTCGGGCACATGCTCGCCGCGCAGCTCGGCCAGCCAGCCGGGCGCCTGCTCGGCCTGCTCGAAATCGAACAGGCCCGTGTCGAGCACGCGGTCGAGTGCGACGCGGCCGAACTCCGACTCTTCGATGCGCGCACGCGGGTTGAGGCTGCGCAAGATGGCCATCAGCCGCTCGCGCTCCTCGCCCGTCACGAGGTCGGTCTTGTTGACCACGAGCACATCGCAGAACTCGATCTGCTCGATCAGCAGGTCGACCACGGTGCGCGTGTCTTCGTCGCCCAGCGACTGGCCGCGCTGGCCCAGGCTGTCGGGCGAGCCGTAGTCGCGCAGGAAGTTGAAGGCATCGACCACAGTGACCATGGTGTCCAGCCGCGCCACGTCGGCCAGGCTCTGGCCGTCTTCGCCCGCGAAGGTGAAGGTCTCGGCCACGGGCAGCGGCTCGGAGATGCCGGTCGATTCGATCACGAGCTGGTCGAAGCGCCCTTCCTTGGCGAGCCGCTTCACCTCGATCAGCAGGTCTTCGCGCAGCGTGCAGCAGATGCAGCCGTTGCTCATCTCGACCAGCTTCTCGTCGGTGCGCGACAGCGCGGCGCCGCCTTCGCGCACCAGCGCCGCGTCGATGTTGACCTCGCTCATGTCGTTGACGATCACCGCCACGCGGCGGCCCTCGCGGTTGTGCAGGATGTGGTTGAGCAGCGTGGTCTTGCCGGCGCCCAGGAAGCCGGACAGCACGGTGACGGGAAGACGATCGGCCATGAGGGCAGGCTCCGTAGTTGCAACAGAATTGCATTATATGGATTGACGCAACTCAGTTGCATTTCATGCAAACGTGACCGACAGGCGCGCGCTCGCCTACCATCCAGCGCATGACCGATTTCTCTGCCTTCGTCGCCCCGCCGCCCTCCGACGCGCCGCACGCGGCCGTCGTCGCCGCCGCGTCGACCTGCCTCGACCGCTTCACCGCCGCGTTCAACGCCTCGGACACGCGCGGCATGGATGCCGAGCTGCACTTTCCGCACACGATGCTCTCGGGCGCGCAGCGGCTCGATTGGCCCGCGCCCGGCCAGCACCCGGTGGATTTCTTCGACACGCTCAAGGCCGGCGGCTGGGCCTCCACGCAGTACGAGAAAAAGGAGCCGGTGCTCGTGAGCCACGACAAGGTGCACTTCGTCGTGCACTACACGCGGCGCGATGCGGCCGGCGCGGTGCTCAGCACGCACGCCAACCTCTGGATCGTCGTGCAGGCCGAGGGGCGCTGGGGCATCGCCCTGCGCTCGTACTGAATGAATCCGAACAAAAAAGGACCGCGTCCCATGTCCCCCTCCGCCCTGCAACTCGTCTGGCCGTCGCCCGATCACCTGCCCGGCTACATCGCCGCACTGGAGCGCGGCTGGTCGCCCAACAACCTGCGCGCCGAAGCCGGCCGCGAAGAGCTGGCGCTGATCCGCACCGACCCCGACCGCTTTCTCGCCGGCCTCGTCGACCGCGAAGCCAAGGGCCCGCCCATCGCGCTGCCCACCTGCGGCACCGTGCCGCGGCTGCCGGGCTACCGGCGCTGGCTCTGGGACGGCGAGTTCTGCGGCAGCATCCAGCTGCGCTGGCAGCCGGGCACCAACGCCCTGCCTTCGTACTGCCTCGGCCACATCGGCTACGGCGTGGTGCCGTGGAAAAGCGGCCGGGGCTACGCCACCGCCGCGCTGCGCGCGCTGCTGCCCGATGCGCGCGCCATCGGCCTGGACCACGTCGAGATCACGACCAGCCCCGACAACCTCGCCTCGCAGCGCGTGATCCGCGCCAACGGCGGCGTGCTGGTCGAGGAGTTCATCACCGAGCCCGGGCTTGGCGGCGCGCCCGAACTGCGCTTTCGCATCGACGTGCGCGCACTCGGCTGACGCTACATCTCGAACGCCTCGACCTGCCGCCCATCGATGTCGGTGAAGCCGTAGGCACGCGCCAGGTCGGCCACGCGCAGCACCTGGCCGGTCTTGTCGAGCACCTGCGCATCGCCCGCCAGCGCGGCCACGGCGCGGCCCAGGTAGCGCGGCGATTCGGTGCGCGCCAGCGCGGGGCGCTCCTGCCAGTGCGCCTCGTCGGTCTTGTGGCCCGCGAGCACGAACTCGGTGCGCATCCAGCCCGGCGACACCGCCACCGAAGCCACGCCGTGCGGTTGCAACTCCTGCGCGATGCCGAAGGCCAGCCGCGTCATCGACGCCTTGGCGAGGTCGTAGAACAGGTTGCCGCGCAGGTAGTGGCCGCGGTCCCAGAAGGTGGTGGTGACGATCAGGCCCTGCTTGCGCGCCACCATGCCCGGCGCGGCGCAGCGGCTGGCCACGAGGTGGTTGCGCACGCCGCGGTCGAACATCGAATCCCAGTTGGAGAGCGGGTGTTCCCAGAACGGCGCCTCGAAGACACCCGTGAAGCTTTCGTGGCCGCCCCAGGCGTTGTTCACGAGCAGGTCGAGCCGGCCCTGCTCGCGCTCGACGCGCGCGAACAGCGCCGCCACCTCGTCTTCCTTCGTGTGGTCGCAGGCCACGGCGATGCCGCGCCCGCCGAATTGCGTGACCTCGTCGGCGGTGTCGTCGATGGTGCCGGGCAAGGCAGCCAGCTCGGACAGGGCGAGCAGCTGCCCGTAGCTGTCGGCCGGCCGCGCGCGGGTGCTGCGCCCGGTCACGTACACGGTGGCGCCGGCCGCGCCCAGTTCCTGCGCGATGCCGCGGCCCGCGCCGCGGCTGGCGCCGGTGACCACGGCCACGCGGCCCGCCAGCGGACGGTGCGCGGCATCAGGGGTGGAGGGGGCTGCTGTCATGTGTCGTTGCTCCTTCGTTCGGTGAGGGTCCTTGGGCAGGACAAGCGGCCACGATAGGCCGGCCTCAGCGCGCCGTCTTGGAAGAAACCGAAACCCGGCGCCCGAGGAACTCGGTGGGCGTCACGCCGCACAGGGCGCGGAACTCGTTGACGAGGTGCGACTGGTCGTAGAACCCATGGTCCAGCGCCATGTCGGCCCAGGCCGGCGCGCTGTGCAGGCGCAGCGCGCGCAGACAGGCATGCAGCCGCGCGAGCCGGCCCCAGGCGCGCGGCGACAGCCCGACGTGCGCATGAAAGAGCTGCTGCAACCGGCGCTCGCCCACGCCGACCGCCTGCGCCACCTCGCGCAATGCCTGGCGCCCGTCGGCGGCGGCGATGAGCCGCGCGGCGTGCATCGCGGCGGCCGGCGGCGTGCCGTCGCCGGCTTTCTGCAGGCGCTTCATCAGGGCCTGTTGCAGCAGGTCGGCGCGTGCGGCATCGCCGTGCGCTTCGGCCATGCGCGCGAGCAGCGTCGTGCCCTCGCCGCCCCAGAGTTCGTCCAGGTGCACCGCGCGGCCCGCGATCTCGCCGGCCGACACGCCCAGCAGCGCCGCCGCCGCGCCGGGGCGCAGCGCCACCGACAGGCCTTCCACCGTGTCGCGCATCCGCACCACGGCGGGCGCGGCGAAGGCGCCGATGGCTTCGACCGCCTGCCCCGGCGCGTCGTCGGCCGAGGGCGCATCACCGAAGTTGAAGACCAGCCGGATCGCACCGTCGGGCAGCACGCGCTCGCGCACCTCGTGGCCGGGCGCGAAGGTCTCGCGGTACATCAGCAGGTGCGAGACATGCGACCGCAGCGCCGGCGCGATCGGCAGCACCTGCAGCGTGCCGTCGGGCACGCCCGACTCCGGCCCGTGCAGCGGGTCGTCGTGAAGCCGGAGGAAAAGGCGTTCGCCCATGGCGGTCGATTGTGAGGAAAAACCCGCCGCCGCGCGACCGGGCGGGCACGGGCCGACAATCGGCTGGCGCCCCTTGTCCACCCGTCGTTCACATGCCCGATTCCGCCCTCCCCGTGCTCTATTCGTTCCGCCGCTGCCCCTATGCGATGCGGGCCCGGCTCGCGCTGGTGGCGAGCGGGCAGCACTGCGAGTTGCGCGAGATCGAGCTGAAGCGCAAGCCCGCCGAGATGCTCTCGGCCTCGCCCAAGGGCACGGTGCCCGTGCTGGTGCTCGATGGCGGCGCGACGGTGCTGGAGCAAAGCCTGGACGTGATGCTGTGGGCGCTGCGCCGCCACGATCCGCTGCGCTGGCTGGTCCCGGAGCGCGGCACGCTCGACGAGTTGCTCGCACTGATCGCCGCCTGCGACAACGACTTCAAGCCGCTGCTCGACCGCTACAAATACCCGGCGCGTTACCCCGCGTCGGAAGGCTCCGCACGTGACGACGGCGCGCGCTTTCTGCAAGGGCTCGATGATCGACTCGCGATGTCAGCGCAACTGGCCGGCGCGCACGCCACGCTGGCCGATGCGGCGCTGATGCCTTTCGTGCGCCAGTTCGCAATGGTCGATGCGACCTGGTTCGACGCTCAGCCGTGGCCGCGCCTGCAGGCCTGGCTGGCAGGCTGGACCGCGTCGGAGCTGTTCGCACGCGTCATGACCAAGTACGCGCCCTGGCAGGCGGGCGAACCGGGCGTGGACTTTCCGCCCGCCTGATCAGTACACGTCGCGGCGATAGCGCCCTTCGGCGATGAGCGCGTCCATGCCGCTCTCGCCCAGCACCTCGGTGAGCGCTGCATCCACGCCCGGCGCCATGCCTTCGAGGCTGCCGCAGACGAAGACGATCGCGCCCTCTTCGTCCACCCACTGCTTCAGCACCTCGCCAGCCTCGCGCAGGCGGTCCTGCACGTACACGCGCTGCGCCTGGTCACGCGAGTAGACGAAGTCGGCGCGCGCGACCAGACCACCGGCCTGCCATGCCGCGACCTCGTCCGCGCCGAAGCCGTCGTGCGCCGCCTGCCGCTCGCCGAACACCAGCCAGTTGCGGCCATGCCCGCGGCGCGCACGCTCGCGCAGCAGCGCGCGCAGGCCCGCAAAGCCCGAGCCGTTGCCGATGAAGATGCAGGGCCGCGCGTCGTCGGGCAGCGCGAAGCCCGGGTTGGCGACGAGGCGCAGCGCGAGTTCCGTGCCCATCGGCGCGCCGACCGTGAGCCAGCCCGAGGCCACGCCCAGGCCGTTGTCGTGCCGTGCCTGGCGCACCAGCAGCTGGACGGCACCGTCGGACGGAATCGACGCGACCGAATAGCTGCGCGGCGCGGGCGCCGGGGCACCGTCGTCGTGCATCTGGCGCGGCACGATCTCGACCAGTGCGCCGGGCACCCAGTCCATCGTGCTGCCATCGACGCGCCGCAGCTCGATCTCGAACAGCGGATCGCCCTGGCTGCCCGCATTGAGCAGGCGCCGGCCGTCGAGCCGCCAGGCTTCGAAAGCCGGCGCGGTCGACACGGGCCACGCGGCATCGCGCACCCCGAAGGTTTCGCGCAGCGCATCGTGCCAACGCGCGAGCGCTGCCGGGTCTTCGCCGTCCACCTCGACCATGGGGAACAGCGGCTGCGCACCCTGGTTGTGCAGGTCGTGGTCGAGCTTGCGGCCGAAGCCGCAGAAGGTCGCGTAGTGGCGGTCGCCCAGCGCGAGCAGGCCGTAGCGCAGATGGCGCAGACCCGGGCCGCCTTGCCGCGCGAATGCACGGGCAAAGGCACGCGCGCTGTCGGGCGGCTCGCCCTCGCCGAAGCTGCTGGCCACCCACAGCACCTGGCGGAAATGCAGCAGCGCATCGGCACTCAGCGCGGACACGGGCCGCACCACCGCCGCGACACCGGCGGCCTGCAACGCGCCGGCCGTCTGCAGCGCGAGGCGCTCGGCATGGCCGGTCTGGCTCGCGAAGGCGACCAGCACCTGCCCCGCGTCGCCCGCCGCGGCGGGCACGGCGGCCGCATCGAGCCGCGCGCGCTCGGCGCGCACGGCCTTCGCGGTGCGGCGGCGGCCGAGGTACATCATCCAGCCGCTGATCGCGAACAGCGCGAGCCCCAGGCTCGTGAGCATCATCACGATGCGCCCCGGCAGGCCCCAGTAGGTGCCCATGTGCAGCGGGTAGATGCTGTTCACGAAGCGGCCCATGGGCGGCTTGTCGGCATAGCGTTCGTGGCGCAGCGTCTCGCCGGTCGCGGCCTGCAGGTACAGGCGGTTGCGCGCGCGCTCGTGCTCGGCATGCGTGCGCAGGTAGACGGCCTCCACCTGCGTGCCGTTGCGCGCGGGCAGCCGCAGCGTCACCTGGGTCCAGTCGCCGCCCGTGGTGTCGACGAAGGCCTGCCAGACGCGCGCCAGGTCGAGCGTCACCGGGGCATCGGCCGGCGCGCGTTCGGCACGCACTACACGGCCCTCGCCGACCGCGCCGTCGACCGCCTTGCGCAAGCCGTCGAAGGCCCAGTACATGCCGGTGGTGGTCGACACCACGTAGGCCAGCAGCGCGACGGTGCCGACCACCGCGTGCAGGTTCCACAGGAAGGCACGACCGCGCAGCGCGAAGTCGATGCGCAGCCACTGGCGCCACGCGAAGGGCCGGCGCGGCCAACGCAGGTACAGGCCCGACAGCGCCAGCAGCAGCAACAGGCCGGCCAGCGAGCCGGTGAGGGGCTTGCCGTCGTCGCGCGGCAGCAGCAGCCAGCGGTGCAGCTCCTCGACGAACTCGAAGAAGTGCTCGCCCACCGGATCGGGCAGCAGCGCGCCGGTGGCGGGATCGGCGAAGCGCGTCTCGCCGCGCCGCTCACCGGGTGGCGGCGCGAACCCGACGCGCGCGGCGCGCCCGGGCTCGGTGGAGACGGCGACAGTGGCGATGCGCCGCCCGGGCATCTCGGCCTGCACGCGCGCGACGAGCGCGGGCGGTGCCAATGCGGGTGCGGCCGAGGCCGCGGGGATCGGGTTCAGCAGGTCGGTGATCTCGGCGCGGAACGACAGCGTCGCCCCGCTCAGGCCGATGACGACCAGCACGCTGCCCGCCGTGATGCCGATGAACCAATGGATCTGGAACCAGACGCGACGCAGCAAAGCCATGAAAAACAGAAGAAAACGGGAAACAGGAAGCCCCGCCAAGGCGGGGCGCGCGGGTTCAAAGATCGATCTTGACCAGGGCCTTGATCGTACGCGGCGTGCCGACCGCCAGCCGCGTGCCGGCCGCCGACCAGTAGCGCTTGTCGCCCACGTTGTCGATGTTCAGCTGGAAGGTGGTGCGCTTGCCCATGAGCTGCGCCACGTAGCGCGCGCCCAGGCCGAAGACGGTGGTGCCGCCGATGAAACCCTGGTTCAGGTCGTCGACGGGACGGCGCCCCGTGAAGTACGCGCCGCCGTTGACCGACAGCCCCGGCACCGCCGCGATGTCGTACGAGAGGAAGGCGCTCGCCGTGGTGCGCGCCGTGTTCTCGGGCCGCTTGCCGTCGTACTGCGCGTTGATGCGGCGGAACTCGGCATCGAGCCACTGGCCCGAGAGCTGCCACGCCAGCGCGGGCGTGAGCCGCCCCTGCGCCGACACCTCGAGGCCGCGGTAGCGCTGGCGCCCGCTGGCCACGAAGGTGTTGGCGCTGTCGGTGTAGGCGCCGGGCCGTTCGATGTCGAACAGCGCGCCCGACAGCAGCGTGCCGCTGCCGGTCAAACAGCGCAGGCCGATTTCCTTCTGCCGGCTCACGCCCGGCGGCATGCGCGTGTTCTGGTTGGCGGTGCCGGCCGGCGCCACCTCGCCCTCTTCCACGCCCTGCGAGTACGACACATAGGCCATGAGGTCGGGCGTGAACTTGTAGCTCAGCGCCGCCAGCGGCGTGGTCTTGCGCACGCTGTAGTCCAGGGCCGGCAGCGTGGCGCTCGCGCCCTGCCAGCTCTGGTAGCGCGTGTGGCGCAGGCCGGCCACCAGCTGCCACTGCGGCGAGAAGGTGATGCGGTCGAGCGCGTACAGGCCCAGCTCCTCGCTGTCCTGCGCGCCCGAGGTGGGCCGCGACGGCATCGCGCTCAGCGCCAGCGCGCCGATGGGCACGGGGTTATACAGGTTCTGCAGCGTGGTCGCACCGCCATAGTTGCGCTGGAACACGGGCGCCTGCGTCTTGTCGCTGCGTGCCGCGCCGAGCGTCAGCTCGTGCTGCAGCGCGCCGGTGGCGAAGGTGCCGAACAGCTCGGCGCGCAGCAGGTCGGAGCGTTGCTCGAGGTGCTGCACGTTGCCCGTGAGACGGCCCAGGCCGGTGCGCACGTTGTAGGTGCCGAACTGCGCCAGGCGCCGGTCGCGCTCGGCCTCGGAATGGCCGGCTTCCACGCTGAGCGCCCAGTTGTCGCTCAAGGCGTAGTCGGCGCGCAGTTGGGTGTTGGTGACCTCGGCCTCGAACACGGCCCAGGGCGGCGCGATCAGCTTGTGCGGATCGGGCAGCGCCGGCAGCGCGATGACGCCGTTGACGGCCGCAAGCCGCGCGATGCCGGCCTGCTCGGTGATGCGCTTGCGGTAGTGCTCGATGTCGGCCTTCAGCGTGAGCCGTCGGTTCACGCGCCAGTCGAGCGCGGCCGAGACGAATTTGCGGTCGCCGTCCACGCCGTCGATGGTCGAGCCCAACTGGCCGCCGGCCGCGTTCAGCCGCAGCCCGAACTGGTCGTTCTCGCCGAACTGGCGGCCGATGTCGAGCTGGCCCTGCAGTCCGCCCTGGTTGTCGACGCTCATCCCGAGCGAGGTGACGGGCGTGCGCCCCGCACGCTTGGTGACGAAGTTGATCACCCCGGCCGGCGTGGTGAAGCCGTAGTACAGCGCCGACGCGCCCTTGAGCACCTCGACGCGCTCCTTGTTCTCCATCGGGATCTCGGACACGTTGGGGATCGCGAGCGCGCCGTTGAGGCGGTAGTTGGTGCGGTTCTCCACGGCAATGCCGCGGATGACAAGCTGATCGAAGGTGTCGCCGCCGTTCTGCTGGCGCGTCACGCCGGCCGTGTTGCGCAGCACGTCGTACACGCCCGCCGCGCCCTGCAGCTCGATCACCTCGCGCGTCACGGTGTTGACCGTGGCCGGCACGTCCATCACGGACGCGCCCCGGAACGTGCCCGCCTCGACCGTCTCGGCCAGGAAGCCGTTGGCGCGCGAGGCCTCGACGTTGACGATGCTCAGTTCGCTTGCCCGCGATTCGGGGGCAGCGGACGCAGGCACGGATTGCGCCTGCGCTGCCTGTACGGCGGCGAGCGCGAGGCCCACACAAACTCTCTTCATTCAAATCCCTTGGATGTCTTCTGGCGGCGCGCCTCCCGGCGGCCTGGTGACGCTTCCGGCGTGCGGAAGCGGGAGGGATTATGAATGAGAGGAGTTCTCATTTGACAACAGTTGCCAGACCCTGCCGATAGGATCAGACGTCAGAGCGTTCGATGTCGAAACGCCATCAAGGAGGAATTCATGACTGCCAGTGAAACATCGACCAGGCGGGAGGCCCTGCGATGAAGACGGCCGGACGCCTGGCGCTCGGCGTGCTCGCCTGGGTCACGGTGGTTCCGTTGCTGGGACTTCTGTGCATGTGGCTGGGCCCGTCGGTCCTTGACTCGCCCGAAGCCTCGCGCGTCACCATGTATGCGGTCCAGGCCATCAACCTCGGCGCGGCCGCGCTGCTCTACTGGTATGCCGTGCCGAGCGTGCCGCACTGGGGCCGACGCCTGGCCTACTTCGTCGCCTTCGTGGTGCTGATGGTGGTCGCCAGCGCCCTCGTGGCCTTCGGCGTCAAACTGCTTTTCGTGGCACTGGTGCTGTTCTCGCGTTGAGCAAAGGCCCGGCGGGCCGTTACGTCGCCCTCATCGCAGACGCCCGCTGGATGCACTCGATGAAGTGCTGCGCCGCCGGCGTCGACGGCTGCCCGCGCCGGCGCACCACGCACACGTTCAGCACCGGCAGCGTCTCCCGCACATCGACGCGCCGGATGCCGTGGCGCTTGAAGCTGAGCCCGGCCAGCGGCTCGACGAAGAGGCCGATCAAATCCATGTGCCCCACCAGCGCCAGCGCCACGGTGACCGAGTGGCCCTGCAGCACGCGCGTGGGCGGCGACAGCCCGAGCGGGGTGAACAGCGGCGCCACGGCGTTGGTTCCGCCATGGTCGTCGCCCGGCAGGACCCACTCGGCGGCATAAAGGTCGTTCAGCGAGCGCGCATTGCGCAGCGGATGGCGCTCGCGCAGGCCGACCACCAGCTGCACCGGAAACAGCTCCAGCGCCTCGAACTGCGGATCGAGCGTGCCGGGCACGATGTGCGCCACCGCGAAGTCGAGGTACCCGTCGCGCAGCCGCGCGAGCATCCACGGCAGCACGGCCTCGCTGAACTGCACGTCGACCGCCGGCAGGCGGGTGTGGAAGTCCTTGAAGGCGGCGGGCAGCACGGTGAGCGCGAACGAGGCGCTCACGGCCAGCGAGACGGAGCCGGTGGCGCCGTCGCGGATCTGCGCAATTTCGTCGCGGGCGCGTTCCATGTCGGCCAGCAGCAGCCGCGCGCGCGGCGCGAAGGCCAGGCCGAACTGCGTGAGCCGCACGCCCTTCACGCTGCGCTCCACCAGCGGCGCGCCGACCTCGCGCTCCAGCTCGCGCACGATCTTGGTCACGGCCGGCTGCGAAATGCCGAGCACGCGCGCGGCAGCGCGGATGCTGAGCTGCTCGACCACGGCCACGAAGGCATGCAACTGATTGGGTTTCATCTTTGGAGTGACAACCAAAAGTTATCGTTGACGCCCAATTATTGTCTTTTCATGACAGCGGCGAGTCTCTAGCATCCGCCGCGGTTCGGGCCCCCGCGGCCTGCGCCCCCGATACACACAGGAGACACATGAACACCCCCGCTTCCCAGCCCTCGCCCACATCGCCCTCGTCGCCGGCCCGCCGGCGCCAGACCATCGTGGCCACCACCATCGGCAACGGACTGGAATTCTTCGACTTCACGGTCTACGGCTTTCTCGCGCTGGTGATCGGCAAGCTGTTCTTCCCCACCTTCAGTTCCTACGGCCAGCTGCTGCTGACGGTGGCGAGTTTCGGCGTCGGTTTCATCATGCGGCCGCTGGGCGGCATCGTGATCGGCGCGTACGCCGACCGTGCAGGCCGCAAGAAGGCCATGACGCTCACGATCTTCCTGATGGCGCTGGGCTGCGCGCTGATCGCCTTCACGCCGACCTACGCGAGCATCGGTGTCGCGGCGCCGATCGTGATCGTGCTGGCGCGCCTGATCCAGGGCTTCTCGGCCGGCGGCGAGGTGGGCGCATCCACCACGCTGCTGGTGGAGCACGCCACGCCGGCCAACCGCGGCTACATGGCGAGCTGGCAGTTCGCGAGCCAGGGTCTGGGCGTGCTGATGGGTGCCGTGGTGGTCGGCGTGCTGACCGTCTCGCTGTCCGCCGAAGCCATGCAGAGCTGGGGCTGGCGCGTGCCGTTCGTGCTCGGCATGCTGATCGCGCCGGTGGGCATGTACATCCGTCGCCACCTCGAAGAGTCGCTGCACATCACGCCCGAAGACGCGAAGGCGCCGCGCGAGAGCAGCCTGAAGATCGTCTGCACGCAGCACGGCAGGACGGTGCTGGCCGCCATCCTCGCGCTGGTGGGCGGCACCACGGCGGCCTACGTGGTCACCTTCTACATGCCGACCTACGCAGTGCGCGAGCTCGGCCTCACGCCCTCGGTGGCGCTGTTCGGCGCGGCGCTCACGGGCCTGCTGTCGTTCGCGCTCGCGCCCTTCGTGGGCAAGTGGTCGGACATCGTGGGCCGCAAGCCGCTCATCCTCTGGAGCCGCATCGTGATGGCGATCCTGATCTACCCGGGTTTTCTGTGGCTCAACGCCTCGCCCACGCCCGTGGTGCTGTTCACCGTGCTCGGCGTGCTGAGCATCGGCCTGGTGGTGCAGACGGTGCCGGGCATCACGATGCTGCCGGAGATGTTTCCCAAGCGCGTGCGCGCCAGCGGCATGTCGCTGGTCTACAGCGTCGGCGTGGCGCTCTTCGGCGGCTTCGCGCCCTTCATCAGCACCTGGCTGGTCAACGCCACCGGCAGCAAGCTCGCGCCGGCCTGGTACCTGGTGGGGATGACGCTGGTGTCGCTGCTGGGCCTGCTCTGGCTGCGCGACCACACCGGCCGCGACATCGATGCGGCCAACGCCCACGCGCCGGCCTGATACCGTCTTCCTCCTTCCCGCCTTCATGCACAGGAATCTTCCCGCCATGTCCCAGCCTGCCACCGCCGCCACCCGCCACTTCTCGGGCACGTACGTCGAAGCCCGCGCCAAGTTCCTCGAGGCCGCCGCGGCGCGCGGCGCCACCATCGAGTCGTTCGTGCACCCCACGCACCGCGGCGCGCTCGGCGAAGAACTCGCCACCGACGTCGCGCTGATCGGCGCGGCCGACGCGAAGAAGGTGCTGCTCGTCACCTCGGGCACGCACGGCCCCGAGGGCTTCTGCGGCTCGGGCGCGCAGGTGGCCACGCTGAACGACGCCGACCTGCTCGCGCGCCTGGAGCGCGCGGGCGTCGCGCTGCTGCTGGTGCATGCGGTGAACCCGCACGGCTTCTCGCACCTGCACCGCACCAACGAAGACAACATCGACCTGAACCGCAACCACATCGACTTCAGCGCGCCGCTGCCGGTGAACGCCGAGTACGCCGACGTGGAGCCGCTGGTGCTGCCCGCCAGCTGGCCGCCGACGCCGGCCGACGACGCGGCGGTGGCCGCCTACATCGCCACGCACGGCATGACCGCCTTCCGCGCGGCCGTCACGCGCGGGCAGTACACCTCGCCCGACGGCCTCTTCTACGGCGGCACCGCGCCGTCGTGGAGCAACCGCACCATCCGCGCCATCCTGCGCGGCTATGCGGCCTCGGCCACGCACCTGGGCTGGATCGACGTGCACACGGGCCTGGGGCCCTACGGCCACGGCGAAAAGATCTACCCGGGCCGCAACACGCCCGAAGACCTCGCGCTGGCCCATGCCTGGTGGGGCGCCGACGTGTTCGCGCCCTTCGCGGGCGACTCGGCCTCGGCCGACGTGTCGGGCCCGGTGATCTCGACCGCCTACGACGAATGCCCGAACGCGCGCGTCGCGCCCATGGGCCTGGAGTTCGGCACGCTGCCCGACCTGGAAGTGCTCGACCGCCTGCGCGCCGACACCTGGCTGCGCCGCCACCCCGAGGCGCCCGAAGCGCAGAAGCGCGAGATCCGCCGCCGCCTGCGCGACGCGTTCTACTGCGACAACGACGAGTGGAAGGGCATGGTGCTGGGGCAGACCCGCGTCGTGCTGCTGCAGACCTTGCAAGGGCTGAGCAAGGCCTGATCCGGCAGAGGTCGGCTCAGCCGAAGTTCGGCGCGCGCTTCTCGCGCAGCGAGGCCACGCCCTCGCGCACGTCGGCGCCCGCGAAGCCCATGAACTCGAGTGCCAGCGAGGCGTCGAAGGTCGGCCCCGCCTGGCGCAGCCAGTTGTTCAGCGCGTACTTGGTGAAGCGGATCGCGCTCTGGCTGCCGGCCGCGAGGCGGTCGGCGATCTCGTAGGCGCGCGGCAGCAGGTCGGCCTCGTCCACGGCGAGCGACACCAGGCCGATGCGCTCGGCCTCCTCGCCGCTCACCGGCTCGCACAGCAGCAGGTGGTACTTGGCCTTGGCCATGCCGCACAAGAGCGGCCACACGATGGCCGCATGGTCGCCCGCCGCCACGCCCAGGCGGGTGTGACCGTCGACGATCTTCGCGTTCTTCGTGGCGATGGAGATGTCGGCCAGCAGCCCCGCCACCAGCCCCGCGCCCACGGCCGGGCCGTGCATGGCGCTCACGATGGGCTTGTCGCAGTTGATGATGTTGTAGACCAGGTCGCGCGCCTCCTTCCACACGCGCTGGCGCACGGTGTCGTCGGTGGTCATGTCCTGCACCATGCCCAGGTCGCCGCCGCCCGAGAAGCCCATGCCCTCGCCGCGCAGCACGGCGCAGCGCACCGTGTCGTCGGCTGCCACGTCGCGCCAGATCTCGGCCAGCTCGCGATGGCCGTCATGGCCGGCCGTGGGCAGCTTGCCGTTGGCGGCGCGCATCTGGATGTCGAGCACCGCGCCGTTCGTGCCGCGGCGCGTGAGGGCGAGGGTCTGGTAGCGGGTGTAGTCCATGCGTGTGTCTCCGCCCCGCACGCACGGCCATGGCGCGGGGACTTCGTTCGGTGAGAGGAAGGACGAAAGGCCGGAGGCCTATTTTTGCGCGGCCAGCTCGCGGCAGCGCTTCACGTTCGCATCGAAACGCGGTGCCAAGCCCGGCTCGCAGGCGTCGTCGGCGGGGTTCAGCCTGCACATGCCGACCACCGCGTAGTCCATGACGGCCGCCGTGCACATCGGGTAGGCGGCCAGCTCGGGGTTGGCCTTGGCCTTGAAGCCCCAGCGCTCGGAGAACTGCACCATGCGCGTCATCGCGCCGAGGAAGAAGCTGCGGTCCTTCGCGGCAATGGCCGCTTCCATGCGCGGCAGCTCCTCGTTGAGGTAGCCGACCGAGTCCAGCGGAAAGCCGGCGGGGTCGGGCTGCGGCTGCGCGAAGGCCGTGGCGGCCATCACGGCCAGCGAGGCGCCCACGCAGGCGCGTCGCAACGGAAGGAAGAAGGCGGAACCGGTGGGCAGGTGGCGGTATGGCATGGCCTGCGATTCTGCAACGTTTGGAAGCATTTTTGCGCGCCGAGCGATGCGCGCACGCGACGTTTTGCGGTGCCCCCGACCTGCCCGCGCGGCGCGGGACAATGGCCGCTTCCGTTTTCCCTTGCAAAGACCCCCATGGCCCGACGCCCCCAACGACAGCTGCGCACCATCGAGCGCGGCATCCTCTGCCTCCTGATCGGCGTCGCCGTGCTGCTGGGGCCGCGCTTCCTCCAGGGCACGCGCTGGTTCGAGATGGTGGCCGGCGCGTACCTCGTCGGCTGGTTCGCGCTCGCGCTGGGGGTGGCGCTGGTCGGCGTCGGCCTGTTCCAGCGCGGCAAGCCGGACCGCTGAGGCCCCGCCGTCAGCCCTTAGTGCGCCGCCGCCTTCTTGCCGCGCAGCTTGCCGACGAGTTCCACCACGGCCAGCACGACGGCGCCGGCCACGATGCCGACGACAGCATTGACGCCCATCGAGCCCAGCGTGCCGAACACGCCGCCCGTGGCCTTGGCCCAGTCTTCGACCGCATGGCCGAACGCCGGCACGCCGTGCACCAGGATGCCGCCGCCCACGAGGAACATGGCGGCCGTGCCGGCCACCGACAGGCCCTTCATGAGCCAGGGCGCCGCCGCCAGGATGCCGCGGCCCAGGGCGCGCGCCGCCGCGCTGCTGCGCTGGCTCAGGTACAGGCCCGCGTCGTCCAGCTTCACGATGCCGGCCACGAGGCCATACACGCCCACCGTCATGATCAGCGCAATGCCGACCAGCACGCTGAGCTGCGTCGTGAACGGCTGGCCCTGCACGGTGCCCAGCGTGATGGCGATGATTTCGGCGGAGAGGATGAAGTCGGTGCGCACCGCGCCCTTGATCTTGTCCTTCTCGACCGCGACCACGTCGACCGTGGTGTCGGCCACGGCCTTCTGGTGGCGCGCGGTGTCGGCCTCGTGCTCCTTTTTGTGCAGGAACTTGTGGACCAGCTTCTCGGCGCCCTCGAAGCACAGGAACGCGCCGCCCACCATGAGCAGCGGCGTCACCAGCCAGGGCAGCCAGGTGCCGATGGCCAGTGCGGCCGGCACCAGGATCGCCTTGTTGACGAGGGAGCCCTTGCACACGGCCCACACCACCGGCAGCTCGCGCTCGGTGCGCACGCCGGTGACCTGCTGCGCGTTCAGCGCGAGGTCGTCGCCGAGCACCCCGGCGGTCTTCTTGGCAGCAACTTTGGTGAGGACGGAGACGTCATCGAGCACGGTGGCGATGTCGTCGAGCAGCAGGAGCAGGCTGGTGGCCATGGGCGAAAGTCGGGCTGTGGAAGAAGCGGCGAGCTTATCCGCAGCCGATGGCCGCGCCGGTGAAGACCGTACGCGGCATCCGGGGGTGGATCAGTCCACCGCCCGCTTGAGGCGGATTTCTTCGACGCGCACGGTGCCCAGGGCCGTGGTCTTGGCGGTCTTCATCTCGCGCTTGAAGCCGGCGAGTTCGTGGAAGCGCATGGCGCGGTCGTTGCGCAGCGGCACCCAGATGGTGACCGTGGTGCAGCCTTCTTCGGCCAGGCCTTCGCGGGCGGCGTCCCACAGGGCCACGCCGGCGCCCTTGCCCCAGTGCTCGGGCTTGACGTAGATGGCCCAGATCTCGCCCGTGGTGGGCGGCGTCTTGGGGTCGCGCGAGCGGTCGAAGCCCACGAAACCGACGATCTCGCTGCCGTGCGTCACCACGTGGACCTGGGGTTCGCTGAATTCGATGGCCTCGCGCCACTTGGCCTCGCGCGAGGCGGGGGCCAGCACGCGCAGGTCGTCTTCGGACAGGATGCCTTCGTAGGCAGCCTTGGCAGAGAGGGCATGGACTTCGGCGACGGCCTTGGCGTCGCGCATCGTGGCGGGGCGAACTTCGTAATCGGACATGAAAGCGGAAAAACGTGTGGAACCGGCTATTGTCGCCGCACCGCTAAACTCCTCCGGCATCCGCACGTATCAACTGGAGAAAGCACATGGCCAAGGGTCAGCAACGCACCAACAAGGAAGCGAAGAAACCGAAGAAGGACACCTCGCCGCCGAAGGCCCCCACCGGCGGCATCGAGCCCGTGCGCACCGTCACCACGGCGGTGATTCCGCGCGGCAAGCTCAAGAACAAGTGACCGAGTGACCGACGTCCCCGCGCCCGCCCCCAAGCCGGCGCAGCCGCGCAACCCGTTGCATGGCCTCACGCTGGAGGCCATCGTGACTGCGCTGGCCGATTACTACGGCTGGGAGCAGCTGGGGCACCTGGTGCCGATCCGCTGCTTCATCAGCGAGCCCAGCGTGGGTTCCAGCCTCAAGTTCCTGCGCAAGACGCCCTGGGCGCGCGACAAGGTCGAGAGCCTGTACCTCTTCATGCTGCGCGAGCAACGCCGCGAACAGCAGCAACAGCAGCAAGAACCTCCCGCGCGATGAAGGTCCGTCTCGAACCGTCGGGCCTCGAATTCGAGGCCGAGGCGGGCGTCACGCTGCTGCACGCAGCGGAGGCGGCCGGCATCGAGCTGCCCAGCTCGTGCCGCAACGGCACCTGCCGCACCTGCATCTGCCAGCGCCTGTCGGGCGAGAGCCGCCACCTCATCGAATGGCCAGGCCTGAGCTTCGACGAAAAGATCGACGGCTGGATTCTTCCCTGCGTGGCCGAGGCGCTGAGCGACCTCACGCTCGACGTGCCACAGGCCCGCGCCCTCTTCGACTGAGGATCAGGACCGCGCCGAAGCCGGCGCCGCGACCACCAGCCGGTCGCGCTGCGCCAGCGACGGGAACAGGCGGAACCACGTCAGCGCCACCAGCATCGTCCCCACGCCGCCGAGCACCACCGAGCCGACCGGCCCCAGCAGCGCCGCCGTGGCGCCCGATTCGAACTCGCCAAGCTGGTTGCTCGCGCCGATGAAGATCGAGTTGACCGCGCTCACCCGCCCGCGCATGGCGTCGGGCGTTTCCAGCTGCACCAGCGTCTGGCGGATCACGACGTTGACCATGTCGGCCCCGCCCGATACCGCGAGCGCAACGAGCGAGACGAGAAAGCTCTTCGACAGCCCGAACACCACCATGCACAGCCCGAACGCCCCCACCGCCAGCAGCAGCGTGCGCCCCACGTTGCGCTCGACCGGCCGGCGCGTGAGCGCGATCGACATCACCAGCGCGCCCACCGCCGGCGCGCTGCGCAGCAGGCCCAGGCCCCAGGGGCCGGTGTGCAGGATGTCCTTGGCATAGATCGGCAGCAGCGCCACGGCGCCGCCCAGCAGCACCGCGAACAGGTCGAGCGACACGGCGCCCAGCACCGGCTTGCGCTTCCAGATGAAATTGACGCCCGCGAACACCGTGGCCAGCGTGACCGGCTCGCGCGCGGCCGGCGCGTGGTCGTAGCGCAGCCGCAGCACCAGCACGCAGGCCACCGCGAAGCACAGCACGCTCGCGCCGTAGACCACCGCCATGCCCGCCACGAACAGCAGCCCGCCGAGCGCGGGGCCGCCGATGATCGCGCCCTGCATGCCCGCCGAGCTGAACGCCATCGCGCGCGACAGCAGCAACGGCGGCACCAGCAGCGGCGTGAGCGCCTGCTGCGCCGGCATCTGGAAGGCGCGCACCGCGCCCAGCACCAGCGACAGCCCGAGCAGCAGCCCGCGCGTGTCGTTCCTGTGCAGCACCGCGAACAGCAGCGCCAGTGCCACGGTGCCCTGCACCGCGAAGCACACCGCCACGATGCGGCCGCGGTGGTGCCGGTCCACCACATGGCCGGCCAGCAGCGCCAGCAGCAGCGCGGGCACGAACTGGTACAGGCCCACCAGGCCCAGGTCCCACGCGCTGCCCGTCAGCTCGTACATGTGCCAGCCGATGGCCACGAGCATCATCTGCGAGGCGGCGGTGCCGAACAGGCGCGCCACCCACAGCTGCATGAAAGGGCGCTCGCGCCTCAGGTCGGTGAACGTGGGAGACAAGGGAGGAGAAGCGGCGCCGGGCATATCGGTCGAGGATAGCCCAGCCTTCTTCCGGCTTTCTGAGCCTCTCTACACTCGCTGTCCCCATGACCGCTTCGCCGCCCGACCTGCTCCCCGTTCACGAAGACGCCCACCTGCTGGTGCTCGACAAGCCCGCCGGCCTGCTGTGCGTGCCCGGGCGCGGCGAGGACAAGCAGGACTGCCTGAGCGCACGCGCCCAGCGCCAGTGGCCCGACGCGCTCATCGTGCACCGGCTCGACATGGGCACCAGCGGCCTCGTGGTGATGGCGCGCGGCCTGGAGATGCAGCGCGCCCTGAGCGCGGCCTTCGCCGACCGCGAGGTGCACAAGCGCTACGAGGCGATCGTCGACGGCGTGATGCCGCAGCGCGACGACTGGTCGCTCATCGACGCCCCGCTGATGGCCGACTGGCCGCGCCGGCCGCTGCAGAAGATCGACCCGGCCGGCAAGCCCAGCCTCACGCGCTGGCGCGCGCTGGCCAGCGTGTCGCCGCCGGGCGGCCCTGCGGCCACGCACGTGCTGCTGGAGCCGCTCACCGGCCGTTCACACCAGCTGCGCGTTCACCTGCTGTCGATCGGGCACCCGATTTTGGGCGATGCGCTGTACGGCGACGCCGCGCTGCAGGCACGCGCGCCGCGCCTGCTGCTGCATGCCAGGGAACTGGGGTTCGTGCATCCCGCGACGCGGGAGCCGTTGCACTTCGAACGTGCGGCGGGCTTCATGCTCAGCGGCCCTTGACGACGAGCACCGGCATGGTGGCGTCCTGCAGCACGCGCTGCGTCACGCTGCCCAGCAGCAGTTTCTCGATGCCGCTGCGCCCGTGCGAGCCCATCACGATCAGGTCGGCCGCGATGGCGATGGCCGTGTCCACGATGCCTTCGTGCACCACGTGGCCGTCGATCACGCGCTGGTCGCTGTGCAGGCCTTCGGCCGCCAGGGCAGCCACGCCGCGTGCGAGCGCCGCGTTGGCGCTGGCGGTGGCCGCCGCGAGGTATTCGTTCTGGCCGAGCGCATAGTCCGCGCCCACGCCGATGAAGGGGTAGTTGTCGATCACGTGGATCAGCGTGATGCGGCTGCCGAAGGCCAGGGCGAGACCGCTGGCCTTGCTGACCGCGAGCATGGAAGTTTCGGAGCCGTCGATGGGGACCAGGATGTGATTGAACATGGCGGGACCTCGCTTAGCGTTCGCAGACAGACAGACTGACGGACCCGGTTCGCACCGGGTCGGGCCCCGAATTTAACCGCTATGCAGAACCCGCCCTGTAGGACTCCGACCAGCGAAGTCCGCAGGCGTCTCAATCCCCCTGGAAACCCTCAGATCGGCAGGTGACCACCAGCGTGTCGCGCCAGCCATCGCCGCCCTCTTCCATCGGCTGGATCGGCGTCGATTCATGGATCACGCGCGCATCGTCCAGCAGCAGCAGCGTCCACGGTTCGGTCATGGTGAAGCGCTCGCCGCGCCGGCCGTTGGCCTCGAACACGCGCGTCTCGCCGCCCTTGATGCCCTGGCGCCCGATCAGCACCACCGCCACCAGGTCGACACCGTCGCGGTGCGCGCCTTCGGGCGTCGGGCGGCCGATGCCGCCGGCGGTGTCGATGCGGAACTGGTGCGCTTCCACGAACCAGCGCTGCGGTGCGCCGCGCATGTCGCTGCTGACCTGGCCGAGCTGCTGCATCAGCCGCTGCCACACGGGCTGCGCCACCGTGGCGTCGAGCATCGGCGCGAACCAGCGCTGCATGCCGCCGTGCAGCGCGTTGTATTCGACCGGCTGCCAGTGCGCGCGGTGCGGCACCTGCGCCAGCGTGGCGTCGGCCTCGACCGTGAAGCAGGCATGGCGCCGCGTGCGGTAGCGCCCGCCGTCCTTCAGGTACTCGTCGGGCGGCAGGTCGTTCCAGTCGGCGTGCAGCGCCTCGAGCTGCGCCAGCGGCACGCCGAGCCAGTCGCACACGCCCTGCGGGCTGAGCACCGCGTAGCCGTGCTCGCGCAGCGCACCGGCCAGTTCGGCCGGCGGCGTGAACGGGGGAGCGAAGGCGGCGGTGCTCACTGGGCGCTGACCTTCACGTCCTTCCAGAACGCGACGCGGTCACGGATTTCCTCGGCTTCGGGCTTCGGGTCGGGGTAGTACCAGGCCGCGTCGGCGTGCAGTTCGCCGTTGACCAGCAGCGAGTAGTAGTTCGCCGAGCCCTTCCACGGGCAGGTGGTCTTGTGGTTGCTGAAGGTGACCACGTCGCGGTTGAGCGAACTCATCGGGAAGTAGTGGTTGCCTTCGACGAGCACGGTGTCGTCGCTTTCGGCGATGGTGACGCCGTTCCAGGTTGCTTTCATGGGATCGATCTCCGGGGAGGTGCAAGGTGCCGATGCCGCATTGCGCGCTCGGGACAGCGGCTATTGTGACGCTGGCGCGAGGTGCTTTCCTTGCGCCGGGTCATCCCGGCCCGATGCCGGCAGGGTTTCCCCCACAGTGTCAGCCGCGACCGCGCCCCGTGCGCCCCGACGCCGGCTCGAGAAACAGCTGCCGGAAATAGTTGCGGAACGCCGTCATCGCCGGCGAAAACTCCACGCCCTGCTTCCACCCCAGCCCGATGTTCATCGTGGGCACCGCGTCGCGCAGGTTGATGGTCTCGATGCGCTTGCCTTCCAGCGACCACGGCCGGTAGACCATGTCCGACAGCACCGTCACGCCCAGCCCGTTGGCCACCGTGCTGCGCACCGCTTCCACCGAACTCGTGCGCAGCCGGATCTGCGGCTGGTGCGGCGTCTTGCTCCAGTACTTGAGCGCGGTGGCCGCGGCCTCGTCGACGGTGAGCATGATGTAGGGCTCGGCCGCCACGTCGGCCAGCGTCACCTCGGCCTTGTCCAGCAACGGATGCTTGGCCGGCACCCACAGCCGGCGCTGCGAACCGAAGAAGGTTTCGAGCGACAGCTCGCGCAGCACCACGTTCGAGGTGAGCACCACGCCGATGTCGTAGCGCTGCGTGATCAGGCCTTCTTCGATGGCCTCGCGCGCCACCTCGTGCACCTTCACCGTCACCTGCGGATGCAGCTGCTCGAAGCGCTGCAGGTGGTGCGGCAGGAAGTAGCCCAGCACCGTGTAGCTGGCCGCGATGGTGAGCGAGCCCTCGACGTTCTCGCCCTCGTGTGGCATGCGCACCGCCTCGTCGGCCGCCGACAGCACCGCGTAGGCGTGGCTCAGGAAGCGGCGCCCGGCCTTGGTGAGTTCCACGCCATGCGGGTGCCGCTCGAAGAGCTGCTGCCCCATCAGCTCCTCGAGCTCGCGGATGGCGGTGGTCACGGCCGACTGCGAGATATTGAGCTGCAGCGCCGCGTGCGAGATGCGCCCCACCTCGGCCACCGCCGAGAAGTACTTGAGCTGGCGAAGGGTCAGGGACATGGCGCCGTCTTCCTAGGGTATTTACGGATACGCGCTGCCCGCCTCGGGCGAAAACCCGATACCGCGCGATCGCTTCCCTCCAGCGTAGCGCCCAATCCGGTGGCTTGCAGCATCTGTTTTTCAGATATCGGGCCGCCTGAAAACAATGCTTTTCGGCCTTTCGACTGCTGGCTAACCTTCGCGCCAACCTGCACCGCCCCCTTGGCGATGCGCACCACACAAAGGCGGGACGACGTGACGAAGACAACGCAGATCGATCTGAATTCCGACATGGGCGAAGGCTTCGGCCCCTGGACCATCGGCGACGGCGTGGACGAGCAGCTCATGCCGCTGATCAGCTCGGCCAACATCGCGACCGGCTTCCATGCCGGCGACCCGAACATCATGCGCAGGATGGTGCTGCTGGCCCGCGAACACGGCGTGGGCATCGGCGCACACCCGGGCTTTCGCGACCTCGTGGGCTTCGGGCGCCGCCACATCACCGCGCCGGCCGACGAGCTGGTGAACGACATGGTCTACCAGCTCGGCGCGCTGCGCGAGTTCGCGCGCCTGGCCGGCATGACGCTGCAGCACATCAAGCCGCACGGCGCGCTGTACATGCATGCGGCGCGCGACGAGGCGCTGTCGCGCGCCCTCGTCACCGCGCTGCAGCAGATCGAACCCACGCTGCGCCTGTTCTGCATGGAATCGTCCGTCACCTTCCAGGTGGCGCGCGAGCTGGGCCAGCCGGTGGTGCGCGAGTTCTATGCCGACCGCGACTACGACCTGAGCGGCTCCATCGTCTTCACGCGCCGGGTCGGCGCGCTCGACCCCGAGGCCGTGGCCGCCAAGGTGCTGCGTGCCTGCATCGAGGGCGTGGTGCGCACGGTCGAAGGCGAGGACGTGGCGGTCGGCTTCGACTCGGTCTGCATCCACAGCGACACGCCCGGCGCGCTCGCCCTGGTGCAGGCCACGCGCCGCGCGCTGGCCGGCCACGGCATCGAAGTTGCAGGCCTTGCCAAGCCCGCCTGAGTTTTTTTCCTCGTTACCCGAACCTGTTCCAGGAGTGTCCCGATGCCCGCTACCCATGAAGTCCTGAGCCCGCTGCCGGGCACCTTCTACCGCCGCTCGGCGCCCGACGCGCCGCCGTTCAAGGCCGAAGGCGACACCGTGGCCGTGGGCGACGTGCTCGGCCTGGTCGAGGTGATGAAGCAGTTCAGCGAAGTCACGGCCGACGCGGCCGGGCGCCTGGCCCGCTTCGCCGTCGAGAACGGCGAGCCGGTCGATCCGGGCCAGTTGCTGGCCGTCATCGAAACGGACTGAGGCAGCTGCCCATGACCGCCGCATTCGACACACTGCTGGTCGCCAACCGGGGCGAGATCGCGGTGCGCATCATCCGCGCCGCGAAAGAACTGGGGCTGAAGACCGTGGCCGTCTACAGCGACGCCGACGCGCAGAGCCTGGCCGTGCGCATGGCTGACCAGGCCGTGCGCATCGGCCCGGCGCACGCCACCAAGAGCTACCTGAGCATCGACGCGATCCTGCAGGCCGCCGCCGACAGCGGCGCCGGCGCGGTGCACCCAGGCTACGGCTTCCTTTCGGAGAACGCCGCGTTCGCCGAGCGCGTCGAGGCCGCGGGCCTGGTGTTCGTGGGCCCGACGCCGCATGCGATCCGCACCATGGGCGACAAGGCCGCGGCACGCGCCGCCGCCCTGCGCGCCGGCGTGCCCACCGTGCCCGGCAGCGCGGGCGTGGTGACCGACCCCGACACCGCGGTCGAAGTGGCGAAAGACATCGGCTACCCCATCATGATCAAGGCCTCGGCCGGCGGCGGCGGGCGCGGCATCCGCGTGGCGCACGACGAAGCCGAGCTGCGCCAGCAGTTCGCCACCGCCACCGCCGAAGCGCAGGCGGCCTTCGGCAACGGCGAGGTGTACCTCGAACGCTTCATCCGCCAGGCGCGCCACATCGAGGTGCAAATTCTTGGCGACGGCGAGCGCGTGGTGCACTGCTTCGAGCGCGAGTGCTCGCTGCAACGGCGCCGCCAGAAGGTGTGGGAAGAAGCGCCCTCGGCCGCCATCAGCGAAGCCACGCGCGCCGCGCTGTGCGAATCGGCACTGCGGCTGGCGCGCGCCGTGGCCTACCGTGGCGCGGGCACGCTCGAATACCTGTACGACGACGACACGCGCGAGTTCTTCTTCATCGAGATGAACACGCGCATCCAGGTCGAACACCCGATCACCGAGATGGTCACCGGCGTCGACCTCGTGAAGGAGATGCTGCGCATCGCGCTGGGCCAGCCGCTGCGCCTGCAGCAGGAGGACATCCGCCTGAACGGCGCGGCCATCGAGGTGCGCATCAACGCCGAGAACGCGGCGAAGAACTTCATGCCGAGCCCCGGCCTCGTGTCGCAGTTGGTGGTGCCCGGCGGCCCCGGCGTGCGCTTCGACAGCTTCCTGTTCCCCGGCTACACCGTGCCGGCCTACTACGACTCGCTGCTCGGCAAGCTCATCGTGCACGACACCGACCGCGCCAGCGCCCTGGCCCGCATGCGCCGTGCGCTCGACGAGTTGCAGGTGGAAGGCATTCACACGACGATCCCGCTGCACCGTGCGCTGTGCGAGGACGCGGACGTAGCGAAGGCCGCGTTCCACACGGGATTTCTCGAAACCTGGCTCGCGGCGAATCCACTCGCCGATGCGCCTCCCATGTTGAAGGTGGCCGCATGACCGCTGCAAGCACCCTCCCCGCCCAGGCCCGCTACAGCTTCGGCGGCGACGAGCACCTGTTCGTCGAGATCAGCGAAGAGATGTCGCTGCCCGCCTTCTTCAAGGGCATGGCGATCTGCAACGAGCTGCGCCGCCGCGCCCTGCCCGGCGTGACCGAGATCTGCCCGGCCAACGCCGCGTACCTCGTGCGCTTCGACCCCGACACGATCGCGCCCGACACGCTGCTCGCCACGCTCAAGGAAATCGAAGCGGGCCTGGGCGATGCCGACCTGCAGATGCAGACGCGCATCGTCGAGATCCCGGTGCTCTACAACGACCCGTGGACGCACGAGACGCTGATGCGTTTTCGCGAGCGCCACCAGGACCCGTCGAGCACCGACATCGAGTACGCCGCGCGCATCAACGGCCACGCCTCGGTCGAGGCCTTCATCGAGGCGCACTCGTCGGCGCCGTGGTTCGTGTCGATGGTCGGTTTCGTGGCCGGCCTGCCCTTCCTGTTCCAGATGGTCGAGCGCCAGCGCCAGATCCAGGTGCCCAAGTACCTGAGCCCGCGCACCGACACGCCCAAGCTCACGCTGGGCCACGGCGGCTGCTTCAGCTGCATCTACTCGGTGCGCGGCGCGGGCGGCTACCAGATGTTCGGCGTCACGCCCGCGCCGATCTTCGACCCGGCCCAGCGGCTGTCGTACCTCAAGGACCTGATGGTGTTCTTCCAGCCCGGCGACATCGTCAAGTGGAAACCCATCGACCGCGCCGAGTACGACCGCCAGGTGGCGCAGGTCGAGGCCGGCACCTACGCGCTGCGCATCGCGCCGGTGTCGTTCTCGCTCAATGAATTTTTGGCCGACCCGGACGGCTACAACCAACAGCTCCTGAAGGTGCTCCATGGCGATTGAAGTCCTCAAGCCCGGCCTCGCGACCAGCGTGCAGGACGCCGGCCGCCCCGGCTACTACCACCTGGGCATTCCGCTGTCGGGCGCGCTCGACCAGCAAAGCCTGGTGCTCGCGAACCTGCTGGTGGGCAACGACGAAGGCGCGGCCGTCATCGAAAGCACGTTGCTCGGGCCCGAGCTGCAGTTCGACGCGCCCGCGCTGGTGGCGGTGACCGGCGCCGACGCGAAGATCAAGCTCAATGGCAACGAAGCGCCGCGCAACACCTCGTTCGCCGTGCAGGCCGGCGACAAGCTGAGCTTCGACTTCATGAAGCTCGGCGCGCGCATGTGCATCGCCGTGGCCGGCGGCATCGACGTGCCGGTGGTGCTGGGCAGCCGCTCGACCTACGGCCTGGGCGCGTTCGGCGGCTTCAACGGCCGCAAGCTGCTGGCCGGCGACAAGTTGCCCGTGGGCACGCCCGCTGCCGGCGCCCGCGCAGGCCGCACGGTCGATGCCGCGCTGCTGCCGGTGCTCGAGAAGGAAGTGGCCCTGCGCGTGCTGCCGGGCATCTACTTCCATCGCCTGCAGGATGTGTCGGTGCAAAGCTTCTTCGCCGACACCTGGACCGTCGGCTCCGAGGCCGACCGCATCGGCTACCGCTACAAGCACGGCACGCCGCTGAAGTTCCAGGACCGCACGCCGCCCTTCGGCGCGGGCGACGACCCGTCGAACATCGTCGATGCGGGCTATCCGTACGGCTCCATCCAGGTGCCGGGCGGACGCGAGCCGATCATCCTGCACCGCGACGCGGTGTCGGGCGGCGGCTATGCGATGGTCGGCACGGTCATCAGCGCCGACATGGACCTCATCGCCCAGATGCAGCCCAACCACAAGGCGCGCTTCGTCGAGGTCGACATGGCGCAGGCGCTCGAAGCCCGCGCCGAACGCCGACGACGGCTCGACCGCCTGCGGGCCGCACTCGCGGCCTGACGCGTTCCCTCCCCTTTTTCTTCACTGCTGTCACCCAAGGAGTTCTTCATGAACAGCTCGCCCCTGCGCGTTTCATTGATCGCCGCTTCGCTCGCCACCGCCCTGGCGTGGCACGCCCCGGCCTCGGCCGCCGACTGGTTCCCCTACAAGGCCGAGGCCACCGAGCCCGCCTTCTCGGCCGAGGGCACGAAGAAACCCATCGACTACACGCCGCTGGCCAAGGCGTCGAAGAAGTGGGACATCTGCGTGTCGTTCCCGCACATGAAGGACGCCTACTGGCTCGGCGTGGACTACGGCGTGATCGAAGAGGCGCGCCGCCTGGGCGTGAAGCTGCAGGTGGTCGACGCGGGCGGCTACACCAACCTGAGCAAGCAGGTCTCGCAGATCGAGGACTGCGTGGCGCGCGGCGCCAATGCGGTGGTCATCGGTGCGATCTCGGGCGATGGGCTGAACAACGTCATCAAGGCCACGGCCGCCAAGAAGGTGCCCGTGATCGACCTGGTCAACGGCATCAGCTCGCCCGACCTGTCGGCCAAGTCGCTCGTTTCGTTCTACACGATGGGCCAATCGACCGGCGAGTACCTCGCCAAGAAGCACCCCGCAGGCTCGCCGCCGGTGAAGGTCGGCTGGTTCCCCGGCCCGGCCGGCGCGGGCTGGGTCGAGGCCGCGCACAAGGGCTTCATGGAAGCGATCAAGGGCAGCGCCGTGACGGTGCTCGACCCGAAGTACGGCGACACCGGCAAGGAGGCGCAGGCCAAGCTGGTCGAAGACGTGCTGCAGGGCAACCCCGACCTCGCCTATGTGGCCGGCACGGCAGTGACCGCCGAGGCCGCCACCGGCATCCTGCGCGCGCGCAACCTCGACAAGAAGGTGCAGGTGCTCTCGTTCTACATGACGCCGGGCGTGTACGAAGGCATCCAGAAGGGCCGCATCGTGGCCGCGCCGGCCGATTCCATGGTGATCCAGGGCCGCATCGCGGTCGACCAGGCCGTGCGCCTGCTCGAGAACAAGGACGTGGTGAAGCACGTCGGCCCGAAGATCTTCGTGGTCGACAGCGGCAACATCAAGACCGTGAAGCAGGCCGACATCCTGCCGCCGACCGGCTTCAAGCCGGTGTTCGAGGTCAAGTAGGCCGGCCATGGCTCCCGTGCTGCTGCAGACCCTCGGCCTGGGCAAACGCTACCCCGGCGTGCTCGCGCTCGATGCGATGGACTTCGAGCTGCGCGCCGGCGAGGTGCACGTGCTGTTCGGCGAGAACGGCGCCGGCAAGTCGACGCTGATCTCGCTGCTGGCCGGTGCCAATGTACCGACGGCGGGCGAGATCCGCATGCACGGCGCGCCGGTGAAGTTCGCCAACGTGCACGACGCGCGGCGCCACGGCATCAGCGCGGTGTTCCAGGAGTTCTCGCTGATCCCCACGCTGTCGGTGGCGCAGAACCTGAGCCTGGGCGAAGAGCCTTGCCAGGGCGGCCTGCTCGACCGCGCGGCGGTGCGCGAGCGCGCCCGCACGATGCTGGCCGACCTGGGCTTCGAGATCGATGTCGACGCACCCGTGGCGGGCCTCACGCGCGCGCAGCAGCAGATGGTGGAGATCGCCAAGGGCCTGCGCGGCGAGGTGTCGGTGCTGATCCTCGACGAACCCACCGCCTCGCTCACCGACACCGAGACGCAGCGCCTGTTCGAACTGGTGGCGCGGCTGAAGGCGCGCGGCGTGGGCATCGTCTACATCTCGCACCGCATGCAGGAGATCGCGCAGATCGCCGACCGCATCACGGTGCTGCGCGACGGGCGCAAGGTCACAACCGTGGAAGCGAACGCCACGAGCGCCGACCGGCTCATCGAGCTGATGAGCGGGCGGGCCATCGACAACATCTACCCGCGCATCGCCGCCAACCCCGGCGAGGTGGTGCTGCAGGTCGAAGGGCTGGCCTCGCCCAACGGCGTGCGCCATGCCAGCCTCACGGTGCGGCGCGGCGAAGTGGTCGGGCTGGCCGGGCTGGTCGGCTGCGGCAAGTCGGAGCTGTTCCGCGCGATCTACGGCCTCGACCCCGTGAGCGAAGGCCGCGTGCTGTTCAAGGGCCAACCGCGCACCGGCGCGACGGTGCGCCAGCTGCTCGACGACGGCCTCTTCTACCTGCCGCCCGACCGCAAGGGCGAAGGGCTGGTGCTCGGCTTCACCTCCCGCGCCAACATCACGCTGCCGCTGGTGCACGGGCCGCTGCGCGGGCGCGGCGGCTGGCTGCGCAAGCGCCTCGGGCGGCGGCTTTCGACGACGGCCGCCGAGCGCGTCGAGCTCGCGCCGCGCAACCTCGAACGGCCCGTGGGCCTGCTCTCGGGCGGCAACCAGCAGAAGGTGCTGTTCGGCAAGGGCATGACGCGCGACGCCGCGCTCTACGTGTTCGACGAGCCCACGGTCGGCGTCGACGTCGGCACGCGCAGCGCGCTGTACGAGGTGATCCGCAAGCTCTGCGAAGGCGGCGCGGCGGTGGTCGTGATCTCGTCCGACCTGCCCGAGGTGCTGCACCTGAGCCACCGCGTGTACGTGATGTGCCGCGGCGAGATCGCCGGCGAGCTGCACGGCGACGCCATCCAGGAAACCGCCGTGCTCAACCTGTTTTTCGGCCCCAGCGAGAACCCCTCCTCATGACTTCGCCTTCCCTCACCGCCGCCCCGGCGGCCCCCACGCCCGGCCTGGCCGGGCGTGCCCTCAGCCTGCTGCGCAGCCTCTTTTTGCGCCTGGGCGTGCTGCCCTTCATGCTGGTGATCGCCTGCGTGGTGTTCGCCACGCTGTCCGACCAGTTCCTCACGGTGCAGAACCTCGTGAACCTGCTGCGCCAGTCGGTCTACCTGATCCTCGTGTCGCTGGGCCAGATGCTGGCGCTGGTCACCGGCGGCTTCGACCTCTCGGTGGGCACGGTGATGGCAATCACCTCGGTGGTCTCCGCGCTCGCCATGCAGGCGCTGGGCGCGGCCTTTCCCGACGCGGCCTGGATGGTGGTGCTCGTGGGCTGCGCCTGCGGGATGCTCGCCGGGCTGGTGGTGGGCCTGGTCAACGGCTTCGGCGTGGCGGTGATCGGCGTGTCGCCCTTCATCGTGACGCTGGGCGTGCAGTCGATCGGCTTCGGCTTTGCGCTGTTCCTCACGGGCGGCGTGCCGGTGTCGGGCATGCCGGCGCAGTTCAGCGAGCTGTTCGGCTTCGGCACCATGCTCGGCGTGCCGGTGCCGATTCTCGTGACGGCCGTGTGCGTGGCCGGCATGGGCGTGCTCATGGGCCGCCTGCCGACCGGCACGCACCTGCTCGCGGTGGGCGGCAACGCCAAGGCCGCGGCGCTGTCGGGCATCGACACGCGCCGCGTGCTGCTCATGGCCTACCTGCTGTGCGCGGGCCTGGCGGCCGTGAGCGGCCTGCTGCTCACGGCGCGCGTGGAAACCGGCGAGGCCAACCTCGGCGGCACCGTGGCGCTCGAATCGATCGCGGCCTGTGTGATCGCCGGCGTGAGCCTGCGCGGCGGCATCGGCCGCGTGCCCAACGTGGTGATGGGCGCGATCTTCATCGGCCTGGTGCAGAACGGCATGAACCTGGCCAGCGTGGGCTCGTACCTGCAGATGGTGGTGCTGGGCACCCTGCTGATCGTGGCCGTGGTCGCCGACCAGATCCGCCATCGCATGGTGGCGCCGGGCAGCCACTGAGCCCCTCCCATCAAAACAAGCAACGAAGGAATCTCATGACAACCAGGACCAACGCCGCCATCGACGCGCGCCGCATCGCCGCCACGCCGCGCGGCGTCGGCATCGGCTTTCCCATCTATGCAGAGCGCGCGCTGAACGCCGAGCTGTGGGACGTCGAAGGCCGGCGCTACATCGACTTCGGCTCGGGCATCGCCGTGCTCAACACCGGCCACCGGCATCCGCGCGTGGTCGAGGCCATTCGCGCGCAGCTCGAGCGCTTCACCCACACGGCCTACCAGGTGGTGCCGTACGAAAGCGTGGTGTCGCTGGCCGAGCGCCTGAACCGCCTCACGCCCGGCACCCACGCCAAGAAGACCGCCTTCTTCACGACCGGCGCCGAGGCGGTCGAGAACGCGATCAAGATCGCGCGCGCCGCCACGCGCCGGCCCGGCGTGATCGCGCTGAGCGGCGGCTTTCACGGCCGCACCTTCATGGGCATGGCGCTCACGGGCAAGGTGGTGCCGTACAAGACCGGCTTCGGGCCCTTTCCCGGCAGCATCTTCCACGTGCCCGCGCCGATCGCGCTGCACGGCGTGTCGGTGGACGATTCGCTGCGCGCCATCGACAAGCTGTTCAAGGCCGACATCGAGCCCGAGCAGGTGGCGGCCATCATCCTGGAGCCGGTGCAGGGCGAAGGCGGTTTCTACGCCGCGCCGCCCGCTTTCATGCGCGCGCTGCGCGAGATCTGCGACCGCCACGGCATCCTGCTGATCGCCGACGAGATCCAGACCGGCTTCGCGCGCACCGGCAAGTGGTTTGCCATGGATCATCACGACGTGGTGCCCGACCTCATGACGATGGCCAAGAGCCTGGCCGGCGGTACACCGCTGTCGGCCGTGTGCGGCCGCGCCGAGATCATGGACGCGCCCGCGCCCGGCGGGCTCGGCGGCACCTACGCCGCCAACGCACTGGCCATCGCGGCCGCGCATGCGGTGCTCGACGTGATCGAGGACGAACGCCTGTGCGAGCGCGCGCAGGTGCTGGGCGACCGGCTCAAGGCGCGCCTCGAAGGGCTGCGCGCCAAGGTGCCGCAGATCGCGGACGTGCGCGGCCTGGGCGCGATGGTGGCGGTCGAGTTCGCGGGGGCCGACGGCGCGCCCGACCCCGAGTTCACGAAGCAGGTGCAAATCCGAGCGCGCGACGCGGGTTTGCTGCTGCTGACTTGCGGCGTGCACGCCAATGTGGTCCGCTTCCTGTTCCCCCTGACCATCGAAGACGCGGTGCTCGGCGAAGGCCTCGACATCCTCGCCGCCGCCCTGCAAGCCTGAGACACACCCCCATGCCACTGAAACTCCAAGACCCGACCCTGCTGCGCCAGCAGGCCTGCATCGCCGGCACCTGGGCGAATGCCGACAACGGCACCACCGTCGCCGTCACCAACCCCGCCACTGGCGAGCACATCGGCACCGTGCCGATGTGCGGCACCGAGGAAACCGTGCGCGCCATCGCCGCCGCCGAGAAAGCGCAGAAGGCCTGGGCCAAGGTGCCCGCCAAGGAACGCTCGGCCATCCTGCGCAAGCTCAACGACCTGATGCTCGCGAACGTGGACGACCTCGCGCTCATCATGACCACCGAGCAGGGCAAGCCCCTGGCCGAGAGCCGCGGCGAGATCGCCTACGCCGCCTCGTTCATCGAGTGGTTCGCCGAAGAGGCGCGCCGCGTGTACGGCGACACCATTCCCGCGCCGCAGGCCGACCGCCGCATCCTCGCGCTGAAGCAGCCCGTGGGCGTCACCGCCGCCATCACGCCCTGGAACTTTCCCACCGCCATGCTCACGCGCAAGGCCGGGCCCGCGCTCGCGGCCGGCTGCGCCATGGTCGTGAAGCCGGCCACGCAGACGCCGTTCTCGGCGCTGGCCTTTGCCGTGCTCGCCGAACGCGCGGGCGTGCCCAAGGGCCTGCTGTCGGTGCTCACCGGCTCGGCCAGCCAGATCGGCGGCGAGATGACGCGCAGCCCCATCGTGCGCAAGCTCACCTTCACGGGCTCGACCGAGGTGGGCCGCACGCTCATGAAGCAGTCGGCCGACACCATCAAGAAGCTGTCGCTCGAACTCGGCGGCAACGCGCCCTTCATCGTGTTCGACGATGCCGATGTGGATGCCGCCGTCGAAGGCGCGATGGTCTCCAAGTACCGCAACACCGGCCAGACCTGCGTGTGCGCCAACCGCCTCTACGTGCAGCGCGGCGTGCTCGAGGCCTTCACGCAGAAGCTGGTGGCCAAGGTCAACGCACTGAAGGTCGGCAACGGCACCGAGGCCGGCGTCAACCAGGGCCCGCTGATCGACGCCAAGGCGGTCGAGAAGATCGAGGAGCACGTGGCCGACGCCGTCGCCAAGGGCGGCACCGTGCTCGCGGGCGGCAAGCGCCATGCGTTGGGCGGCCTGTTCTACGAGCCGACCGTGATCGGCGGCGCCACGCCCGACATGCTGTTCGCGCGCGAGGAAACCTTCGGCCCGCTGGCGCCGATCTTCGCGTTCGACACCGAGGCTGAGGCCATCGCCGCGGCCAACGACACCGAGTTCGGCCTGGCCGCGTACTTCTACAGCCGCGACATCGGCCGCATCATGCGCGTGGCCGAGGCACTCGAATCGGGCATCGTGGGCGTGAACACCGGGCTGGTGTCGACGGCCGAGGCGCCGTTCGGCGGCGTCAAACAGTCTGGGCTGGGGCGCGAAGGTTCGAAGTACGGGCTCGACGACTTCCTCGAAGTGAAGTACGTGTGCCTGGCGGGGCTGGACAGCTAGGAACTCGCCGCCCGTGACAACGTACCAAGGCGCTTGCCATTGCGGCGCGTGCCGCTTCGAGGTGGACACGAACCTCGACCATGTCCGCAGCTGCAACTGCTCCGTGTGCCGGCGCCGCGGCGCGCTGATTCACCGCGTGCCCGCATCGGCGCTTCGCCTGCTCACGCCGCTGGAAGACCTCACGGTCTATGAATGGCACACACGGACCGCACGCGACTACTTCTGCCCCACCTGCGGAATCATGCCGTTCCGGATTCCCAGCGCGCCCACCGCGCAAGAGGCAGCCGAAGGCAAGCTGCCGTTCACAGGATGGGCCATCAATGCGCGCTGCCTGGAAGGCGTGGACCTGGCCAGCGTGCCGGTCCGGCTCGTGAACGGCGCGGACCTGTCCTGAGGCTCAGCTCAGGAGCCAGTGCACGCTGAACAGCCGCTCGGGGTCGGTCCACACCGCCCCGACGCGGAAGCCCGCGCGCACCGCCAGGGCCTGCAGGCCTTCGACGGTGAACTTGTGCGAGTACTCGGTGTGCAGGGTCTCGCCTTCCTCGAACGAGAAACACTCGCCGCGCAGCTGCACGCTCTGCGCGCGCCGGCTCACGAGGTGCATCTCGATGCGGCGCATCGGCGCGTTGTAGAAGGCCGCGTGCGAAAAGCCGTCGAGGTCGAAGTCGGCCGACAACTCCGCGTTCGCGCGCCGCAGCAGGTTGAGGTTGAACGCCGCCGTCACGCCCTGCGCGTCGTTGTAGGCCGCGTGCAGCCGGTCCGGGTCTTTCACCAGGTCGACGCCGATCAGCAGGCCGCCGCCGCGCAGCATGCGCGCCGCGAGCTGCAGGAACGCCAGTGCCTCGTCGGGCTCGAAGTTGCCGATGGTCGAACCCGGGAAGAAGCCCACGCGCCGGCCCGCCCCGGCCAGGGGCGCGGGCAGCACGAGCGGCATGGTGTAGTCGGCCGCGATGGGCTGCACCGCGAGCGCCGGGTAGTCGGCCTTCAGGCGCGCCGCCGCGGCTTCGAGGTGCTCGCCCGAGATGTCGATCGGCAGATAGCGCTTGGGTGATTCGAGCGCATCAAGCAGCAGCCGCACCTTGGTGAGCGAACCCGCGCCGAACTCGACGATCTCGGCGTTCGGCCCGATCTGCGCGGCGATCTCGCCAGCGCAGGCCCCCAGGATGCCCAGCTCGGTGCGCGTGGGGTAGTACTCGGGCAGCTCGCAGATGCGGTCGAACAGCTGCGAGCCGGCCACGTCGTAGAAGAACTTGGGCGAGATGTGGCGCGGCGTGCGCGCCAGGCCGGCCTGCATGGCCCGGCCGAACTCGGACCACGGGGCGGTGTCGGGCGGGGTCGCCGCTTCCTGTCGCTGCAGGTGGCTGGCGAGGGCGAACGGGGCGGTCGGATTGCGCATGGTGCTCGGCTCCATCGAGGTGTCGGTCAAAGGTCTTTCGCGAGCCGCAGCCCCGAGAACTGCCAGCGTGCCGCCGGCGGAAAGAAATTGCGGTAGCTCGACCGCGTATGGCCGGCCGGCGTGACCACGCTGCCGCCGCGCAGCACCAGCTGGCCCACCATGAACTTGCCGTTGTATTCGGCCGCGATGCCGGGCAGCGGACGAAAGCCCGGGTACGGGTCGTACGAGGAACGCGTCCATTGCCAGACGTGGCCGCTCATCTGCGCGATGCCGGGCGCGTCGAAGGCGGCCTCCCATTCGAACTCGGTGGGCAGCCGCGCACCGGCCCATTCGGCGTATGCGGCGGCCTCGTAGAAGCTCAGCTGGGACACGGGCGCGTCGGCCTCCATCGGCCGCACGCCGTGCAGGCCGAACACCTGCCAGCCGCCGGGCGCGGCAGGGCCGCCGCCCGCGCCGAGGGTGGCGATGCGCGGGTCGTCGGCTTCAAGCCAGTAGGCCGGGTGGCGCCAACCCTGCGCCTGCACCGTGGCCCAGCCGTCGGACAGCCACAGCTCGGGCCGGCGGTAGCCGCCGTCGGCGATGAACTGCGCGTAGTCGCCGCAGTTCACCAGCCGGTCGGCGATGGCATAGGGGCGCAGCAAGGCGGTGTGGCGCGGCGTCTCGTTGTCGAAGCAGAAGCCTTCGCCCGCATGCCCGACCTCGACCGTGCCGCCCGGCTGTTCCAGCCAGCGCACCTCGGCCGGCACGGCGGCCAGCCGCCGCGCAGGGCCGCTCGCGGGCTTGTACGCCGGCAGCAGCGGGTTGCACGACAGCGCATGCAGGATGTCGGTGAGCAGCAGCTCCTGGTGCTGCTGCTCGTGGTTCAGCCCGAGCGCGACGATGGACTCGATGGCCGCCCAGTCGAGCGCCTCCGACGCCGCGAGCAGCGCGAGCACCGCCTCGTCGACATGGTGGCGGTAGGCATGCACTTCGTCCAGCGAGGGCCGCGTGAGCAGCCCGCGCTGCGGCCGCGGGTGGCGCGGCCCGAGCGCCTCGTAGTAGGAGTTGAAGAGGTAATGAAAACGCGCATCGAAGGGTCGGTACCCCGCCGCATGCGGCTGCAGCAGCACGGTCTCGAAGAACCACGTCGTGTGCGCCAGGTGCCACTTGGTCGGGCTGGCGTCGGGCATCGACTGGATGCACTGGTCCTCGGCGGACAGCGGCGCGGCCAGCGCCACGCTGGCGGCGCGCACCGTGCGGAATTGCTCGCGCAAGGCGCTCGCCACGGGGGCGATCGGCCGGGAAAACGTCATGGTGTCTCCAGTCGGGTGAGCCGGAAGTTTTAGCCCATTCGGGCGACAAAGGCACGTAGGACAAGACGCCGCTGCCGCGCCGCCGCAGGAGCCCGTCCTGCGCGCAAGCGGCCCCGGAACGCCCCGGCCCGCTGCGTATGATCCGGGCGATGCAAACCCCCTCTCCTTCGGCCAGGCCCCACGTTGTCATCATCGGCTGCGGTTTCGGCGGACTCGAGGCAGCGCGCAAGCTGCAGCGGGCCGACGTCGATGTGACGGTGATCGACAAGACCAACCACCACCTGTTCCAGCCCCTGCTCTACCAGGTGGCGACCGCCGGGCTCGCGGCGCCGTCGATCGCGGCGCCGGTGCGGGCCCTGTTCCGCAAGCAGTCCAACGTGACCACGCTGCTGGCCGAGGTGACGGGCATCGACCCGGCCGCGCGCACGGTGCAGCTGGCCGATGGCAGCCAGGTGGCCTACGACCACCTGATCGTGGCGGCCGGTGCCACCCACAGCTATTTCGGGCACGACGAATGGGCGCCCGCCGCGCCGGGCCTGAAGACGCTGGCCGACGCCTTCGAGATCCGCCGCCGCGTGCTGATGTCCTTCGAGACGGCCGAGACCACCGCCGACCCCGAGCGCCGCCGCGCCCTGCTCACCTTCGTGGTGATCGGCGCCGGCCCGACCGGCGTCGAGATGGCCGGCACGCTGGCCGAGATCGCCAAGCACACGCTCGCGGGCGAGTTCCGCCGCATCGACCCCGGCAGCGCGCAGGTGTTGCTGGTCGAGGGCGGCCCGCGCGTGCTGCAGGCCATGCCCGAAAGCCTGAGCCAGAAGGCGCTCGAACAACTGGAACGGCTCGGCGTGGAGGTGCGGCTGAACGCGCGCGTCACCGCCATCGACAACGCCGGCCTCGAAGTGCAGACCGGCGGCGGCCCCGACGGCGCGCCGCTGCAGAGCTACCGCATTCCCAGCAGCTGCGTGGTGTGGGCGGCCGGTGTCGCGGCCTCGCCGCTGGGCCGGCTGCTCGGCAATGCCACGGGCGTCGAGTGCGACCGCGCGGGCCGCATCAAGGTCGAGCCCGACCTGAGCCTGGCGGGCCACCCCGAGATCAGCGTGGTGGGCGACCTGGCCGCCGCCATGAGCCACGCGCCCGGCAAGCCGCCCAAGCCGGTGCCCGGCGTGTCGCCCGGCGCCAAGCAGGCCGGCCGCGCGGCGGCGGCGAACATCCTGCGCCGCCTGGCGGGCCAACCCACCGTGCCGTTCCGCTACGCCGACTACGGCAACCTGGCCACCATCGGCCGCAACTCGGCGGTGGTCGACCTGGGCACGCCCTTCGGCCCGCTGCGCTTCAGCGGCCGGCCCGCGTGGCTGTTCTGGCTGTTCGCGCACGCGTACTTCCTCATCGGCTTCCGCAACCGCGTCGTCGTGATGTGGGACTGGGCCAGCGCCTACTGGAGCTTCCAGCGCAACGCGCGCGTGGTGGCCGACGTGCAGGGCCGCAGCGAGTCGTAAGCACGCCCCACGCCGCGCGATGACGTTGCTCTGGTGGGTCGTCTTTCATGCGCTCGATGCGCTGTTCTGGCTCTGGATCCTGCGCTGGGGCGGCGCGGCCTGGCTCGAAGGCACCTTCCTCTCGGGCTTTCTCGTGAGCATCTTCGCGCCACGCTGGGGCGCCGAGGGCCTGCGCATGTTCGCGCTGCTGATGCTGGTCGTGTGCGCGATCAGCTTCGTCTGGGGCCTGCTCATGCCCGAGATGCGCTGCTGGTACTCGGGCCACTGCTGAAGCCCCGAGGGCGCCCCGCGAGGCGCCCCCTTGGCTGCGTCAGCTGCCGATCACCCCGCCGTCGATCTTCGTGATGACCACCGTCGCCGAGCGCGGCCGGCCCGCGCCGTCGGGCCACTTCGACACGGCCAGCGGGCGCTCGGGGTCGCTGCGCTCGTTGGCCGGCTCGCCCGGGTGCTGGATGTTGATGAACAGCGTGCGCAGGTCGGGCGTGGCCGTGAGGCCGGTGATCTCGCAGCCGGCCGGGCCGAGCAAAAAGCGGCGGATCTCGCCCTTGGTCGGGTCGCAGGCCAGCATCTGGTTGTTGGGCAGGTTCGTGTAGTCGCCCTTGCCGAGCGTGGAGGTCGACACGTCGGTCTGGATCCACAGCACGCCGCGCGCATCGACCATCAGGCCGTCGGGGCTGCCGAAGGCGTCGCCCTTGACGTTGCCCTGCGCCTCGTAGCGCGTCTGCTTCGGGTCGCCCGCGAGCACGAGGTGGTTCCACGCGAACTTCGTGGCGTCGAGGTCGCCGCTTTCCTTCCAGCGGATGATCTGGCCCATCGTGTTGTTGGAGCGCGGGTTGGCCGCGTCCATGAAGGGCTGGCCCGGGGCGCCGCGGTTGCTGTTGTTGGTGAGCGTGCAGTAGACCTCCTTCGTCAGCGGATCGACGGTGGTCCACTCGGGGCGGTCCATCTTGGTGGCGCCGAGGATGTCGCTGGCCTGGCGCGACTTGATGAGCACGTCGCCCTGCGTGGCGAAGCCCTTGTCGGCCACCAGCCCGCCCTTGCCCTGCACCAGCGGCAGCCATTCGCCCGTGCCGTCGACGTCGAAGCGGCCCACGTAGAGCGTGCCGTGGTCGAGCAGGTCGCGGTTGGCGGCGGCGCCGCCGGGGCGCACCTTGTCGCGGCTCACGAACTTGTAGATGTATTCGAAGCGCGAGTCCTCGCCCATGTAGACCACGGCGCGGCCGTCGTCGGTGAGCGCCACGGCGGCGCCTTCGTGCGCGGCGCGGCCCAGCGCGGTGCGCTTGCGCGGCGTGGAGTTCGGGTCTTGCGGATCGATCTCGACCACCCAGCCGTAGCGGTTCGATTCGTTCGGGTGCTTCTCGACGTCGAAGCGCTCTTCGTGCTCGTGCCAGCGGTACTTGGCGCCGTTGCCCTTCTTGAGGCCCCAGCGCTTCTGGTGCGCGTCGGGCGTGGCGGTGCCCTCGAAGTAGTCGGCGAAGTTTTCCTCGCAGGTCAGGTAGGTGCCCCACGGCGTCTGGCCGTTGGCGCAGTTGTTGAAGGTGCCGAGCACCTGCGTGCCCGAGGGGTCGCCCGCGGTGCGCAGCATCGGGTGGCCGGCCGCGGGGCCGGTGAGCGTCATCGGCGTGAGCGCGGTGATGCGGCGCGCGAAACGCGAGGGCAGCACCTGCTGCCAGGCCGCGCCGTCGCGCTGCAGCTCGATCACCGACACGCCGTGCGCATGCATCGACTTGCGCACCTTCGCGGCGCTCCAGGTCTTCATGCCGTCGGTGTGCAGCAGGCCGTCGTCCACGTACTCGTGGTTCAGCACCAGCAGGCCGCGGTTCGATCCGTCCAGCGGGAAGAAGGCCATGCCGTCGTGGTGCATGCCGGCCTGCAGCGCCTGGTCGTCGGCGGTGTCGGAGGCATCGGTCTTGAACGCAGGCATGCGGCCTGCGATGCCCGTGGGATCGCCCCAGCGGTAGATCACCTGCGTGCGGTAGCCCTCGGGCACGACCACCTGGTCGACCGCCGCCATGGGCACGCTCTTGAAACCGATGGCGCGGCCCAGGCCGCTCACGGCGCTATTGCTACTGCCGCTGCCCGTGCTGGCACAGCCGGCCAGCGGCCCGAACAGGCCCGCCACGGCCGCCGCCAGGCCGCCGCGCACGAAGACCCGCCGCTGCGGATCGGACACGTCGTGGATGGTGGGATTGCCGGAGGGGTTCGAGTCCTCCATGCGCGCGAAGTCTTTGGCCATGTCCTGGGGGTCCGTGGGAATCGTGGGAGCCTGCGATGCTCCCGCGCGCCCATGAAGCCGTCATGACAGGGGTTCGAAGCGCACGTCACCCCAGGGCTGCGAGCCGCCGTGGTTGTTGTTGCCGCGTGGCTGCTCCCGGCGTTCGCGCCGCCAGTCCCACGGCGGCGTCGGCGCGGTGTCGGCCCACAGGCCGATGTGCTGCGCGCGCGCCGCGGCCTCGAGGCGGAACAGGTCGCCACCGCGCTTCTTCGCGATGCCGTGGTAGTCGTACACCCAGGCCCAGCCCTCGGCCACCAGGCGGCGGCCGGCGTCTTCGCCGTTGCAGCGCACGTCGGCCACGGTGCGGCCGTAGCGGTCGGTGTCGCGCTCGGTGATGACGGCCTTCTCGGCGTAGCACAGGCGGCTCAGCGCCTGGCGGCTGCGCTGGCCGTAGGGCTGCGCTTTCTCGGGCGCGTCGATGGCGGCGATGCGCACCTTGACCTGCTCGTAGGCGCCGCTGCGACCGCAGCGTGCGGTGAGCGTGTCGCCGTCGCTCACGCCCACGACGAGGCAGGTGCGCGACGACGCGGCGTGGGTCAGCAGCGGGAGGGAAAGACCGAGGGAAAGAAGCAGGAAGACGGGACGAAAGCGCATGCGAAAAGGAAGCGGAACACGGGGCCGGGAATGGCCGACGATTCTCGGCGCGAAGTGTGCGCACCGCCCTTCGGATGCATTTGTTTTCGTCTTCGCTCAGCGCGCGGCCGGCGCGGCCGTCGACTTGCGCACCACCAGCTCCGGCCGCAGCACCACGGTGGAGGCCGACAGCGCCTGCCCGTCGATCTCCTCGAACAGCATCTCGGCCGCGCGCCAGCCGAGTTCGCGGTGCGGCAGCCGGATGGTGGTGAGCGGCGGATCGACCATGTCGACCAGCGGCATGTCGTTGTGGCCGGTGACCGAGATGTCCTGCGGCACGCGCAGGCCGGCCTCGCGCAGCGCGTCGTAGGCGCCCAGTGCCACGAGGTCGTTGCAGCAGACCACGGCCTGCGGCGCGGCGCCGGCCGCGAGCATCTGCTTCATCGCGGCCGCGCCCGCCTCGCGGCTGTAGCTCGCGCACTCGACGATGCGCGCCGGCTTCATGCGGTGGTCGCGCAGCGCCTGCTCCACGCCCAGCAGGCGGCCCACGCCGGTGGGGATGGTCTGCGGCCCCGCCAGGTGCGCGATGCGCTTGTGGCCCAGGCCCACGAGGTGATCGACCGCGAGCTTCATCGCCAGCCGGTCGTCGCTCACCACGGCGGGCAGGCGACCGGTCTCGTCGGCGCGGTTGACCAGCACCGCGGTCATGCCGGCCTTGGCGACGAAGTCGACCAGCGGGTCGTCGCGCGTGGCGGTGGCCAGGATCACGCCGTCCACGCGCTGCGCCAGCATGCGCTCGAGCACCGGCCGCGCGAGCGCCGGATCGACCACGTTGGTGACGAACACGAAGTAGCCGCGCGCGGCCGCGCTGGCCTCGATGCCCTGCAGGATCGGCGGGAACACCGCGTTCGTGATGTCGGGCACCAGCACGCCGATGGTGTGGGTGCGGCCCGTGCGCAGCGCCGAGGCCGCGCGGTTGGGCCGGTAGCCCAGGCGCTGCGCGGCCTCCTCGACCACGCGCAGCACCTCGTCGCTGATCAGCGAGCGCTTCTCGGGACTGAGCGCGCGCGACACGGTCGACACATGCACCCCGGCGGCACGGGCGACGTCGCGGATGGTGACGGGGCTGGAGGGGGGATGGGTGCTCATTGGTGCAAACGATTGTTGGTCATCCGGTACGCCATGGTCGGCGAATTCCCATTCTGACATCCCGGATACCCGCCATTTTACTTTTTGGGAATCTGCCTTAAGATAATGCAAACGATTGCAAGGATTGCAGATGAACATCGCCACCTCCCCCGATTCGGTGCTCGGCTTTGCGCTCGACGCCATGCAACGCACCCCCGACCCGCGCCTGCGCACCGTGATGGACGCGCTCACGCGCCACCTGCACGCCTTCGTCCAGGAGGTGAAGCTGACCGAGGAGGAGTTCGAGCAGGCGCTCGAATTCATCGTCGCCATCGGCCACGCCACGGGCGAGACCAAGAACGAGGTGGTGCTGGCGGCCGACATCCTGGGCGTGTCCACCGTGGTGGCGCTGCAGAACAACCAGGACCCGCACGGCGAATCGCCGGCCGCCCTGCTGGGCCCCTTCTGGCGCGCCAACTCGCCGGCCTGCGCGGCGGGCGAGAGCATCGCGCGCTCGGGCACGCCCGGCACGCCGCTGGAGGTGACGGGCACGGTGCGCGACGTGAGCGGGCAGCCGATGGCCGATGTCACGGTCGACGTGTGGCAAGCCTCGCCGGTCGGGCTCTACGAGAACCAGGACCCGGAACAGGACGACATGAACCTGCGCGGGCGCTTCACCACCGACGCGCAAGGCCGCTTCCGTTTCCGCAGCGTGCGCCCCGCCGGCTACCCCGTGCCCACCGACGGGCCGTGCGGCGTGCTGCTGCGCGCGCAGCAACGCCACCCGAACCGGCCCGCGCACCTGCACTTCATGCTGAGCAAGCCGGGCCACAAGGTGCTGGTCACGCAGGTGTTCGCCGACGACGACGAGAACCTGGAGAGCGACCCGACCTTCGGCGTGACGCGCCAGCTCATCGGCCGCTTCGCGCTCGCGCCCGACGGCGGTAGCGCGACGCTGCAGTACGACTTCCAGCTCGAACCGGGAGAAATGAAGTTCCCCCGCCCGCCGATCCCCTGATTCCGCAACTTCCCTTCATCCCATGAGCTTCGATCCCCAATCCCGACTCCACGGCAAGATCGCCGTCATCACCGGCGGCCTCGGCGCCATCGGCTACGCCACGGCCACGCGCCTGGCCGCGCTGGGCGCCACCTGCGTGCTGCTGCACCGCGGTGGCGACGACAACGCCGCCGCGCGCGCCGCCGCCCTGCCCTCGGACAGCGGCCAGCGCCACGGCGCGATCCGCGCCGACATCGTCAACACGCCGAGCCTGCAGGCCGCCGCCGCCGAGGTGAAGGCCGCGCACGGGCGCTGCGACATCCTGGTCAACAGCGCGGGCCACACGCAGCCCGTGCCGGCCGGCGACCTCGATGCGCTGACCGACGAACTCATCGACGACCTGCTGCGCGCCAACTTCCGCGGCGTGTTCGCCACCATCCGCGCCTTCGCGCCGATGCTCAAGGCGACCGGCGACGGGCTGGTGGTCAACATCTCGTCCATCGCCGGCTTCACGGGCGTGGGCAGCAACCTCGCGTACGTCGCGGCCAAGGCCGGGCTCGACGTGGTGGGCGACGCGCTGGCCAAGGCGCTGGCGCCGGCGGTGCGCGTGGTGTCGGTGTCGCCGGGCGCGGTCGAGTCGGGCTTCGTGCCCGGGCGCGGCGCCGAGTTCGCCGACAAGATGGCCAGCACCACGCCGCTGGGGCGCATCGGCAAGCCCGACGACGTGGCGGCCACCGTCGAGGCACTGGCGACGACGCTGCGCTTCGTCACCGGCACGCGCATCGTGGTCGACGGAGGGCGCCACCTGTGAAAAACGCCAAGACGCTCATCACCTGCGCCGTCACGGGCAACCTCGTGAAGCCAGAGCAGACGCCGCACCTGCCGATCACGCCGGTGCAGATCGCCGACGAATGCCTGGCCGCGGCCGAAGCCGGCGCGGCGCAGGTCCACATCCACGTGCGCCACCCGGAAACGGGCAAGCCCTCGATGGAGGTCGAGCTGTACCGCGAGGTGGTCGACCGCATCCGCCGCGAGAACCGCGAGCTGATCGTGAACCTCACGACCGGGCCGGGCGGGCGCTTCATTCCCAGCGAGGACGATCCGAAGATCGCCGCGCCCGGCACCACGCTGCTGCCGCCCGAAAAGCGCGTGGAACACATCGCGCTGATCCGGCCCGACGTGTGCTCGCTCGACCTCAACACCATGAACTCCGGCCCCGACGTGGTGATCAACACGCCGAAGAACGTGCGCCGCATGGCGAAGGTGATGCGCGAGGCCGGCGTGAAGCCCGAGCTGGAGATCTTCGACTCGGGCGACATCCACCTGGCGCTGGACCTGATCGCCGACGGCACGCTCGACGGGCCCGCCATGTGGACCTTCGTGCTCGGCGTGAAGTACGGCTTCGCGCCCACGCCCGAGACGCTGCTCTATGCGCGCAACCTGCTGCCGCGCGGCGCCTTCTGGAGCGCCTTCGGCATCGGCCGCACGGAGTTCCCGATCGTCGCGCAGTCGTGGCTGCTGGGCGGCCACGTGCGCGTGGGCATGGAAGACAACATCTACCTCGAGAAAGGCGTGCTGGCCGAAAGCAACGCGCAGCTCGTGGCGAAGGCGCGCGACATCCTGCGCAGCCTGGGCGGCGAGGTCGCCAACCCGCGCGAGGCCCGCGCGATGCTGGGACTGGCCGACACCCGCGCCGTTCAGGGAGCCGCACGATGAGCGCCATCCTTCATGAACCCCGCGCCCTGCGCGTGAACGGCAAGGCCGCCAACCTCGAGGCGCTGCACCTGGAGGCCGCGCCGCAGCCCGAGCCCGTGGCGCCGCCCGGCCATGCCGTGGTGCGCGTGATGGCCGCCGCCGTGAACCCGAGCGACGTGAAGGCCGCGCTGGGCCTCATGCCGCAGGCCGTCTGGCCGCGCACGCCGGGCCGCGACTTCGCGGGCACCGTGGTGAACGGCCCTTCGGAATGGGTCGGCCGCGAGGTCTACGGCTCGGGCGGCGATGTCGGCATCACGCGCGACGGCTCGCATGCGCGCTACCTCGTGCTGCCCGAAGCAGCGCTGCGCGCCAAGCCGAAGGGCATCTCGATGGACGAGGCCGGCGCGGTGGGCGTGCCCTTCGTCACGGCCTACGAGGGCTTTCGGCGCAGCGGCATGCCGCAAGCGGGCCAGACGGTGCTGGTGCTGGGCGCCAACGGCAAGGTCGGGCAGGCGGCGGTGCAGCTGGCCGCGCAGGCCGGCGCGCGCGTGATCGCGGTGCAGCGCGGGCCCGGGCCCTTCGCGGGGTTCGCGAGCGCGCCGGTCGACGTGGTCGATGCACGCCACCACGCCGACGTGGGCGCGCAGGTGCGCGAACTCACCGACGGACGCGGCGCACACATCGTCTACAACACCGTGGGCAGCGCCTACTTCGAGGCCGCGAACAAGGCGATGGCCAAGGGGGCCACGCAGATCTTCATCGCCACGCACGACCGCGCGGTGCCCTTCGACATCTTCGCGTTCTACCGCGGCATGCACACCTACGTGGGCATCGACTCGCTGGCGATGGACTGCGTCGCCTCCACCGCGCAGCTCGACGCGATGCGCGAGGGCTTCGAGCGCGGCACGCTGAAACCCTTTCCCGTGGCACGCCACTTCGCGCTCGACGAAGCGATCGACGCCTACCGGCTGGTGCTGTCGGGCAGCACCGACCGCGTCGTGCTGCGCCCCTGAACCTCGAGGACACCCACCATGCATGTGACCCGTTTCAGCGAGGCGCCGCACTACGAGGCGCCCAACCACTTCGACATGCGCTGCCTGCGCCTGCAGGGCAAGGAGGCTGGCCCTTCGACGCAGATGTGGATGGGCATGAGCCAGATCCTGCCCGGCGGCCGCACCGGGCTGGACGGCTCGCCGATGGAAAAGCTCTACCTCGTGCTCGAGGGCGAGCTGCACGTCGTCGGCGAACTCGACGGCGCGCACCAGGAAGACGTGCTGCTGCCCTACGACAGCTGCCGCTTCGCGCCCGGCGAGAAGCGCCAGCTGGAGAACCGCAGCAACCGCCCGGTGCTGGTGGCGCTGGTGATGGCTAACGCACCGCCCGCCTGACGCGCCCCTTTCTCAGTCAGTCATTCATCGCTCGCACCAACAAATCAACGGAGACAAGACGCATGAAGCAGACATTCCCCTGGAGCCGCCGACAGGCACTCACGGTCGCCGCGGCACTCGCGGCCTGCACGCTCGGCAGCGCCCATGCACAAGGCGCGTGGCCGGGCACGCAGCCCATCAAGCTGGTCGTGCCCTTCACGGCGGGCAGCGGCACCGACATCGTCGCGCGCCTGGTCGCCGAAAAGCTCGGGCCCGCGCTGGGCACCAGCGTGATCGTGGACAACCGCCCCGGCGCGGGCGGCACGCTGGGCGCGGCCATCGCCGCCAAGGCGCCGGCCGACGGCTACACGCTGCTGGTGCATTCGGCCGGCCACCTCGTGAACCCGTGGATCTACAAGGGCCTGTCGTACGACACGCTGAAGGACTTCACGGGCGTGACGCCGATGGCCAGCCTGCCCAACGTGCTGGTGACCGCGCCTTCGCACTTCACCGATGTGAAAGACCTCGTGGCCAAGGCGAAGGCCAAGCCCGGCGGGCTGAACTACGGCTCCGCGGGCAACGGCTCGGCCACGCACATGAATGCCGAGGTGTTCCGCCTCGCGGCCGGCGTCGACGCGCAGCACGTGCCCTTTCGCGGCACGCCCGAAGCCATGACCGAGGTGATGGCCGGGCGCGTCGACTGGTTCTTCGCGCCGATGGTGTCGGCGCTGCCGCTGATCAAGAGCGGCAAGCTGAAGGCGCTGGCCGTGGGCACCGCCGGCCGCTCGTCCGCCCTGCCCGATGCGCCCACCACCGTGGAGGCCGGCGTGCCGGGCTCGGCCTACCTGTTCTGGGTCGGCCTGTTCGCGCCCGCCAGGACACCGCAGCCCGTGGTGGAGCGGCTGCAGGCCGAGGTCGCGAAGATCATGGTGTCGCCGGAACTGAAGGAGCGGCTGGAGAAGCTCGGCGCCGAGCCTTTCACCATGCCCTCCGCGCAGTTCAACAAGTTCATCGCCGACGAGACCGCGAAGGCGCAGCAGGTGGTCAAGGCCGCAGCCATCAAGGTGGACTGACCTCAGCGCAGCAGCGCCGCCAGCACCGGCGCAAGCCCCGCACCACCGGCCACGGCGGCAGCGCCGGCGCCCCACGCCACGGCGCGTGGGCGGTACGGCAACAGCAAGGCCACCGGCAACGCACCCGCCGAAAGCAAGCCCAGCCACGCGACCGTCCCGACCGTCGGGCCCCACGCCATCACGCAGGGCACGATGGCCGCTGCCAGCAGCACCATGCCGATCGCGCGCAAGCCCGTGCGCCGGCGCGCGGGCACTTCGCGTCCGCGCGTCAGCTGCTCGTGGTGCCGGTCCATGGCAAAGCTCAGGCACGACATGCCTGCATACGCCAGCGCAAGGCCAAGCAACGAAGCCCATGCCGCCGTCATCGCGCCACCTTCCGCAGCAGATGGCGCAGCGCGCCCAGCGCCGCAAGCCCGAAGGCCACGACGCCCAGTTCGACGCCGAGGCTTTCCCAATCACTGCGCAGAAACTGCGCCAGCAAGTGATCGCCCGTGGTCACGAAGTTGAGCACCGGCAACAGCAGACACAGCGCAGCCAGCGCACCGAGCTGCTCGCGCCACGCGCGCGCCGGCTGGCGCACGAAGGCGTGCACCAGCGCCAGCGCCCACAGCGCGAAGAAGACCTGCAGTTCGCGGTCCGCGCGGTGCCCGATGCCCACCGGCACCAGCCGGTTGGCCCACAGGTAGCCCACGCAGGCGATGGCGAGGCCGGCGATGGCCGCGACGTTCAGCGCTTCGACCAGCCGGTAGACCCGCGCCGTCGCGCCACCGAACTCGCCCAGGTGCTTCTGGCGGCGCTTGACGATGAACAGCACGGCGCCCGAACCCATCATCGCGGTGCCCGCGAGCCCGCACAGGAAGTAGAGCCACTTCATCGGCCAGCCGCCGAAGGTGACCATGTGCAGCCCGCCCATGGCCGACTGCGCGAGCATGGCGGCCCCTCCGTCCGCGGCGCCCGGCAGGCGCACGCGCTGCACCTCGCCGGTGGCGGCCGAGAACTGCACCATGCCGGTGGTGGCGCTGAGCCGGCGCGCGGATTCGTCGTCGCCATTCCAGCCGTACACGCCGATGCGCGCAGCCGCGTCGCCCGGATGATCAATGACGACCGCGCGCACCGGCTGGCCCATGCGCTCCTGGCCGCGCGCCGCGAAGGGTTCGAGCACGGGCACGGGCATCGCGCGGCCGGTGGCGGCGGGCTTGTCGCTGTCGCCCAGCTCGGAGACGAAGCGCACCTGCGCCTGCGGGCCGGTGCCGTAGTGCAAGACCTTGGGGGCCGGCATGAAGCTGGTGCCCGAGATCACGAGGCCGGTGTAGGCGATCATGAACTGGAAGGGCAAGGTCAGCACCGCCACGGCGTTGTGCGCATCGAGCCAGCTGCGCTGGCCTTTCTTCGGCCGGAAGGTGAAGAAGTCCTTGAAGATGCGCTTGTGCGTGATGACGCCCGACACCAGCGCCACCAGCATCGCCATCGCGGCGATGCCGACGATCCACAGGCCGACGGTGCCGGCGTGCAGCTCGTAGTGGAAGTCGACGAAGTGATGCCCGCCGAGCGTGGCGCGCGCCGCGTGGCCGCCCTCTTCCTTCAACGGCTTGCCGGTGGCGGGGTCGAGCGCGACGCCCGCGTACTGGCGGTTGGCGTCGAACCAGAACACGCGCAGCTCGCCACCGCCTTGCGCGTCCGAAGGCCACAGCTCCCACATCGAGGCGCCCGGGTGGTGCTCGGCCATGTAGGCCATGCCCCAGGCCAGGCGCTGCGCGCGGTCGACCGTGGGCTCGCCCTTCTCCTTCTTGGCTGCAGCGGCGGCTTCCTCGGCGTGGTGCTCCGGCGTCATCCAGTGGGTGATGGGCTCGTCGAACACGGCCAGCGTGCCGGTGAGGAACACCGCGAACAGCAGCCACGAGAACCACAGGCCGCACCAGGTGTGCAGCCAGGCCTGGGCTTGGCGAAAGCCCCCTTGCGAGGGCGCCTTGGTTGTCTTCGTGCTCATGCCCCGCCTCCCGCGCCGCGCAAGGCCAGGCCGAGCCCGGCCAGCACCACGGCGGGCAGCAGCAGGCCGGCCCAGGCGCGCGACAGCGACACGGGCGCGAACGCCCAGATCACGGCGACGGTGTAGACCGCGAAGCTGAACTGCATGCCCCCGAGCGCGGCCTCGGCGGGGCCGGCCGGCAGCACGGCGGCCAGAAAGACAGCGGCGGCCGAGGCCAGCGCGTAGCCGCCGAGCACGGCGGCCGCGACGCGGGACAGCAGCCGCAGGGCGGGAGAAAAAGAGGAGGTGCGGGTGTTCATCGGGGACCGGAAAACGGGGCGCGGACATGCGCCCCTCCCCTACATGACAAACGAGAACGAAAAAAGGGTCATGCCCCCCGCTCTTTCCCGGTCAGAACGCGTAGCTCAGCGTCGCCACCGCATTGCGCGGCGTGCCGAAGTAGGCCTGCCCGTCGATGTTGCTGTAGTACTTCTTGTCGAAGAGGTTCTCGATGTTCAGCTGCAGCGCCAGCTTGGGCGTGAAGGCGTAGCGCGCCATCAGGCTCACGACCGCGCGCGAGCCCTGCTGGTAGCGCAGGTCGACATCGCCCACGCTGTACGCGTAGGAGGTGCGGTTCTGCCAGTTGACGCCGCCGCCCAGCGTGAGCCGGTGCCACGCGCCGGGCAACCGGTAGGTGGTGAACAGCGTGGCCTGCGTGGTCGGCATGGCGGTGTTGATGCGGTTGCCGTTGCCTTCGCGGCCCAGCGTGCGCGCGATGCCCGCGTTCAGCTGCCAGCCCGGGGCCAGCTCGCCCGACACCTGCAGCTCGATGCCCTTGCTGGTCACGCCGCGCGCGCCGTAGTAGGCGCCTTCGCTCGAGTTGGGCACGAGCTTGGTGCCGTCGCGCTGCGCCACGTTCTCCTGCTCGGCGCGAAAGACGGCGATGGAGGTGTTGAGCTTGCCATTCAGGTGCTCGCCCTTGAGGCCGATCTCGTAGCTCTTGCCGGTCACCGGGTCGAGGTACGCGCCGCCGGCGTCGCGGTAGCTCTGCGGCTGGAAGATGTCGGTGTAGCTCGCGTACACCGAGTAGTTCTCGCTCAGGTCGTACACCAGGCCCGCGTAGGGCGTGAACACCTCGTGCTTGCGCGTGGCCGGTGCGTCGGCGGTCAGGCGCGTGGAGCGCCAGCTGTTCTGGCGCCCGCCCACGATGAGTTTGAGCGAATCGGCCAGCGACAGGCGCGCGGCGCCGTAGTAGCCGGTCTGGCGCGTCTTGGTGATGGCCGAGACCTTCAGCGGGTCCCAGCCCGGCTCGGGGTACGACGCAGCGTTCCAGTCGTAGAAGTTGCCGGTGTCGGGCAACGCGCTGGTGCGCGGATGGCTCGCCTCCACGTAGCGCGACTGGCTGTTGCTGACACCCACCACGAGTTCGTGCGTGCGCCCCAGCAACGTGAACGGGCCGGTGGCCTGCAGGTCGAGGCTGTTCTGGCGGAACTGGTGCTCGAAGTAACCGGGCAGCGAGCCCAGGCCGGTGCCGGTGAGGCGGTCGAGGTCGCCGTAGAGGTACAGCAGCTTGGCGTTCTGCTTGCTCTGCCGGTGCGAGCCGTTGGCCTTGAGCTTCCAGCCGTTGTCGAACTGGTGCGTGAGGTTCGCGAAGGCGGTGGTGGTGGTCGCGTCCCAGTGGGTCCACGGTGTGCCGACGGTCTTGGAGCGGTCCCAGCGCGTGGCTGTGCCGTCGCTGAAGGTCAGCGGCAGGCCGCCCCAGGTCGACGAGGTGGGCCGCGTGGCCTGCGACTCGATGCCCACGCTCAGCGTGGTGCTGGGCGTGAGGTCGGCATCGACCACGCCGTACAGCACGTGCTTGCGGCCGTGGTACATGTCGATGAAGGAGTCGCGGTCTTCCGTCATGCCGATGAGGCGGGCGCGCACGCGGCCGTCTTTCGTCACCGGCGTCTGCAGGTCGACCGTGCCGCGGCGCAGGTTCCACGAACCCAGCGCGAGCGACGCGTTGCCGGCGAACACCTTGCTGTCGGCGTGCTTGCGCACCAGGTTCACCGAGGCCGAGGGGTTGCCCGCGCCGGTGAGCAGCCCCGTCGAGCCGCGCACGACCTCGATGCGGTCGTACAGCACCGGGTCGTTGGTGGAGGCGCCGAAGAAGTCGGTGGTGACCGTGGTCGGCACGCCGTCGTACTGGTAGTTGTCGATGTAGAAGCCGCGCGCGTACAGGTCGGTGCGGTCGCTGTCGGAGCTCACCGAGAACACGCCGGGCACGCTCTGCATGGCCTGGCCGAGCGACAGCAGGTTCTGGTCGTCGATCTGCTGGCGCGTGATGACGGTGACCGACTGCGGCGTCTCGCGCGGCGAGAGCGCCAGCCCCGTGGCCGCCGCCGTGGCGCGCGTGGTGTAGCTGCCGGTTCCTTCGGTGGTGCCGCTGCGGTCGGCCTCGGCCGTGACGGTGACGGGCGAGAGCGTGTCGATGCCGCCCTGCCCCGCAACAGGTGCGCCGGCCTCGCGGCGGTGCAGCGTGTAGCTGCCGTCGGTGCGCGCCACCACCTGCAGGCCGCTGCCCGCGAGCAGGCGCTCGATGGCTTCGCGCGCGGTGTAGCGGCCGGCCACCGCGGGGCTGCTGCGCCCCTGCGTGAGCGCGGGGTCGAACGACAGCGCGATGCCGTTGCCGGCCGCGAAGGCGGCGAGCGTGCGGCCCAGCGGGCCGGCGGGAATGTCGTAGGCGCGGGGCGCGGCGGCGTCAAGCGAGGACGACGACGCCTGCGCGAAGGCCGGCCCTCCTGCGCCGGCCAGGCCGCCGAGGGCAAGCGCCATCAGGGCATGGCGAAGGACGGTGTTCAGGCGGCGCTCTGCGAACGGGCGCAAGGCGGACGGGCGGGGTGCAGACATGGAGACGGGCCTTTCGGTTGGGCAACGGTGGGTTCTTCACCCTCCTTGCCAGCCGAAACGAAAAAAAGTCTCACCCCCGGATCGATATATTTTTCGAAGCGCCCGTCGCGCGCTCTTCGGGTGCCGCGCGCGGCACGAGCGTGACCCAGTAGCCGCGCAGGCGCGTGGCCGCATCCACCGGGTAGGTCGACACCAGCATGCGCAGCACGCCGTCGGTGTCGGCCAGCGGAAAAGCGCCCGAGACGCGCAGCTCGGCCACCGCCGCGTCGCACTGCAGCAGGCCGGGGCGGTAGCGCGACAGCTCGGCGGCGAAGTCGGCCAGCCGCATGCCGTCGGCCAGCAGCATGCCTTGGGTCCACGCCAGCACCGAGGCGTCCGCCGGGCGGAAGTCGTCGATGCCGTCGGCCGTGAAGCGGGCCTGCTGCCCCGCCGGCAGCACGCGCGCGGCGGCGCGCTCGGGCGTGATGCGCACCGCGCCTTCGAGCACGGCGATGTGGGTGACGCCGCCCGCCTCCTTGCGCACGCTGAAGCGCGTGCCCAGGGCCTCCAGCGTGCCGCCGGCGCTGGCCACGCGGAACGGGCGGTGCGCGGCGGCGGGGTCGGGCGCGGTGGCGATGAAGATCTCGCCCGCCTGCAGCACCACGCGGCGCTGCGTGCCGTCGAAATGCACATCGACCGCGCTGGCGGTGTTGAGCGTGAGGCGGCTGCCGTCGGCCAGCCGCAGTTCGCGGCGCTCGCCGGTGGCGGTGCGGTGCCCGGCCATCCAGCCGCGCTCGCCCGCCATCTCGACCGCCTGCCAGCCGAGCCAGCCGGCGGGCACGGCCGCCAGCAGCGCGGCCAGCCGGCCGAGGGTGGCGCGGCGGTTGTTCGCGTTGCCGCGCGCGGGCCGCGCGAGCGAAGACATCGCCAGCGCCGGCGGCAGGCCGCCGAGCTTGTTCATCAGCTGCTCGGCGCGTGCCCAGGCGCGGGCGTGGTCGGGGTGGCTCTGGCGCCAGCGCTCGCAGGCGCGGCGGTCTTCGTCGGTGACGGCGCTGTCGTGCAGCCGCATCAGCCATTCGGCGGCTTCGTCAAGCACGCGAGGCGCAAGTGCTGACGTTTCGAAATTCATCGCGCTCATCAGAATGCCTTCGTGCTTCGCACTTCGGCGCGCGCTTGCTTGGGGCGGCCCGGCGCGGCGCTCATGCCATCACCGCCAGGCAGCCCCGGAAGCCCTGCTGCATGTAGCGCTTGACCGTGACCAGCGACACGCCCAGCTCGCGCGCGATGTCCTCGTACTTCATGCCGTCCAGCTGCGACAGCAGGAAGGCCCGGCGGGCGAGCGGTTTGAGGGCGTCGAGCATGGCGTCGATCTCGTGCAGCGTCTGCAGGATCACCAGCCGCTGCTCGGGCGACGGCGCCTCGGGCTCGGGCATGACGGCCAGCGCCTCGAGGTAGGCCCGCTCCAGCGCCTGGCGCTGGTACCAGTTCACGAGGATGTTCTTGGCCACGCTCGTGAGGTAGGCGCGCGGCTGCACGATGACCTCGGGGTTGCGCGCCGTCAGCAGCCGCGCGAAGGTGTCCTGCGCCAGGTCGGCCGCGTCGCACGAGTTGCCGAGCTTCTTGCGCAGCCACGACTGCAGCCAGCCGTGGTGGTCGCTGTAGAGGGTGTGGACTTGCTGGAAGGCGGCTTCGGCAGCGGACATGGCGGGCGGCACGGCGGCGGGGGCTCCGCCTACAAATAAGAATTATTCTCATTTTAAGCAAAAAGGCTGCAGTGCTGCCCTGCCTCTTGCTTCGGGCACCCGTGTGTTGAATTCCGCCGGTCTCCTACCCTAGATTTCCATTGAATGCTGATTTGAGCTGAAGGCCTTACGGTGGGGATAGGTGCTTGGCGTTCTCCTTGTTAGGCTGGGTGGGTGGATCTGCCGCAGATCGCACCGCTATTTCCGCGTTTTGGTTGCCTCAGTCGCAAGCCAAGTCGCGAGCTTCCTAGCGCAGGGATCGAGCTTGTTTGAGCTCGTCCGCCTAGCGTCGCCGCCTCCCGGGTACTTCTTTACGGTATTGCGAGACATGCCTGCAAGCCAGGCTATCTCGCAAATGGGCATCTGCTCGCGCAGGAGTCCGGTGTCCGATGACACTCAAGGTCGCCGCGTCTATCACTTCTCGGATCTCTGATTTAAGAATGTGCAGGGGACGGTTTTGCGTGGGTCACGTCTTAGACGGAAATTACTGCGTTAGCTGGGTCAATTTTCGGCAGCAATCACCACCCGACTCGCCCGCGAAGCCACGCCGCGCGTCCATCGGTCTATGGCGTCAAATTTCCTCGACTTAAGTAGGATGCGCCATGAACAAGCCCGAGCCGAAAATTAGAGCAACCCCACGTGCCCTTCGCGTCGCCTACGTGCTGGAGGATGGCATTGACGCACACGCTTGGCTCGATGCGATTTTCTCGCACTGCTTCAGCCGCGATGGTGGCCGGCAATCTCTGATCGTTCCGTTGACGGACGGTCAGATCTCGGCGCGATTCAAGGCCTGGCTGCGCTTGCTCGATCCAGACTTCGTGGTGCTGCTTACCTACGACAACGGCGGGTTAGTCCAGGAGCTGAACGCCCTTCTGAGCGATACCGTGCTGCTCGAACAGCAACGTCATCGAGATCGACCAGAAGCGCATCCGAGGATCGGCGTCGAGAGACCAGTGGGCCTTACCGCACTCTCCTGGTTGCCTTTTCTGAAAACCGTTTCCGGATTTCAGCCTGCACCTCCTACACAAATTCTGGATTGCTATCCAGTGTGGGTCGACGATGGACTCATCAAAGACAACTTCGGAACCCTCTCGGGCAGCGTGAATGGATTCCCAATGAATCAGCAGATTGGTTTGCGCAGCCTTCTCTTGACACCGGAGAATCCCCCCGCGGATCGGTGGCACTTTCGGTCTATCGACGGAGACGAGGTACAAGATGCCTACGCCGCTCTCGAAAGCTTGGGGAGCCGTCGCGGATTAGCGACGCTTGGGCAACTGTCAAACCTTCGCGCGCAACCACACAGACTCGAACATCAATGGACTGAAGGCTTCTGCTTGGTGGTCGGTGACGCCTTTGAAGATCGCGTCTCCTGCTGGAATGCAGGCCTTCTATTCGAAGACGCGCAGAACCAGCGTTACAAGACGCTGAGAGTTCCAGCAGCTTCCGCAGTCGATGCCGAGAAAACCGCGAGGATCGGCTATTTTTTGCGCAATGCCAACTGGATCGCAAGCACAAATGGACCGCCTCGTGTTTTCGTCAGATCTCAATCGATCAACGCTACCGACCTCGAGGAGTTCGTGGCCCGCTTGCGAGAAGCATCGAGATCCACTGTCACGTTTGCAGCGATTTCATCGACAGAAGATTGCTGTCCGTCAGATGCAGTAGGCGGCCGGATGGCCTTCAACTACTTCAGAAATGGACCGGCTACGGTGGAAACAGTGATTTCCGGCTCTACCGTAGCGTTGAACGCTCCGCAGCCGATGCAGCTTTCCTATTGCAGGGGCCTGCACCCGATATTTTCTCTGGGCGCATGGTTCGTCGACTTGTCAATCGACCGCTTGAACGATACCGGCCGTTTCAGCAATATTCGCGAGGCTTGGTCGCTGCCGAGCAGACATCAGTTGGTTCGCTACTTCTGTGAAGCTGATGGCGCCAGATTGAAAGGTTTCGGAGTCGTCTCGTTGCCGGTCACGATTGACTCACGCGCACTGGAGATCAAACAACCCGAAGATAGCGTCGTCTTTCAGAGTCTCTTGACAGAAAAGGGCTACTTTGAGCACCGAGACTTGCGGAGGTGGCAAATTAAGGAGGCTCCCTATAAATACGCCGAGTCCTCTGACAAGGGGAGCTACCTTCAGGGCCTGATTGGGATGTTCGGGTCATTAAGTGACATCGAGCGCACGATGAGCACGCACTTCTGGCGCAAGCAGTTCGAAGGTATGGCGGCTCCAGCGCAAAGCCAACGCGATGAGGTGATCAAGGATATTCAACTCCGTATGCGAGCACGAGACGGAAAATTGGTGATCGACGATGAAGCCGGTTGGCAGAACCTAGCGCAGCGAATCGTACAGAAGGCAAGCAGGCTAAAGGTGCCACGTCAACGGACGCGCTACGACAAGCTCTTGGCGGCATGGACAGAGGAACTTACAGCGGCAATCGAGAGCGCCGACGACTTGAAGCAACGCAGGGAAGAGATGCTCGGCGAGCGCGAGGATGAGCTGAAGCGGTCGCTAAGTTATCTTTTCGAGCGCAGCGTCATGTACCGCGGCCACGAATGGAGTTGCAGGGAATGCCGTCACCGCAATTGGCTAGGCGTGGAAGCATTGAAAGAAAAAATGCCCTGTGAAGTCTGTGGTCACGAGCACCCGCTTCCCGTCGATATTTCTCTTGACTTCCGCATGAACGAATTTTTCGCTACGTGCCTTCGCGAGCACGATACGTTAACTGTCGCCTGGGCTCTTGGTGCCCTGCAGCAGCAAGCTAAAAACTCCTTCATATATGTCCCGCAAACCGCCCTCTATCGCGACTACCCTGAAAACCAAGGCGGTCGCGCTGATCGCGAACTCGACTTGGTCTGCGTCATGGATGGCAAATTCACCATCGGTGAGGTGAAAGCGGGTAGCGAACTCATTGCGAAATCTGACATTGAAGACCTTGCTGCCGCAGCGAAAGAGGTCGGTGCAGATATCGCGGTGTTGGCGGCCATGAAAGGAGAGCGAGCATTGATGGAGTCGAAGGTACAGGCTCTCCGAGAACTGCTGCCTTCCACTATCGAGGCTAAGTGGTTGATATCGGACTGGAATGAGGAACCGTCGAGCTACCTATGAATCTTGCGGCCGTGGGGTAGTTTCTGGCTTGCCTGACGACTGCTACGCGTGGCAATCGAAAGCGTCGTGTGACTTTAACTTCTCCCCTTCGGCCCGCACGCTCCGCGTTCTTCGAGCGCTTCTCGCGCGCCGTGGGCCTGCCGCCGATGGAATACCTGCTGGCGTGGCGCATGGCGCTCGCCAAGGACCTGCTGCGCCGCGGCGGCTGTGCGCCGGCGGAGGTGGCCGCGCGCGTCGGCTACAGCTCGGCCAGCACGTTCAGCACGGCGTTCAGCCGCCATGTGGGCCAGGCGCCGGGGCGCTACGCCCGCCAGCCCTAGCAAGGACAAGGGCGACGGCTCAGGCCGCCGTGCCTTCCTTCTCCTGCAGCAAACGCCACATCACCTTGCCGCTGCCACTCTTGGGCAGCGCATCGACGAACTCCACCTTGCGCGGAATCTTGTAGACCGCCATGTTCTCGCGGCACCAGTCGATGATCTGCTGCTCGGTCGTGTCCTTGTGCGTGGCGCGCAGCACCACCACGGCCTTGACCGATTCGCCGCGGTAGTCGTCCTTGGTCGAGATGACGCAGGCCTCCTGGATCGCGGGGTGGCGGAACATCAGCAGCTCGACCTCGGCCGGCCACACCTTGAAGCCGCTCGCGTTGATCATGCGTTTGAGGCGGTCGGTGATGAAGAAGTAGCCCTCCTCGTCCATGCGGCCCATGTCGCCCGAGCGGAAGAAGCGCTTGCCCTCGAACTCGACGAAGGCGGACTTGGTGGCGTCGGGGCGCTTCCAGTAGCCCTGGAACACCTCGGGGCCGTGGATGATGATCTCGCCCGACTCGCCGATGGGCATCTCTTGCAATGTGTCGGGGTCGACCACGCGCGCGTCGGTGCTCATGAACGGGATGCCCAGGCACTGCTGCTTGGGGTGGTCCGAGGGGTTGGTGTGCGAGGGCGCTGCGGTCTCGGTGAGGCCGTAGCCCTCCTGGTACTTCAGGCCGTACTGCTCGAACAGGCGCTGCGCCACGGCCTGCGGCATGGCGGCGCCGCCGCCGCCGATGTGGGTCATGCTCGTGAGGTCGTAGCTCGCGAAGTTGGGGCTGGCCATGAGGTCGATGACCATGGTGGGGATGTTGGTCCAGCTCGTGACCTTCCAGCGCGAGATGAGCCGGCCCGCCACGTCGCGGTCCCAGCGCGGCATGATGACCAGCGTGGCCGCCGCGAGGATCGAGGTGTGCATCATGCTCACCACGCCGGTGATGTGGAACATCGGCACCACGGCCAGCACCACCGCCTCCGACGTGGCCTGGCCCCAGAGCTGGCCGGCCATCGCGTTGTGCATGAGGCTCGAATGGTGGTGCACGCAGCCCTTGGGCAGGCCGGTGGTGCCGCTGGTGTAGGGCAGCAGCGCCATGTCGTTGGCGCCCACCACGTGTGCGGGGGCCGGGTGGCCGGCCGCGAGCGCGTCGGTCCACGCCATGACCTGGCCGTCGGCCAGCGCGGGCAGCGGGTGGCGCGTGCCGAGCCAGTCGGCCCAGGCCGGCGCGGGGGCGTCGTCGCCGGTCACGCCGGCATCGAAGGCGTCGGTGAACTGGCTCACGATGAGGTGCGACAGGCGCTGCTCGGGCGGCAGTGCGTCGCTGGCCTTGGCCAGCTCGGCCGCGAGGTCGCCGGTGGTGATCGCCACCTTGGCGTCGGGGTCGACGATGTAGTGCTTGAGCTCTTCGGCCCGGTTCATCGGGTTGACCGGCACCACGACGGCGTTGGCGCGCAGGATGGCGAAATGCGCGATCACCAGCTGCGGGCAGTTCTGCATGTTCAGCACCACGCGGTCGCCGCGCTGCACGCCCAGCGCATGCAGCGTGCCGGCCAGCCGCTCGACCTGGTCGGCCACGTCGCGGTAGCTCAGCACGCGGCCGAAGAAGACCAGCGCGGCCTTGTCGGGGTAGCGCGCCGCCGAGGTGGCCAGGTTGTGCCACAGCGAGGTCGCGGGGACGGTGATCGAATGCGGGAGGCGCTTGGGCCAGAACTTGTAATGCGGGCGTGGTTGCATGGTCTGTGAACAGGCAAAGGAGGAGGAAGGAGAGGGGAAAGAAAGCGGTGCGAAAAGGCGCAATGCGCCAGCCTAAGCCGCACCGGCCGCCGCTCCCATCGGGGAAGCCCCCGGGGCGTCACCTTGGCGACGCCCATTCTTCGTACGTCGGGTAGGCACAGCGCATCGGCTATCGTGCGGGCTCCGCTTCACCCGTACCTGTCTGCCATGCCTGACCCCGCCCGCACTCCCCTGCGCCGACGCATCGCCCTCTTCGGTGCCGCACTGGCCGCCCTGGCCGCGGCGGGCTGCTCGCGGGTCCCCCGGTTCGGCATGTCGGCCCCCGCGACGGACCAGCCGTCCAAGGAACCGCCGACATGGTTCGTGGCCGACTGCTGGCTCGGGACCGAGGACGTGGTCCCGCCGCACAAGGGCAAGGCCGGCGGCTCGGCGGCCGGCACGCTGACGCTGGCCACCGGGGTGTTCGAATGGCGCGTGAACGCCGCACGCCTGAGCGGGCCGGCGACGGTCGTCGGCTTCTACGGCCCCGCCGCCACGGGCAGCAATGGCCCGCTGGCGATCCAGCTGCCGCTGCCCAGCGAGGGGGAGCCGCGCAACGACGGCACCGGCGCCGGCTACGAGCGGACCGGCACGAGCCGGTTGACGCCCGCGCAGATGGCCGACCTGATGGCCGGCCTCTGGTACGTCAGCGTGTCGACCCAGGCCTGGCCGGGCGGCGAGGTCCGCGGACAGCTCAAGCGCAGCACCTGGGGCGTGCACGGCGGCTGACGTCGGCCCCCGATGCGATGCGCTCTGCGACTACAGACAGGCGCGGATTTCGGAGCGATACCTGCGGTTCTCCCTCCGATCCACCCTCCACCTGACTGAAGGAATGTCCATGGCAGCAGACAAGCACGCAAGCGTTCATTGGGAAGGCGCCGGCAAGACCGGCAAAGGCCTGGTCAGCACCGAGACCGGCGCCCTCAAGGACTATCCCTACGGCTTCGCCAGCCGCTTCGAAGACGACCGGCGCGGCACCAACCCCGAGGAAATCGTCGGCGCGGCCCATGCGGCCTGCCTGACGATGGCCTTCGCCTTCGCGCTGGAAGCGGCGGGCCTGACCGCGACGCGCATCGACACCAAGGCCGCCGTGCGGCTGGCCAAGGACGGCGCCGGTTTCAAGATCGACCGCATCCAGCTCGAACTGGACGCGGCCGTGCCGAACCTCGACGAAGCGAAGTTCCAGGAAATCGCCGCCGCCGCCAAGGCCGGCTGCCCGCTGTCGAAGGCGCTGGCGAGCGTGCCCGAGATCACGCTGAAGGCCACGCTGGCGAGCTGACCGCGCTGCTTATGATCGTCTCCACAAAAAAGGAGACGGATCATGAGCAAGCCCACCCGGACCGCATCGGCGGTCCTTTCTTTCGCCCTCGGCGCGTTCGGCGCATTCGGCGCGTTAGGCACCACGGCGGCCCTGGCCGCCTACCCCGACAAGCCGATCAAGGTCGTCATCGGCTTTCCGGCCGGCGGCCCGCTCGACCAGCATGCGCGCCTGTTGACCGACAAGCTGCAGGCCGTGCTCGGCCAGCCGCTGATCGTCGACTACAAGCCCGGCGCGGGCGGTTCGGTCGGTGCCGACTTCGTCGCCAAGAGCCCGGCCGACGGCTACACGCTGGTGCTGGCCAACACCGGGGTGGCGGTGATCAACGGCGCGCTCTACAGCAAGCTGCCCTACAACACGCAGCGCGACTTCGTTCCGATCGCGCGCACCGCGATGCAGCCGCTCGCGCTCCTGGTCACGCCCAAGCTGCCGGTGCAGAACCTCAAGCAGTTCATCGACTACGCCAAGGCGCGGCCGGGCCAGGTCAACTACGGTTCGGCGGGCAACGGCGGCATCAGCCACCTCGTGCCCGAGATGTTCAAGACCGCGACCGGCCTCTTCATGGTGCACATCCCCTACCGCGGCAGCGCGCCGGCCTTCACCGACCTGATGGGCGGGCAGGTGCAGTTCATGGCCGAATCGATTCCGCAGGCCGCCAATTATCACAAGCAGGGCAAGGTGCGCGCGCTGGCCGTGACCAGCCGCGAGCGCAACCCCGCGCTGCCCGACGTGCCGACCGTCATCGAGTCGGGCGTCAAGGGCTTCGAGGTGGTGGGCTTCTACGGTTTCCTGGCACCGAAGGACACGCCCAAGGACGTGGTCGCCAAGCTCAGCGATGCGTTCAGGCAGGTGCTGACCAGCCCCGAGGTGCGCGAGCGCATGGTGAGCCAGGGCGCGGACCCGGCCTACCTGGGCAGCGAAGACTTCGCACGCTTCCTCGCGACGGAAACGCCGCGCTGGGACAAGGCGGTGAAGGCCTCCGGCGCGCGGATGGACTGACCCCCGCTGGCGTTCAGCGCGGCGTGGCCGCGTGCCGCTCCAGCTGCGCGCGGTCGAGCAGCTCGATGCTGCGGTAGCGCACACGCAGCGTGCCGTCTTCCTCCCACAGCTTGAGCTGGCGGTTCACGCTCTGGCGCGACACGCCAAGCATGAACGACAGGTCTTCCTGCGACACGCCCAGCAGCGTGCCGCCACCGTCCTGCGCCGGCGCGACCGCGCGCGCGTCCAGCGTGAGCAGCCGGTGCGCCAGCCGCACGGGCAGCGGCATCAGGATCACGTCGTCGATCCAGGCCAGCGCCTGGCGCAGCCGCAGGCACACAAGCCGGGTGAAGGCCATGTGCACGTCGGGATGGTCAGCCACCAGCCGGTGGAAGTCGGCCGCCGCGACCACGGCCATCTCGGTGGTGTCGACGGCGCAGGTGTCGTAGACGCGCTCGCGCCCCACCAGCAGCGAGACCTCGCCGAACCAGTGGCCCGGCTCGAGCATCGCGATCACCGCCTCGCGCCCGCCCGACGCCACCACGCTCACGCGCAACGAGCCGCTGACCACGCCGAACAGCGCGTCGGGCGATGAGCCCTTGTGGAACAGCGATTCGCCGCGCACCAGCGTGCGCCGGTGCGCCACCGCGAGCAGGCGCTGCTGCACGTCGTCGGCCAGCCGCATGTCGCTGTTGTGCACGGGCGAAGGCTGCGCGTCCGGCTCGGCGGGGCTGGCGCTGGAAGAAGGGGAAGAGCGTGGCATCGCGGGTTTGTCCGGGGCCTCGATTGCCAACACCGGACAGTCTGGCTTCGAGGCGCTGTCGATAGTACGCAGGCCACCCGGGTCGACGCATTCGCGGCAACCCGATGTCCCCCGTCACCCCTGTCGCATGGAGCACACCCCGATGACCACACTGACCGACCTGCAAGCCCGCCGCGAGCGCCTCGTGCTCGACCATTTCGCCGACGAGACCCGCCAGGACTTCGACGCGGTGCTCGGCACCTTCCCGCACCCGCACTACGAGCTGATTCCCAGCGGCGAGGTGCACGACGGCATCGCCGACGTGCGCCAGTACTACACCGACACGCGCCGCGCCTTCCCCGACCAGCGCCACGAGATCATCCAGCTGCGCCATGCCGACGATTCGGTGATCGTGGAGTTCTGGCTGCTCGGCACGCACCGCGGCCCGCTCAAGGGCCTGCCGCCGACGGGCAACAGCTTTCGCTGCCGCATGAACGCCTTCTTCATCTTCGAGGGCGACCGGCTGGTGTGCGAGCGCGTCTACTTCGACACGCTGACGATGCTGCGCCAGCTGCTGGTGGGCGTGCCCCCGGAGATGGTGGGCGGGCTGGTCGCCGGCCTGCTCGGCCAAACCGCCCCGCGGGCCGAGGCCGCCACGGCATGACCGGCACGCTCGCCCGGCCGCTCGAAGGACGCCATGCGATCGTGACCGGCGGTGCGCGCGGCATCGGCCTGGCCATCGCGCGGCGCTGCCTCGCGAACGGCGCGAGCGTCGCGCTGTGGGACGTCGAGGCCGCGACGCTGGCGGAGGCCATGGCGCAACTGGCGCCGCTGGGCACCGTGGTCACAGCGTTGGTCGACGTGCGCGACGAAGACCAGATCGCCCACGCGGCCTCGCAGTCCCAGGAGCGCTTCGGCCGCGTCGACATCCTCGTCAACAACGCGGGCGTGCTCGGACCGACCGTGCCCGCGTGGGAGCACACGCCCGCGCAATGGCGCCACGTGCTCGACATCAACCTCACGGGCGCCTGGCTGTGCTGCCGCGCCGTCGCGCCGCTGATGCTGGCGCAGCGGCGCGGGCGCATCGTCAACATCGCCTCGGTCGCGGGCAAGGAAGGCAATGGCTTCAACGCCGCCTACTCGGCCTCGAAGGCCGGGCTCATCGCGCTGACCAAGTCGCTCGGCAAGGAGCTGGCGTCGTCGGGCGTGCTGGTGAACTGCATCACGCCGTCGGCGGCCGACACGGCCGTCTTCGCGGACGTGCCCGCCGAGCACCGCGAACAGCTGCGCACCGCCCTGCTCTCGCGCGTGCCGATGGGGCGCTTTGTCGACGTCGACGAGGTGGCGGCGATGGCCGCGTGGCTGGCCTCGGACGAGTGCTCGTTCAGCACCGGGGCGGTGTTCGATATCTCCGGAGGGCGCTCGATGTACTGAGCGACGCACCCGGAAGCCCACGCATCCAGACACAGGAGACGACCATGACCCGAGACCCCGACCCCACCGGCTTCGCGCAGATCACCGAGCTCGACGGCACGCGCCACGCCGCCATGCCGCAGGACCGCCTGCGCGCCATCCGCCACGGCGCCGAAGCCCTGCGCGAGCGGCTGCTCGATGCGCCGCCCGTGCACTTCGCGCGCAGCTTCAACCTGCTGCGCATTCCGTACCCCGCGTGGTTCGCCTTCACCGGCGTGTACTCGCAGCAGCTGCTCAAGCCGCACATGGTGCATCTGCTGGCGCGCACCGTGCTCGTCCAGTACGACGACTTCGAAGGCCGGCTGCGCACACTGCTCTTCACGCCGGCCGACTTCGAGGCCGGCAACGCAACGCCCTACTTCAAGCGCCTGAGCGACCAGACGCCGAAGTTCCTGCACAAGGCGATCGCGCCGGTCTACCAGACCGTGCTGCAGGCGCTCGCCGGCTGCGGCGTCGCGCCCGAGCAGATCGACCACATCACCTACGACCACCTGCACACGCAGGACGTGCGCCGCTGGCTCGGCAGCGCGGGCGCGCCGGGCCTGCTGCCGAACGCGAAGCTGCTGGCGCATCGCCAGGAACTCGCGAACGTGCAGGGCCTGCTGCCCGTGCAGGCGGAGTGGTACTGCCCGCACGGCCTGGACGGGGTGCCGGCCGAACGCGTCGTCGCCTTCGACGGCAGCCTGCAGCTCGGCCCCGGCGTCGCGCTGGTGCACACGCCGGGGCACACCGAAGGCAACCACTCGCTGGTGTACCGCACGGGCGACGGCCTGCGCGTGAGCAGCGAGAACGGCGTGTCCGCCGACAGCTGGGCGCCGCTGCAGTCGCGTCACAACGGCATCCGCCGCTATGCGCAGGCCACGGGCGCCGAGGTGATCCTCAACGGCAACACGCAGGAGAGCAGCAACGACCAGTACCTGTCGATGGTGTTCGAGAAGACACTCGCGGGCACCTCGGCGCTGCACGGGTTCAGCAACGTCGTGCCGTCGGCCGAGTGCTCGCCGCACTGGCTGTTTCCGGGCGCGCCGACGAGCCACCTGTGGGGCGAAACCAGCTTCGGCGCGCTCGTGCGAGCCTGACCTGCCAACACGCGCACAAAAAAGAGAAGGAGACACACCGATGAACACCGCCACCCTCGACGCCGCCGCCGGCGCACGCACGCCGGCTTCGGCCGATGCGCGCGACGACGCCGCGCTCTTTCGCAAGATCACCTGGCGGCTGATGCCGCTGCTGTGCGCCTGCTACGTGCTGAACTACCTGGACCGCACCAACGTCGGCTACGCGCAGCTGCAGATGAAGGACCAGCTGGGCTTCAGCGACGCGGTGTTCGGCCTGGGCGCTGGCATCTTCTTTCTGGGCTACGCGGTGTTCGAGATCCCGAGCAACCTGATGCTCGCGAAGATCGGCGTGCGCGCCACGCTGCTGCGCATCATGGGCCTGTGGGGCCTGGCCTCGGCGGCGATGATGTTCGCCACCACGCCCACGCAGTTCTACGTGCTGCGCTTTCTCATCGGCGTGTTCGAGGCCGGCTTCGCACCGGGCGTGCTGTTCTACCTGACGCTGTGGTTTCCCTCGCGCCGCCGCGCGCAGGCGACCGCGCTCTTCTTCATGGCCTTCGGCGCGGCGCCCATCGTCGCGGGGCCGATCGCCGGGCTCACGATGACCTACCTGGACGGCGTGCTGGCGCTGCGCGGCTGGCAGTGGCTCTTCCTGCTCGAAGGGCTGCCGAGCGTGTTGCTGGGCGTCATCGCCTTTCGCACGCTGTCGAACAGCCCGGCGCAGGCGCCGTGGCTCTCGGCGACCGAGAAGCAGCGCGTGGCGCACCTGCTGGCCGAGGACCAGGCCGCGCACGGCGCCACCGGGCGCCACACCTTCGGCGCGGCGATGCGCGACGGGCGCGTGTGGCTGATCGGCTTCATGTCCTTCCTGATCATCCTGGGCATCTATGCGCTGTCGTTCTGGCAACCGACGATCCTGAAGTCGATGGGGCTCAGCGTGCTGCAGATCGGCTTCTATTCGGTGATTCCCGCCGTGGCGGGCATCGCGGCCAACATCGTCGTGGGGCGCCACTCCGACCGGCACCAGGAGCGCCGCTGGCACTTCGCGCTGGGCGCGCTCGCGGGCGCGGCCGGGCTGGCGCTGACCACGCTCTTCATGCACAACCCCGTGGCCGCCGTGCTGTGCCTGGCGCTGGCGTCGATGGGCATCTCGAGCGCTTTCACCGTGCTGTGGGCGATTCCCGGCAGCTTCATGTCCAAGAGCGCGGCGGCGGCGGGCATTGCGCTCATCAGCACCATCGGCGGCAGCGCGGGGCTGGTGGCGCCGATGATGGTGGGCGCGCTCAAGACGCTCACGGGCGGCTTCACGGCCAGCCTGTATGTGCTGAGCGGCGCGCTGGTGCTGTCGGCGCTGCTCATGCTGCTGGCCCTGCCCCGCAGCGCACTCGGCCAGCGGTAGCGCGCACCGCCGGCGCACCACGGCCGGCCCATTTCGGTGCACACGGCTTGCATACCAGTTGGCACGGAAGCTGCTGATATGCAGGCCTATGGCCATCTCCGCATCCGAAATCAGTGCACGCATCGTCGAAGCGGTGATGGCGCAGAAGCTCGCGCCCGGCGCGCGCCTGGGCGAGCAGCCGCTGGCGATGCTGTTCGACTGCAGCCGCACCATCGTGCGCGAGGCGCTCACGCGGCTGGCCGCGCGCGGCATCGTCACGGTGAGCGCACGGCGCGGCTGGTTCGTCATCGAGCCCTCGCAGGACGAGGCGCGCGAGGCCTTCGAGGCGCGGCGCGTGATCGAGCTCGGGCTCATCCGCAGCACAGACAAGATCGACAAGGCCGCCCTGCGCCAGTTGAAGGCGCACCTGCAGCGTGAAAAGGCCGCACTGAAAGAGAGCGACGTCGGCCACCGCAGCTTCCTGCTGGGCGACTTCCATGTGTGCCTGGCCGAGTGCCTGGGCAACACGTTGCTGGCCGACACGCTGCGCGACTTCACCGCGCGCACCACGCTGATCGCCATGCTCTACCAGAGCACGCACGACGCGGTGCAGTCGTGCGAAGACCACGTGCGGATCGTCGCGGCGCTGGAGCGCGGCGACCACGCCGCCGCCGAGGCGCTGATGGCCAAACACATCGGCACGGTGCAGTCGGCGCTGCGCGTGCAGGCGCCCGCCGACCCGCTCGCGCAGCTGCGCGATGCGCTCGCACCGCTGAACAACACCCCCGCGCCGAAGCGCCGCCGCAAGGCCGCGCCCGCCGACGACGCCACCACCGATTCATCGACCTACCTAGGAGCCCTGCTATGACCTCTTTCGCCACCCGCCGCTTCGCCCTCGCGCTGGCCAGCGTCGCCCTGCTGGCCGCCACCGGCGCCGCCCAGGCGCAGAACGCGCTCGACAACGTGCTCAAGGCCAAGACGATCAAGATCGCCGTGCCCACCGACTACCCGCCCTACGGCTCAGTCGACCGCAACATGCAGCCGCAGGGCCTGGACGTCGAGATGGCGCAGCTCGTCGCCGCCAAGCTCGGCGTGAAGGTCGAGCTGGTGCCGGTGACCAGCGCCAACCGCATTCCCTACCTGCAGACGCGCAAAGCCGACCTCGTGATCTCCACGCTCGGCAAGAACGTCGAGCGCGAGAAGGTGATCGACTTCAGCGCGGCCTACGCGCCCTTCTTCCAGGCCGTGTATGCGGCCAAGAGCATGAAGCTCACGAGCTTCGCCGACATGGCCGGCAAGACCGTCGCCGTGACGCGCGGCGCCATGGAAGACCAGGAACTGAACAAGGTGGCGCCGCCGAACGTCGACTACCGCCGCTTCGAGGACAACAACGCGACGATCGCCGCCTTCGTGGCCGGCCAGACGCAGACCCTCGCCACCAGCGCGGCGGTAGCCGGCGACATGCTCGCGAAGAACCCGAAGGTGAGCGCCGAGTACAAGCTGCTGCTGAAAGACAGCCCCTGCTTCATCGGCATCGCCAAGGGCGAAACCGCATTGAAGACCCGGGTCAACGAGATCATTGCCGCCGCCAAGAAGGACGGCACGCTCGACGCGATGTCCAAGAAGTGGCTCGGCAAGGCCGCCGGCGACCTGCCGGTCTGAGCGAAGGGCGCGGCCATGGGCATTGAATTCGACTTTGGCGCCGTGCTCGCCGAGTGGCCGCTGCTGCTGCGCGGCGTGGCGTGGACGCTGGGCCTCACGGCCGTGGGCACCGTGCTCGGCCTGGCCGTGGGCACGCTGTGCGCGTGGGCCCGTTCGGGCGGGCCGGCGTGGCTGCGCGCGCTCGTGGGCGCGTACGTAGAGCTGATCCGCAACACGCCCTTCATCGTGCAGCTGTTCTTCATCTTCTTCGGCCTGCCGGCCGCGGGCGTGAAGCTCTCGCCCGAGGTGGCGTCGGTGATCGCGATGGTGATGAACCTGGGCGCGTATTCCACCGAGATCATCCGCGCCGGCATCGAGGCCACGCCCAAGGGGCAGATCGAGGCCGCCGTGAGCCTGGCGCTCAGCAAGGCGCAGGTGTTCCTGCGCGTGGTGCTGCCGCCGGCGCTCAAGAAGGTGTGGCCCGCGATGGTGAGCCAGATCGTCATCGTGATGCTGGGCTCGGCGGTGTGCGGGCAGATCTCGACCGAAGAGCTGAGCTATGCGGCCAACCTGATCCAGAGCCGCAACTTCCGCGCCTTCGAGTCCTTCATCGTCGCCACGCTCATCTACCTGGCGCTGGCCGTGGCGCTGCGCCGCCTGCTCCAGTGGGCGGGGCCGCGCTTCTTCTTCGGCCGCTGAACGCGAGGCCCTTGCACCATGGTCGATTTTTCTCTGTGGGACATCCTGCGCAACCTGCTGATGGCGCTGCGCTGGACCGTCGTGCTCTCGCTCATCGCCTTCGTCGGCGGCGGGCTCGTGGGCGCGCTGCTGCTGTTCGCGCGGCTGCGCGGCGGCAAGGCGGCGCAGCGGGCCGTAGGCCTGTACGTGCAGCTGTTCCAGGGCACGCCGCTGCTGATGCAGCTGTTTCTCGCCTACTTCGGCATCGCGCTGTTCGGCATCGACGTGTCGGCGTGGACCGCCGCGAGCGTGGCGCTCACGCTGTACACCAGCGCCTTTCTCACCGAGATCTGGCGCGGCTGCGTGGCCTCGATCCCCAAGGGCCAGTGGGAGGCCTCTGGCAGCCTGGCGCTGAGCTTCGGCGAGCAGATGCGCCACGTGATCCTGCCGCAGGCCGTGAAGATCGCCATCGCGCCGACGGTCGGTTTCCTGGTGCAGGTGATCAAGGGCACGGCGCTGGCGTCGGTGATCGGCTTTGTCGAACTCACCAAGGCCGGCAGCATGATTTCGAACGCCACCTTCCAGCCCTTCGTGGTGTTCAGCTGCGTCGCCCTGCTTTACTTCGTGCTGTGCTTCCCCGTGAGCCTGTACGCCAAGACCCTCGAGAGGAAGACCCATGGCCGCCGTGCTTGAACCCCAAACACAACCCGAAGCCGCACCGTTCGCCGCGCCCATCGTGCGCATCACGGCGCTGCGCAAGTCCTACGGCACGAACGAGGTGCTCAAGGGCATCGACCTGGACGTGAAGCGCGGCGAGGTGATCGCCATCATCGGCAAGAGCGGCTCGGGCAAGAGCACGCTCCTGCGCTGCATCAACGGGCTCGAGGTGTTCCAGGAAGGTGCGCTCACTGTCGACGGCAAGCCGCTCCTGCACGAGAGCGCGATGGCCATGCGCACGCTGCGCCAGCGCGTGGGCATGATCTTCCAGGGCTTCAACCTGTTCCCGCACCTCACGGTCGGCAAGAACGTGATGCTGGCGCCCACGCTGGTGAAGAAGCGTTCGTCGATGGAAGCCGCTTCGCAGGCGCGCAAGCTGCTCGAGCGCGTGGGCCTGGCCGAGAAGTTCGATGCGATGCCCGAGCAACTGTCTGGCGGCCAGCAGCAGCGCGTGGCCATCGCCCGCGCGCTCGCGATGGAGCCGGCCGTGCTGCTGTGCGACGAGATCACCTCGGCGCTCGACCCCGAGCTGGTGGGCGAGGTGCTGCGCGTGGTGGAGTCGCTGGCCGACGAAGGCATGACGCTGTTGATGGTCACGCACGAGATGAGCTTTGCGCGCAAGGTCAGCGACCGCGTGATCTTCATGCACCAGGGGCGCGTGCACGAGATGGGCCCGCCGGCGGAGCTGTTCGGCGCGCCGCAGACGCCGGAGCTGAAGCAGTTCCTGTCGTCGCTGCACGACTGACCGCGCGCGTGGCGGCGGCAGCAGCGGCCGCCGCTACAGGTGCTGCGATTCGTCGATGCCCAGCCGCAGCCCCGCGGCCAGCGGCGGCACCAGCCGCCCGCCGCGCCGCTCGACCTCTTCGCCCGCCTTCAGCAGCTGCTGCACCTGCTGGAAGAGTTCGTCGCCGGCCGCGGTCAGCTGCACGCCCTGCTGGCTGCGCGCGAACAGCGCGTGCCCGAGGATGCCTTCGAGCTCCCTCACGCGGGCCGTGATGGCCGGTTGGCTGACAAAGAGGTGGCGGGCCGCCGCGTTGACGGAGCCCAATGTCGCGGCCCAGTGAAAGGCCTCCAGTTGCCGGAAGGTGATGCGCAACACCGCAGCCCCCTTTCAGCCGGGGGCTGTCGTGGACGTGCAGGGGTACACCGCGGCCTGTTCGCTCTTCTGCTTCATGTCTGCCTTCTTTCAAAGCAATTCAATCGCATCGAATGGCGAGAAGGCCACGCAACGGGGAATTCTAATTGCGTGAATTCCCATGACCACGGACGCAAACCACGGTTCCAATCCAATTCAACAGAGGTGATTCCTTCTCATCAAATCCTTGAATTAACCGACTCCCAGGCTTGTAAGGCATCGCCGGGAGTGAATTGAGAATTTAGTGCAATTGCAGTTCCTGTTAAAGAGAAATTTTCTGATATAGAACTTTGGTGGTAGGTGCAATTTGATCGAAAGCCACGGGAATCGGTGGGCCTTGCGGGCCTGACCGGGGCCGCGCGTCAATGCGCCGTCAATGCGCCGTCAACGCGCGCTCCCGCCAGGCCCCCAGGCCTTCCGGCCCGAAGCGCTCGGCGATGCGGTGCAGCCAGATGGTGAAGTGCGCCGGGGCCCGCGCCAGCTCGCGGTGCAGGTCGGGCAAGGCCAGCCATCGCCACTCGCGCACCTCGCCGGGGTCGGGTTGCGGCAGGTCGTGCGCGATGCCCACGAACACGTGGTCGTACTCGTGCTCGACCAGCTCCGCGGACACCGCCTCCCGGTAGAGAAAGGCTGTCACCGGCTGCAGCGCGCACCGCAGGCCCAGCTCTTCGTGCAGCCGCCGCACGGCGGCCGCGCCGGTGTCCTCGCCGGGGCGCGGATGCCCGCAGCAGCTGTTGCTCCACAGGCCGGGCGAGTGGTACTTGCCCAGCGCGCGCTGCTGCAGCAGCACCCGGCCTTGCGTGTCGAACAGGAAGATCGAGAACGCCCGGTGCAGGATGCCCTCGCGGTGGGCACTCATCTTTTCGACCGCGTGCAGCGGCCGGTCTTCGGCGTCGACGGCGATCAGGAATTCGTCCATGAGCTGCTCCAGAAGTGGGGGCCCGGAGCCTCGCGGCCCTGCGATTTCCGTGGCCTGGCGGCTTCGAAAAAACCGGCTCGCTTCTTTAGCACGTATTTTTTGCCAGACCGCAATAAGAAATTCAAATTAGTTCGAACTTATTACATCGAAGAAGAATATAAAAAACGGAATAAACACAAATAATTACATAGATAACAAAAATATCGAATCCGATTAACAAATGAGCCCAAATCGCCCCACAGGTATTTCTTGCGCATTTCGAACCGTGGTTCCTGGTTCGCCCCTCGCCGCCCGGTCAATGGCGCGCCATCGGCAACGCGTGATCGCCGGCGCTTTCCCGCGCGCCCCGGGCCGGGTTAACCTCGCCCTCATGGCCCGCCTTCGCACCGCATCGATCATTCGCCCGCTCTCGCGAGAGCGGGTGAGCTAGCGCACGGTTCGAAACCACGCCATGCAACCCGCCCCAGGAGGCGGGTTTTTCTTGTCCGTCTCCCGAGGTCTGTTCCCCCCACCCGCAGGAGACCGAATGACATCGACACCCCCCACATCTCCCCCGCCCGTGCTGCACATGGTCTGCGGCAAGATCGGCGCCGGAAAGTCCACGCTGACCCGGCGCCTGGCGCAGGCGCCCGCCACCGTGTGCATCAGCGAGGACACCTGGCTCGCCGCGCTCTACCCCGGCGAAATCCACGCGCTGCCCGACTACGTGCGCGCCGCCGGCCGGCTCAAGCAGGCGATGGGCGACCACGTCTGCGCGCTGCTGGGCGCCGGCGTGTCGGTGGTGCTCGACTTTCCGGCCAACACCGTGAGCAACCGGGCCTGGGCGCGCGGCCTCTTCGAGCAGGCCGGCGCGGCGCACCAGCTGCACTTTCTCGACGTGCCGGACGAGGTCTGCAAGGCGCGGCTGCGGGCGCGCAACGCGTCGGGCGAGCACCCCTTCGAGACCTCCGACGCGCAGTTCGACCTGATCACCCGTCACTTCGTGCCGCCCACGGCCGAGGAAGGGTTCCGCGTGATCCGGCACACCTGACACCGGTGCCGGTAAGCTGCGCGCCGATGCACATCGAACCCGCCCTTTCCACCGAAGCGCCCGCCGTCGCGGCCGTGTTGACCGAAGCCGCGCAATGGCTCGCCGAGGGTGGACGCCCGCTCTGGAGCGCCGCCGACACCGGCATCGAACGCATCCAGCGCGACACCGACGCCGGCCGCTACGTGGTGGCCAAGGAGAACGGCGACTGGGCCGGCGTGATGCGCCTCGATCTGGAAGACCCGTCGTTCTGGCCCGAGATCGCGCCCGGCAGCGCGCTGTTCGTGCACAAGCTGGCCGTGCGCCGCGCCTGGGCGGGCCGGGGCGTGTCGCGCGCGCTGCTGGGCCATGCCCGCGACCACGCCCGCGCGCTCGGGCGCCCCTGGCTGCGGCTGGACTGCGTGGCCGACCGCGCCGCGCTGCGCACGCTGTACGAAGGCTTCGGCTTCGCACTGCACAGCTGCATCGACCTGCGCGGCGGGACGTTTGCGCGCTACGAACTGCGCGTGAACGGCTGACCGTCCGACACGCCGACGCGCCCCTTCGGCGCTGGCGGGAACATCGTCGCCTGTGGCAAGCTCGCAAGCTCCATGACCGACCGAATCCCGCCCTCTCATTTCCGCCGTCGGGTGCTGCGCGCGCTGCTGGGCGCCGCCGCCCTGCCCGCGCCGTTCGCGGCGCTGGCCGGCTTCAACTTCTTCACCAACGAATACACCGCCACGCGCGAGGAGCTGCAGTCGCAGATCGCCAAGCGCTTTCCGGTGGCCGAGCGCTATGCCGAGATCTTCATGGTCGGGCTGCGCGACCCGCAGCTGGGCCTGGACGGGCGCGCCAACCGCGCGGCCATCACGGCCACGCTGACCATCGCCAGCCCGCTGCTGGCGGCCTCGCCGGTGCAGGGCGTGGTGTCGGTGAGCAGCGCGCTGCGCTACGACGCGGCGGCACGCGCGCTGCGGCTGGATCAGCCCAAGGCCGAGCGGCTCGAGCTGCAGGGCGTGGAAGGCCGCGACGCCGAGCGCCTGCAGAAGGTCGGCGCGGTGGTCGCGCAGGAACTGCTGCAGGGCCAGATCCTGCGCAGCTTCACGGCCGACGAACTCACCGTCGGGCGCAAGACCTACGAGGTCGGCGACATCACGGTGCAAGACAACGGCATCAAAGTGCAACTCAAATGAAACAACGTGCCGTCCTTCTTATCCTGATCGCCGCTGCGCTCGTCGGCGCCGGCTGCGCCGCCATCGCCCCGAAGGCGAAACAGCATTTCGACCTGCAGGCCCACCGCGGCGGACGCGGCCTGGCGCCCGAGAACACGCTGGCCGCGTTCTCCAACGCGATGAATCTGGGCGTGACCACGCTCGAACTCGACATCGGGCTCACGGCCGACGGCGTGGTGGTGGTGTCGCACGACACGGCACTCAACGCCGACCACACGCGCGACGCGCGCGGCGCCTGGCTCACGGCCAAGCCCGCCCCGTCCGTGCGCTCGCTCACGCTGGCGCAGCTGCAGACCTACGACGTGGGCCGTCTCAACCCCGAGAGCAACTACGGCAAGCAGTTCGCGCTGCAGCAGCCGCGCGACGGCGAACGCATTCCCACGCTGGCCTCGCTGTTCGCGCAGGTGCAGGCGCGCGGCGCCGATGCCGCACGGGTGCACTTCAACATCGAGACCAAGATCGACCCCACGAAGCCCGACGAGACCGCCGCGCCCGAGCCCATGGTGCGCGCGCTGCTGGCCGAGATCGACAAGGCGAAGATGGCCGACCGCGTGACCATCCAGAGCTTCGACTGGCGCACGCTCGCGCTGGTCGGCCAGCTCGCGCCGCAGCTGTCGCGCGCCTACCTCACCACGCCCCGCACGCTGAAGGACAGCCGCTGGACCGCCGGCCTTGACGCCGCCGGCTTCGCCTCGGTGCCGCAGCTGGTGAAGGCCGCGGCAGGTGCATCGACCGGGCCGCTGATCTGGTCGCCGGCGCACGCCGACCTGGGCGCCCCCGCGATCCGCGAAGCGCAGAAGCTCGGCATGAAGGTCGTGCCCTGGACCGTGAACCAGCGCGCCGACATGGTGCGGCTCATGGACGCGGGCGCCGATGGCCTGATCACCGACTACCCCGACGTGCTGCGCGACCTGATGCGCGAACGCGGACTGGCACTGCCACCACCAGCGAAGGCCGCCTCATGAGCACCGTGACGCAACTCGACACCATCGCCTCGGGCATCGCCGCGCTGCAAGGCGGCGCCGGCTCGGTCGCCACGCTCTCCACGGCCGCGCGCGCCAGCACCGAGCTGCTCGGCGCCCTGCCGCCGCGCTACGGCGAGGTGCTGCTGAACCTGCTGGACCGCCTCGAATCGAGCGCGCTCTTCAGCGAGGAAAGCTGCTCCTTCAGCCAGAAAGACCTGCTCGACAACCTGCAGGTGTGGGTCGACAAGGCCCGCGGCCAACTGGTGTCTTGAGGCGCTGACGCCCCGCCCCGGCTTATCATCGCGCCCAACCATGCGCACCCTGCTGCTCGCCCTCATGATCGCCCTGCTGCCCATCCGCGGCTGGCTCGGCGACGCCATGGCGCTCGAGATGGTGCGGCATTCGCTGCCCGCCGCCGAGGCGGTGGTGGCCGCGGCCACCGGCATCGCCGAATCGCACTGCCATGACGCCACCATGGAGGCCGACACCGGCCACGACATGGCGGCCATGCACGACAACAGCAGCGATTCGCAGCAGTCCCACGGCACCGACCACGCGAACTGCGGCACCTGTGTCGCCTGCCAGGTCTGCCACACGGTGGCGCTCGGCGGCATTCCGCTGGTCGACACCCCGCATGCGGCGCCCCAGGCGCCGCCGGCCGCGCACGCGGCCCGCTTTGCCAGCGCCGAGCCCGTCCTGGGCTTCAAGCCGCCCATTTCCTGATCTTCCTGCCCGTAGTCCGTCCGCAGTGAGCCTTTGCCGGCTCGCAGCGTTCGCCGTATTGCCCATGGAGATCGCTCGTGAATTCCCTTGCTCGCCGGCCGTATGCCGGCATCCCCCGCTATCGAACAGATAGCCCGCCCCTCGGGCGAAAAAGTCACTTTTCATTCCTCAGAACCGCCACCGCGCTGACCGCTGCGTTGGTACTCGCCGGCTGCGCCAGCCTGTCGCCCGACGGCGGCGCCGGCGACGTGCAGGCGCTGGTCGACGGCAACCCGCTCATGGCGGGCGCCGCGGCCCAGCGCAAGCCGGACGACGCCTCGCAGCAAAGCGTCGACGCGCTGCTGGCCAAGCCGCTGGACGCCGAAGCCGCCGTGCGCATCGCGCTCGTCAACAGCCCGCGCGTGCAGGAGGCCTTTGCCACGCTGCAACTGAGCGACGCCGACCGCGTGCAGGCCGCGAGCCTGCCGAACCCGGTGCTGTCCTTCAGCCGCCTGGCGCAGGGCAGCGAGCGCGAGTTCGAACGCATGCTGACTTTCAACGTGGTGGGCCTGCTCACGCTGCCGTGGCAGGCGCGCTGGGCCGGCCAGCGGCACGAAGCCGCCAAGCTGCAGGCCGCGCAAAGCGTGCTGCTGCTGGCCGCCGACACTCGCCGCGCCTGGGTGCGCGCGGTGGCCGCGCAACAGAGCGTGAGCTACCTGCGCGACGCGAAGGACGCCACCGAGGCCGGCGCCGAACTGGCGCACCGCATGGCCCAGGTCGGCAACTGGAGCGCGCTGCAGCGCACGCGCGAACAGTTGCTGCTGGCCGACGCGTCCGCGCAGCTCGCACGCGCCGAACAGGCGGCCGTCGCCAGCCGCGAACAGCTCACGCGCCTGCTGGGCCTGAGCGGCGCGCGCACCGCCTACACCCTGCCCGACCGCCTGCCGCCGCTGCCGAAAGCCGCGCCCGAACTCGGCGACGTGCAGGCCCTGGCGCTGCGCGACCGGCTCGACGTGCGCTCGGCGCAGGCGCAGAACACGGCCGTGGCCGGCTCGCTCGGCCTCACGCACGCCACCCGCATGATCAATGCGATGGAACTGGGCGTGGTGCGCAACACCACCTTCGAGAACGATGCCGATCGCTCGAAATCGACCACGCGCGGCTTCGAGCTCGAGCTGCCGATTCCGATCTTCGACTGGGGCCAGGCCCGCAGCGGCCGCGCCGAGGCGCAGTACCTGCAGTCGGCCGCGCGCGTGCGCGACGTGGGCGTGCTCGCCGCCAGCGAGGCGCGCGAAGCCTGGCAGGGCTGGAACACCGCCTACGCCCTGGCGCGCCGCTACCGCGACGAGGTGCTGCCGCTGCGCAAGCAGGTCAACGAGGAGATGGTGCTGCGCTACAACGGCATGCTCGCCAGCGTGTGGGAACTGCTCGGCGAAACGCGCGCGAGCATGCTCGCCGTGAACGCCGGCATGGAGGCCCAGCGCGACTTCTGGCTGGCCGACACCGACCTTCAACTGGTGCTCACGGGCAGCTCGCCCGGCGGCATGACGGCCCTGCAGACCGCGGCCACCAACGAACCTGCGGCGGGAGGCCACTGACATGAACCGTCGCAACTTTTTTGCGGGCGCCGCCACGGCCGTGGCCGCCACCACCGTGAGCCGCGTGAGCATGGCCGCGCTGCCCGAGCCGGTGACACAGGCCTCGACCGCCACCGCGCCGCCGCTCATGCCGCCCAACGGCCGGCCCTACAACCCCGTCGTCACGCTCAACGGCTGGACGCTGCCCTGGCGCATGAACGCCGGCGTCAAGGAATTCCACCTCGTCGCCGAACCCGTCGTGCGCGAGATGGCGCCCGGCTTCAAGGTCAACATGTGGGGCTACAACGGCCAGTCGCCGGGCCCGACCATCGAGGTGGTCGAAGGTGACAAGGTGCGCATCTACGTCACCAACAAGCTGCCCGAGCACACCACCGTGCACTGGCACGGCCAGCGCCTGCCCAACGGCATGGACGGCGTGGGCGGCATCACGCAGCCGCACATTCCGCCGGGCAAGACCTTCGTCTACGAGTTCACGGCGCGCCGCCCCGGCACCTTCATGTACCACCCGCACGCCGACGAGATGGTGCAGATGGCAATGGGGATGATGGGCTTCTGGGTCACGCACCCGAAGGTGGAGCATCCGCTGATCGAGAAGGTCGACCGCGACTTCTGCTTCCTGCTCGGCAGCTTCGACGTGGAGCCCGGCAGCGCCACGCCCAAGGTCAACACCATGACCGACTTCAACATCTGGAGCTTCAACAGCCGCGTGTTCCCGGCCATCGACACGCTCAACGTGCGCAAAGGCGACCGCGTGCGCATCCGTGCGGGCAACCTCACGATGACCAACCACCCGATCCACATCCACGGCCACGAGTTCGAGGTCACGGGCACCGACGGCGGCCCCGTGCCACGCACCGCGCGCTGGCCCGAGGTGTCGGTGGACGTGGCGGTGGGCCAGATGCGGCAGATGGAGTTCATCGCCGACGAGGAAGGCGACTGGGCGCTGCACTGCCACAAGGCGCACCACACCATGGGCCCGATGGGCCACGACGTGCCGACCATGATCGGCGTGGACCACAAGGGCGTGGCCGAGAAGATCAAGAAGCTCGTGCCCGACTACATGGTGATGGGCGACAAGGGCATGGCCGACATGGGCGAGATGGAAATGCCCATTCCCGAGAACACCGTGCCCATGATGACCGGCACCGGCCCCTTCGGCTCGGCCGAAATGGGCGGCATGTTCACGCTGCTGAAGGTGCGGCGCGACCAGAAGCCGGGCGACTACCGCGACCCGGGCTGGTTCAAGCACCCGGCCGGCACGGTCGCACGCGAGGTGTCGGCCAGCGGCGCGCCGGTGGCGCCGCGCAAGACGGGCACCGCACCCGCGAGCCCCGACAGCGGCAGCGCCACCGTGCGCAAGCCCTCGGGCCATGGGGCCCACAACCACTGATCGCATCGATCCAACTTTTTTGAGATTCCATTCATGAACACCCGTTTCTCCCCCCTCGTCGCCGGCGTCGCACTGGCGGCCGCCACCACCTTCGCCACGGCCCACGAAAACCACGCACCCGAAGCCGGCAAGGCCGCCGCCGCATCGCTCGCGCCCGAGCAGAAAGCCTGGGGCATCGCCGGCAAGGCCAGCGCCGTGAAGCGCACCATCGACATCGCGATGGCCGACGACATGACCTTCACGCCCTCGGTCCTCGAAGTGCGTGAAGGCGACACCATCCGCCTGCGGCTGAAGAACCGCGGCAAGGACCTGCACGAGCTCGTGCTTGGCACCACCGCCGTCATCGAGGACCATGCCGCCATGATGAAGAAGCACCCCGGCATGGAGCACGACGAGCCCTGGATGGCGCATGTGCAGCCGGGCAAGACCGGCGAACTGATCTGGACCTTCAACCGCGCCGGCGACTTCGACTTCGCCTGCCTCGTGAAGGACCACTACGAACTCGGCATGGCCGGCCGCGTGCGCGTGCTCGCCACGGCCGCGCCCACACGATGACCCACTGAAAGGAAACCCACCATGCAACGACGAACCCTCCTGAAACTCGCCGCCGCCACCGCGTCCCTGCCGCTCGCCGCGCAGGCCGCCGCGCCGATGGTCGAGATCTGGAAAGACCCGAACTGCGGCTGCTGCCAGGACTGGGTCAAGCACCTCAACAAGAACGGCTTTGCCACGCGCGTGCACGACGAGGGCAACGGCCCGGCGCGCGAGCGGCTCGGCATTCCGGCCAAGCTGGGTTCGTGCCACACCGGCCGCGTCGGCGGCTACGCCATCGAAGGCCACGTGCCGGCGCGCGAGATGCAGCGCCTGCTGAAGGAAAAACCCAAGGCCGTCGGCCTGGCCGTGCCCGGCATGCCCATCGGCTCGCCCGGCATGGACGGCCCGGCCTACGGCGACCAGCGCGACGCCTACGACGTGCTGCTGGTGCTGGCCGACGGCAGCACGCGCGTCTTCCAGAGCTACCGCTGACCCCTTCTTCACCCTTCATCCCATCCAAACAAGGAAGGAACCCCGACCATGAAAAAAGTCCTCACCGCCCTCTCCACCCTCGTGCTCGCCGCCGCGGCGTTCGCGCAGGCCGCACTGCCCCAGGTCGACGGCGAAGTCCGCAAGATCGACACCGACGCCAAGAAGATCACCCTGCGCCACGGCGACATCCCGAACCTCGAGATGACCGGCATGACCATGGTGTTCCGCGTGAGCGACCCGGCGCTGCTCGCCAAGGTGAAGGCCGGCGACAAGGTGAAGTTCACCGTCGACAAGGTCGACGGCGCACTCACCGTGCTGTCGATCACGCCGGCGAACTGAGAAGGTGTGAACCTCAGGACCTGAAGCGCCCCGGATCGAAGGGCGCCAGCGGTATCTCCGGCGCAACGCCCGCCAGCAGTTGCGCCGCCAGCCGCCCGGTTCGCGCCGAGCCGCACAGGCCGACGTGGCCATGCCCGAAGGCCAGCACGATGTCGGCGCTGGCCGCCGACGGGCCGATGCACGGCAGGCCGTCGGGCAGGCTCGGGCGGTGACCGAGCCAGTGCGCCACCGAAGGCGCACCGGGCGCGGGCGGTGCCAGCGACGGAAACATCGACTGCAGATGCGCGTGCAGGATCTCGGCGCGGCGCCAGTCGGGCGCCGCTTCGAGGCCCGCGATCTCCACCTGGCCCGCCGCGCGCAGGCCGCCGTCCATCCAGTGCGCGATGAGTTTGCCGTCGGCCACCATGGTCGGCGTTCGCGGGCCGGCCGTGGCGCCTTCGAGCACCACGTGGTAGCCGCGCTCGGACTCCAGCGGCACCGCCGAGCCTGCCGCCGCGGCCAGCGGGCCCGAGCGCGCGCCGGCGCAGATGGCAGCACCATCGCAGGCGATCTCGCCGGCCTCCGTGCGCACGGCGCGCAGCCGGCCGCCCTCGATGCGAAAGCCGGTGGCCCGCGCGGCGACGCGTTCGGCGCCCGCGTCGAGCGCATGTTGGGCGAGGGCCGCCACGTAGGCGCCCGGATTGCGGCAGTGGCCGGCTTCGGGCACGAAGATGCCGAGCGTGTAGCGCGCGGCCAGATCGGGCTCGCGGCGGCGCAGTTCGTCCGCCGGCCATTCTTCCCACTGGACACCGGCGCGCCGGCGCACGCGCCATCCCAGCGCGTCGCCGTCGAACTCGGCGCGCGAACGGTAGGCATGCAGCAGCCCGCGCCGTTCGATGAGCTGCGGCACGCCGGCCTCGGCGGCCAGTTGCGCATGCAGCGCGGGCGCATCGGCCAGCAGCGTGCGCAATGCGTCGGCGGTGCGCTGCACGCGCGCCTCGGTCCAGCCCGAGGCCAAGTAGCGCAACAGCCACGGCAGCGCGCGCGGCAGGTGGCGCCAGCGCAACGCCAGCGGCCCGAGCGGGTCGGCCAGCCAGCCCGGCACCTTGCGCCAGGCCCCCGGCAGCGCAGGCGGCACCACGGAGTGCGACGACAGCCAGCCGGCGTTGCCGTAGCTCGTGGCCTGCGGGCCACCCGGCTCGCCGGGTTCCACCAGCGTCACGCGCAGGCCCGCGCGCAGGGCCTCGATGGCGGTGGCGCAGCCCACCGCGCCCGCGCCGATCACCACCACGTGGCGGCGGCCGCTCTCGGGGGAGAAACTTCTTGCAACTGTCATTGTGGGGATCGTAAAGGTCGCGGTCCCATAATCGGCCGCCATGTCCGCTGCGTCTTCTTCCCCCTCTTCTCGCGCCGGTGCCATCACCGACGTCGCCGGCATCGAAGTCGGCCATTTCTCCGACACCCGCCGCCCCACCGGCTGCACCGTGATCATTGCGCGCGACGGCGCCGTGGCCGGTGTCGATGTGCGCGGCGCCGCGCCCGGCACGCGCGAGACCGACCTGCTCTCGCCCGGCAACCTCGTGCAGGAAGTGCATGCCGTCATGCTCGCGGGCGGCAGCGCCTGGGGCTTGGCCGCCGCCGAGGGCGCGATGCGCTGGCTCGAAGAGCGCGGCGTCGGCATGGACGTGCGCTTCGGCACCCTGCCCATCGTGCCGGCAGCCGTGCTGTTCGACCTGCCCATGGGCGACGCGCGCATCCGCCCCGACGCGGCCGCGGGCTACGCCGCCTGCGAAGCCGCCTCGACCGACGCGCCCGCCGAAGGCAACGTGGGCGCGGGCACCGGTGCGCTGGTGGGCAAGCTCTTCGGCGTGCACCGCGCGATGAAGGGCGGCATCGGCACCGCCTCGGTCACCGTCGGCGGCGTGACCGTGGGCGCACTCATCGCGGTCAATTCGCTGGGCGACGTGATCGACCCGGACACCGCCCTGCCCGTGGCCGGCGCGCGCACCGAGGACGGCAGCACCCTGCTCGACACGCGCCGCGCGCTGCTGCGCGGCGACCTGCCCAAGCCGCTGCTGGCGGGCACCAACACCACCATCGGCGTGATCGCCACCGACGCGGTGCTGACCAAGGTGCAGGCCAACCGGCTCGCCATGGTGGCGCACGACGGCCTGGCGCGCGCCATCAACCCGGTGCACACCATGAGCGACGGCGACACGCTGTTCGCGCTGGCCACCGGCCGCGTGCCGCTCGAAGGCGATGCGCCCGGCATGACCGTGCTGAGCACCATGGCCGCCGAAGCCACTGCCATCGCCACCGTGCGCGCGGTGCGCGCCGCACGCGCGATGACCGTGGGCGAGCTGCACATTCCCTGCGCCGCCGACCTGGCCGCACCGCGCGGCTGACGCGCGCACCGCACGACGAGGCACCCCATGGCGTTTCCCCGCACCCTGAAGCTGATCCTGCTGTCGATCCGCGACCTGATCGCCTCGGCCGGCCCGATCGTGTTCATCGTCATCGGCCTGCTGATTGCCGCCTACTGGTGGTTGCAGCCGCAGCCGCCCAAGCACGTGACGCTGGCCACCGGCCCCACGGGCAGCGCCTATGCGCAGTTCGGCAAGCGCTACGCCGACGCCCTGAAGCACAGCGGCATCACCGTCGAGCTCAAGGCCACCTCGGGCTCGACCGAGAACCTGCAGCTGCTGCGCACCGGCGGCGCCGACGTGGCCTTCGTGCGCGGCGGCAGCGCCGACCCGGTGGCCGACGAAGAGGCCGGCCTGCGCTCACTGGGCGCGCTGTTCTTCGAGCCGATCTGGCTGTTCTACCGCACCGACACCGCGCAGAAGATCGATCGCAAGACCGGCACGCTGACATCGCTCACGCAGCTGCGCGGCCTGCGCGTGAACGTCGACCTGCCGGGCAGCGGGCTGCCCGAGATCATGGAGCGGCTGCTCAAGGCCAACCGGCTCGGGCCCGACGACCTGCTGCTGTCGAACCTCGAGCAGGCCGCCGCGGCCGAGGCGCTGCAGGCCGGGCTGCTCGATGCCATCGTGCTGTTCTCGGCGCCGCAGTCGCCGCAGGTGCAGCGCCTGCTGCGCGCCGGCGACATCCAGCTCATGGACTTCGGCCAGGCCGAGGCCTACACGCGGCGCTTTCCGTTCCTCTCGGCCGTGTCGCTGCCGCGCGGCGTGGTCGACCTCTCGAAAGACCTGCCGCTGCACGACGTGTCGCTGCTGGCCGCCACCACCTCGCTGCTGTCGCGCGACGAGACCCACCCGGCCCTGCGCCAGCTGTTCGCGCAGGCCGCGCAGACCGTGCACAGCGACGCCGGCTGGTTCAATCGCGCGCGAGACTTCCCCAACACCCGTACCAGCGAACTGCCCGTGAGCCCCGAGGGCGACCGCGCGATCAACGGCACGCCGCCCTTCTGGCAGCGCTACCTGCCGTTCTGGGCCAGCAACCTGGTCGAGCGCATGTGGCTGGTGCTGGGCGGCGTGCTGGTGCTGATGCTGCCGCTGAGCCGCGTGATCCCGCCGCTGTACCAGTTCCGCGTGCGCCGCCGCGTGTTCCGCTGGTACGCGCGGCTGCGCGACATCGAGGCCAAGGTGGACGGACGCCAGAGCCAGGCCGAGCGCGACAAGCTGCTGGAAGAACTCGACGACCTCGACCGCGTGGTCAACAAGGTGGCCGTGCCGCTGTCGTACGCCGACGAGCTCTATGCGCTGCGCAACAACATCTACGCGGTGCGCAAGCGGGCGCTCGCGGGCTCTGCGAGCGTGGCGACTGCACCACCGGTTGCGCCGCCGGCCCGTGCCGCCGACTGACAAGGGTCCGGGCGCGCGCTTGCTGTCCACGCTGATCGATTTCGCCGACCCGCGCACCGACGGGGCGACCCGGCTGCGCGCCGCCTTCGGCGCGCCGGTGCGCGTGCTGGTCGCCCATGCGCCGCACGAGGTGCGCCCCGTGCTGGAAGCCGTCGAGGCACTGGCCCGCGAAGGCCGCTGGTGCGTCGGCCACCTGCGCTACGAGGCCGCCGCGGCCTTCGACCCGGCGTTCGACGTGCATGCGCCCGACGGGCCGCTGGCCTGGTTCGGCGTGCATGACGAGGTGCGGCCATGGCCGGATGTGCCGATGCCCACTGTCGCTCCCGTCGCGTGGACGGCCGACCTGTCGCGCGAAGCCTTCGACCGCAACATGCAGGCGATCCATCGCGCCATCGCCGACGGCGTGCTGTACCAGCTCAACTACACGGCGCCGCTGCGCGCGGCCTTCGACGGCGACGCGCAGGCCTGGTTCCACGCGCTGCGGCAGGCGCAACCCAACGGCTACGGCGCCTTCATCGACACCGGCGACGAGCAGGTGCTGTCGGTGTCGCCCGAGCTGTTCTTCGACCGCGACGGCGAACGCATCCTCGTGCGCCCCATGAAGGGCACCGCGCCGCGCGGCGCCACGCCCGCCGAGGACGAGGCCCATGCGGTGCGGCTGCGCACCGTGCCCAAGGAGCGCGCCGAGAACGTGATGATCGTGGACCTGATCCGCAACGACCTCTCGCGCGTGGCCCAGCCCTTCTCGGTGCGCGTGCCGCGCCTCTTCCACACCGAGGCGCTGCCCACCGTGTGGCAGATGACCTCCGACGTGGAGGCCCGGCTGCGCGAAGGCACGACGCTGGCCGACCTGTTCGCGGCGCTGTTCCCCTGCGGTTCCATCACCGGCGCGCCGAAGGTGAGCGCCATGCGCATGATCCGCGCGCTGGAGCCCGACGCGCGCGGCGTGTACTGCGGCGCCGTGGGCGTGGTGCGGCCCGGCGGGCACGCGACCTTCAACGTGCCGATCCGCACCGTCACGCTGCGCGGCAACGCCGCACGCTGCGGCATCGGCAGCGGCATCACGGCCGACGCGCAGGCGGATGCGGAGTGGGACGAGTGGCGGCACAAGCGTGCCTTTCTCGGCGCGGCGGTATCTTCGCAACCATGACGTCCTTCGAACTGCTCGAAACCCTGGCGCTGACTGATGGCGCACTGCGCGATGCGCCCGCGCACCTCGCCCGCATGCATCGTGCGGCGGCGCACTTCGGCTATCCGTGGCATGAAGCACAAGTGACGGCCTGCCTGGACCGGCTGAGCGCAGCGCATGCCGCAGGCACATGGCGCGTGCGCCTGCTGCTCGACGCGCAAGGACAACCGCGCGCCGAAGCCTTCGCCATGGACGCTGCGCCACCGCGCGTGCGCCTGCAGCTGGCCGCGCGCGCTTTCGACGAGGCCGACAGCGAGTTCTCGCGCTTCAAGACCACGCGCCGTGCGCACTACGAGGCCTTTGCGCCGACCGCGCCCGGCGTGTTCGACACCCTGCTGTGGAACCGCGACGGCGAGATCACCGAATGCACGCGCGGCAACATCGCGCTGCGGCTCGACGGCCGCTGGGTCACGCCGCCACTGCATTGCGGGCTGCTCGACGGCATCGGCCGCGCGCGCCGGCTGCGCGAAGGGCAGCTGACCGAAGCGGTCGTGCGCGTGGCCGACCTGCCGCGCGTCGAAGCGCTCGCCTTCGTGAACAGCCTGCGCGGCTGGCTCGACGCCGACCTCATCGACCACGACGCCCCCTGAACGACAAAGCGCGCGGCCCCTTGCGGAACCGCGCGCTCTGGTCGTCGAAGCGGCCGAAGCCGCCTGCGTCCTGTCTTACTTGAGTGCCTTGTAGCGCATGCGCTTCGGCTTGGCGCCTTCTTCGCCCAGGCGCTTCTTCTTGTCGGCTTCGTACTCCTGGTAGTTGCCGTCGAAGAAGGTCCACTGGCTGTCGCCTTCGGCCGCGAGGATGTGCGTGGCGATGCGGTCGAGGAACCAGCGGTCGTGGCTGATGACCATCACGGTGCCGGCGAACTCGAGCAGGGCGTCTTCCAGGGCGCGCAGGGTTTCCACGTCCAGGTCGTTCGACGGTTCGTCCAGCAGCAGCACGTTGCCGCCCGCGATCAGCGTCTTGGCCAGGTGCAGGCGGCCGCGTTCACCGCCCGACAGCGTGCCGACCTTCTTCTGCTGGTCGGCGCCGTTGAAGTTGAAGCGGCCCGCGTACGCGCGGCTGGCCATCTGGAACTTGCCGACGTTGATGATGTCCAGGCCGTTCGAGATGTCTTCCCACACGGTCTTGTCGGACGCCAGCTCGTCGCGGTGCTGGTCGACGAAGGCCATCTTCACGGTCTGGCCGATGACGACCTCGCCCGTGTCCGGCTTTTCCTTGCCCGCGAGCAGCTTGAACAGCGTCGACTTGCCGGCGCCGTTCGGGCCGATGATGCCGACGATGGCGCCCGGCGGCACGGTGAAGCTCAGGTTGTCGATCAGCATGCGGTCGCCGAAGGACTTGCTGACGCCGTGGAACTCGAACACCTGCTGGCCCAGTCGCTCCGCCACAGGAATGAAGATTTCCTGCGTTTCGTTGCGCTTCTGGTATTCCATGTCGCTCAGCTCTTCGAAGCGGGCCAGGCGCGATTTGCTCTTGGCCTGGCGTGCCTTCGGGTTCTGGCGCGACCATTCGAGTTCCTTCTTCAGGGCCTTGGCGTGGGCTTCTTCGCTCTTCTGCTCCTGCGCCAGGCGTTCGCCCTTCTGCTCGAGCCAGGTGCTGTAGTTGCCCTTCCAGGGAATGCCGCGGCCGCGGTCCATTTCCAGGATCCACTCGGCGGCGTTGTCCAGGAAGTAGCGATCGTGGGTGATGGCCACCACGGTGCCCGTGAAACGCTGCAGGAACACTTCGAGCCACTCGACCGATTCGGCGTCCAGGTGGTTGGTCGGTTCGTCGAGCAGCAGCATGTCGGGCTTGCTCAGCAGCAGGCGGCACAGCGCCACGCGGCGCTTTTCACCGCCCGACAGCAGGCCGATCTTGGCGTCCCACGGCGGCAGGCGCAGCGCGTCGGCGGCAATTTCGAGCTGGTGCTCGGAATCGGTGCCGGCGGTGGCGATGATGGCTTCGAGCTGGGCCTGCTCGGCCGCCAGCGCGTCGAAGTCGGCGTCTTCGGCACCGTAGGCGATGTACACCTCTTCGAGGCGCGCCTTGGCCGCGAACACCGCGCCCATGGACTCCTCGACCGATTCGCGCACCGTGTGCTCGGCGTTGAGCTTGGGTTCCTGCTCCAGGTAGCCGATCGTCATTCCCGGCATGGGCAGGGCCTCGCCCTCGAATTCCTTGTCCACACCCGCCATGATCTTGAGCAGCGTGGACTTGCCCGAGCCGTTCAGGCCGAGCACGCCGATCTTGGCGCCGGGGAAGAAAGAGAGCGAAATGTCCTTCAAGAGCTGCCGCTTGGGCGGCACGGTCTTGCTGACGCGGTTCATCGAATAGACGTATTGAGCCATCTGTGAATGATTACCTTGGGTAGCTTGGGATTTGCGTAAAAGCACGGTCGTCCGGACAGTGATCCGGGCGCGGCGAACCCATGATTATCGACTCATGCGACAATAGTCCTCGTTGCCGGGTCCAGTTGCCCGCAAACCGGCTCTCTGCCGGGGACGAAGAAAACCCCAAATCACCGCGGGTCTTCCGGCTCCCACCCCTGACCTTCATCTGCCTTGACTGGCTCGGCGTCACCCCAAAACGACGCTTGGCGGGCCGATGCCACTGCGCCGTGTATGGCGCTTGTTGTTTCCACAATGAATTTTGACGAACTGAAGCTGGCTCCCGCCATCTTGAAGGCTGTGCACGAGCACGGCTACGACACCCCCACCCCCATCCAGGCGCAAGCCATTCCCGTGGTCCTCGACGGCCACGACCTGCTGGGCGGCGCCCAGACCGGCACCGGCAAGACCGCGGCCTTCACCCTGCCGATGCTGCACAAGCTCACCATGAGCCGCAGCGCCACCAACAAGTTCGGCGGCATCGGCATCCGTGCCCTCGTGCTGACCCCCACGCGCGAACTCGCGGCCCAGGTCGAAGAGTCGGTGCGCACCTACGGCAAGTACCTGCAACTCGACTCCACCGTGATCTTCGGCGGCGTGGGCATGAACCCGCAGATCAGCAAGCTCAAGAAGGGCGTCGACATCCTCGTGGCCACCCCCGGCCGCCTGCTCGACCTGCAGCAGCAGGGCATGCTCGACCTGAGCCAGGTCCAGATGCTGATCCTGGACGAAGCCGACCGCATGCTGGACATGGGCTTCATCCACGACGTGAAGAAGATCCTGGCCCTGGTGCCCAAGGAAAAGCAGAGCCTGCTGTTCTCGGCCACCTTCAGCGACGAGATCCGCGACCTCGCCGGCTCGCTGCTCAAGAACCCGCAGAGCATCCAGGTCACGCCGCGCAACACCACGGTGCAGCGCATCACGCAGGTGATCCACCCCGTGGGCCGCGGCAAGAAGAAGGCGCTGCTCGCGCACATCATCAACGAGAACAAGTGGAGCCAGGTGCTCGTGTTCACGCGCACCAAGTTCGGCGCCAACAGCGTGGCCGAGTTCCTCACCAAGAACGGCATCGAGGCGATGGCGCTGCACGGCAACAAGAGCCAGAGCGCGCGCACCCAAGCGCTGGCCGGCTTCAAGAGCGGTGACATCCGCGCCCTGGTGGCCACCGACATCGCCGCCCGCGGCATCGACATCGACGAGCTGCCGCACGTCGTGAACTACGAGATCCCGAACGTCAGCGAAGACTACGTGCACCGCATCGGCCGCACCGGCCGCGCCGGTTCGAGCGGCGAGGCCGTGAGCTTCGTGTGCCTGGACGAAGAAGGCTTCATGCAGGAAATCGAACGCTTCACGAAGCAGACGATCCCGGTGCAGAAGGTCGAGGGCTTCGGTCCTGAAGAAGGCGAACGCGCCGAGCCGATCGCCATGGGTCGCCAGACGATCTGGGGCGGCGCCGGCCGTCCGCCGAGCCGCGAAGTCATGCAGGCAGCCGCCAAGGCCGCCCGCACCGAAATGATGTCGCGCATCCGCGAGAACAAGGCCGGCCAGGGTGGCGGCAACGGCGGTGGTGGCGGCGGCAATGGCGGCGGTCAACGCCGCGGTGGCGGCCAAGGCGGCGGCGGTCAAGGCCGCAATGCCAACGGTGGCGGCCAAGGCCAGGGCCAGGGCCCGCGCGGCCAGGGCGCAGCCCGTCCCGCACAGGGCCGCGGCCCGCAGCAAGGCCAGCCGCGCGCGCCGCAGCAGCCGCATCACCACGCACCGCACGAAGAGCGCCAGCCGCGCCATCACGGCAACAGCCACAGCCCGACGCAGGCCAACCAGGTCGCGCACCTGCGTGCCGAAGCCGTCGCAGGCGGCGGCGCCGGCCAGCCGGACCCGTTGCGCACAAGCGTCGACCACATGGGTGGTCGCGGTCGCGGCGGTCGCCCGGGCGGCGGTGGCGGCTACGGCGGCAACCGGTCGGGTGGCGGTGGCCGCTCGGGTGGTGGCGGTGGCTACGGCGGCGGCGGTGGCAACCGTTCCGGCGGTGGCGGCGGCGGTCGTTCGTTCGGTCGCTAAAACGCGCACACGCGTCGATTCCACAAAGGGCACTTCGGTGCCCTTTTTCGTTTCTGCCGGTGCGGCCGGCGCGGCAGGGTCGTTTGCACCGTCTCAGGACACAATGTGCGGGCCATGCCCTCCTACATCCCGCCCAACTACGCCACGCTCTTCGTCGCGACCTGCAACCTGCTCAATCTCGCGAACCCCAACCGCGTGTACTACGAGAACCAGGACGCCTACAACGAGCGCGAATACGAACGCAAGATCGACTGGATCGGCGAGCGCATCCACGCGCTCAACGCCGACGTGCTCGCGGTGCAGGAGGTGTGGGACGAGGCCGCGCTGAAGGCCGCCATCGGCCGCAGCGGGCTGCGCTACGACTTCGTCTCGGTGCCGGGCGCCGAGAACTCGCCGCCGCCCGGCAGCCCGCCGGGCACGCCCGGGCGGCCGGGCGCACAGGGCACGCCGCGCGTCGGCATCGTCACGCGGCTGCAGGTGGACAGCGTGCAGTCCTTCGTCGACTTCCCCGCGGGCTTCGGTGTCGAGGTGCCGGGCATCGGCCCACACACGCGCTTCGAGCGCCCGCCCCTGCTGGCCACCGTGCGCATGAAGCACGGTCAGCAGGTGCATGTGCTGACGGTGCACCTGAAGTCCAAGCGCCCCAAGTTCCTGCAGGACGCGCAGGGCAACCACCTGGAAGACCGCGACGACCGCAAGATCGGCGCGATGGCCTCGCTGCGCTCCTTGCTGATGCGCGGTGCCGAGGCCGCGGCCCTGCGTTGCATCGTGATCGACCTGCTGCAGGGCACCAACGTGCCGCTGGTGGTGATGGGCGACTTCAACGACAACCCGCACAGCGTGACCACGCAGCTGGTGGCCGCCACCTCCGAGGTGGCCTACGACAAGGCCGCGCGCGACGTGGCGCTGTTCAACGCCTACGAGATGCAGGGCGAGTCGGCGCTGAAGAAGGACGTGGCCTATTCGCACGTCCACCAGGGCTTTCCGGATGTGCTCGACCAGATCCTGGTGAGCGAGGAGTTCGTCGCCAGCAGCCGCCACAGCCTGGGCGACGTGCGCCGCGTCGACTACTTCAACGACCACCTGCACGAAGGCCGCGACCGCTCGCGCTCGGACCACGGCTTCGTGCGCGCCCTGCTGCGGCTGCGCACCGACGACAACCGCTGATAGCGACGCCCCTACGCCGCCTTCGACACCCGCACGATCGCGTCGGCGCGCTTGTGCAGGTCGGGCAGCAGCTCCAGGCCGAGGCCGGGCTTGTCGTTGAGGCTGATCATGCCGTTCTCGACCTTCGGCAGCTCGGTGACGAGTTCCTTGTACCAGCCGGTGAAGAAGGCGCGCACGCTCTCCTGGATCAGCGCATTGGGCGCATGCAGGCTCAGGTGCGTGGACGCGGCCCAGACCACCGGCCCGGTGCAGTCGTGCGGTGCCACGGGCAGTTGCCAGGCGTCGGCCATGGCGGCGATCTTGCGCGCCTCGGTGAGGCCGCCGCACCAGCTCAGGTCGAGCATCGCGACCCCGGCCACGCCGGTCTGCAGGTAGTCCTTGAAGCCCCACTTGTAGCTCAGCGTCTCGCTGGCGCAGACGAGCGCCTGGCAGTCCTTCGCGTACTGCTTGAGCAGGTCGAGGCTGTCCATGCGGATCGCGTCCTCGTGCCAGAAGGTGTCGAACTCCTGCAGCGCGCGCGCGATCTTCTGCGCCATCGGCAGCCGCCACAGGCTGTGGAACTCGACCATGATGTCCATCTTGCCGCCCACCGCCTGGCGGATCTTGCGGAAGGGCTCGAGCGCGGTGTCGAGATCGGCGTTGCTGATGTACTGCCCGTGGCTCTTCTCCGCCGCCGGGTCGAAGGGCCAGATCTTCATGGCCGTGATGCCTTCGGACAGCAGCGACTCGGCCAGCTCGTCGGCATGGTGCAGGAAGCCCTGCAGGTCTTCGTACGGCCCGTTGTTGTTGGTCAGGCCCCAGTTCGAGCTGGTCTGGTTGGTGGCGCTGCGGATGTACTGGTAGCCCGCGCAGGTGTTGTAGATGCGGATCGCATCGCGGCTCTTGCCGCCCAGCGCCGTATGCACCGGCATGTTGGCGGCCTTGCCGAACAGGTCCCACAGCGCGATGTCGACGGCCGAGTTGCCGCGCGTTTCCACGCCCGATCCGCGCCAGCCCAGGTAGCCCGTGATGTCGCGGTTGCGCGCCTCGATCTGCAGCGGGTCGGTGCCCAGCAGCTTCAGCGCCGCCCATTCGTGCAGGTAGGCCTCGACCGCTTCGGCGCCCATGAAGGTCTCGCCGAGGCCGACCAGGCCCTCGTCGGTGTGCAGGCGCACCCACAGGATGTTGGGAAACTCGCCGAGGCGGATGGTTTCGAGCTGCGTGATTTTCATGACAAGGATTCCGCAAAAAGAAAAAGCCGCGGCGGCGGGTGCCGCGCGGCTCTTGCACACATTCAGCGCATGGCCGAAAGCCTCGGTCAGCCCCCGCGCGCCTTCTTCAGCGCGTCGGTGACCACGCCCACGGCTTCCGTGCCGATGTTGGGCACGTTCTTGTCGTACACGGGCTTGACCTTCTCCAGCATGCGCTTCTGTTCGGCCGCCGAGACTTCGTTCACCGTCATGGTCTTGCGCAGGCTGGCGAGCGACTTCTCGTTGAGCGCGCGGTTGGCTTCGCGCTGGACCTTCTGGCCTTCCTTCGCGGCCTCGCGCAGCACCGCCTGCTCCTGCGGGTTCAGCTGGTCCCAGAGCTTCTTGCTGTAGAGGATGAGGAAGGGCGTGTAGGCGTGGCGCGTCACGCTCAGGTACTTCTGGACCTCGCTGAACTTGGAGGTCTCGATGGTCACGAAGGGGTTCTCCTGGCCGTCGATGGTGCGGGTCTCCAGCGCGGTGAACACCTCGCCGAAGGCCATGGGCACGGCGTTGGCGCCCAGGGTCTTGAACGAGTCGAGGAAGATGTTGTTCTGCATCACACGCAGCTTCACGCCTTCGAAGTCCTCGGCCTTGGCCACGGGCTTCTTGCTGTTGGTGAGGTTGCGGAAGCCGTTCTCCCAGTAGGCCAGGTTGACGAGGCCGGCGGCTTCGAGCTTCTTGTTGAAGTACTCGCCCGCGGGGCCGTCGAGCACCGCGTCGGCCTCCTTCTCGTTGGCGAACAGGAACGGCAGGTCGAAGGCGCCGAGTTCCTTCACGATGCCCACCAGCGGCGAGCTCGAGGTGCACACCATTTCCTGCGTGCCGGCGCGCAGCGCCTGCGTGGCCGGCAGGTCGCCGCCCGCGGCGCCGCCCCAGAAGGCCGTGATCTTCATCTTGCCGCCGGTCTTGGCCGCCAGCACTTCCTGCATCTTCTTCACGCCCACGCCCACGGGGTGGTCTTCGTTCACGCCGTTGGTGAACTTGATCGTGCGTTCGGCAAATTGCGCGAGGGCGCCGGTCGACGCCAGCAGGCCGCCGGCCACGAGGGCGGCGGTCATCAGGGTTCTGCGAAACAACATGCTTGTCTCCTTCGATTCGAGGGGTTGGTTGAACGAACTGACTGACAGGAAAAAAGAAGAACTAGCGCCCCATCCACCACTGCAGCGGTACGGTCACGAGCTGCGGGAAGAACACCAGCGTGAACAGCACCACCAGGTGGGCGATGAAGAAGGGCATCACGCCCTTGAAGGCATCGTCCATCGAGATGCGCGCCACGCCGCTCACCACGTTGAGCACCGTGCCCACGGGCGGCGTGATCAGGCCGATGGCGTTGTTCATGATGAACAGCACGCCGAAGTACACCGGGTCGATGCCGGCCTTGAGCACCACGGGCATCAGCACCGGCGTGAGGATGAGCACGGTGGGCGTGAAGTCCAGCGCGGTGCCCACGATGACGATCAGCACCATCATCACGAACATCAGCAGCGTCTTGTTGTCCAGGAAGGGCTCGAGCAGCGCCACCACCTCGGTCGGGATGTTGGCCACCGTGATGAGCCAGGCGCTCACCATCGCGGCGGCCACGAGGAACATCACCACCGCGGTGGTCTTGCCCGCCGCGAGCGTGAGGCGGTACAGGTCTTTGACCTTGAGCTCGCCGTAGATGAAGAGGCCCACCACGAGCGAATAGACGGCCGCGACCACGGCCGCTTCGGTCGGCGTGAAGACGCCGAACTTCATGCCGCCGATGATGATGATCGGCAGCGCCAGCGCCAGGCTGCCCTGCGCCGTGACCTTCAGCCGCTCGCCCCAGGGCACGCGCGGCGAGGACTTCACGTTGTCCTTCCGGGCCACGATCCACCAGGCCACGCCCACCGCGAGCCCCATCAGGATGCCGGGCACGATGCCCGCGAGGAACAGCTTGGTGATCGACACGTTGCCCGCCACGCCGAACACGATGAGCCCGATCGACGGCGGGATCACCGGCGCGATGATGCCGCCCGCGGCAATGAGGCCGGCCGAGCGGTTCATCTGGTAGCCGGCGGCCTTCATCATCGGGATGAGGAGCGCAGCCAGCGCGGCCGTGTCGGCCACGGCAGAGCCCGACAGCGAGGCCATGATGATCGCCGCCAGCACCGCCACATAGCCCATGCCGCCGCGGTAATGGCCGACCCAGGCCATCGCCAGGTTCACGATGCGCCGGCTGAGCCCGCCCGCGTTCATGAACTCGCCGGCCAGCAGGAAGAACGGCACCGCGAGCAGCGGGAAGTTGTCGGCACCGTCGACAAAGCGCTGCGCAATGATCTGGCTGTCGAAGGCCGGCAGGCCGCCGGTGTAGGCCAGCCAGCCCATCAGCGAGACGCCGCACACCAGCAACGAATACGAGATCGGAATGCCCAGTGCCATGGCGCCGAGCAGGGAGACGATGAAGATCGTGACAGTCATTGCGCCACCTTCCCGTGTGCGGCGGCGTCGAGCACCTGTTCTTCGGATTCCATGATCTGGATCAGCTCCTGGTCGGGCACCCGGCCCCTGAACAATCGCCAGAGCTTGTCGATGTTGAAGAGGGCCATCACCACCGACACCACGTAGCCGATGCCGTAGACCCAGATCATCGAGATGCCCACCACGGGCGAGATGTTGGTCACCTGCAGCTCGTGCATCTCGTAGGTGCCCATGAAGAAGAGCACGTTGCAGAACAGCATGAGCGACTGGCTCAGGAAGAAGCAGACCTTCTTGCCCATGAGCGGCAGGTGCTTGATGAGCGTGTCGACGCCCAGGTGCGCGCCGTCGCGCATGGCCACCATGGCGCCGATGTAGGTGAGCCAGATGAAGCAGTAGCGCGACATCTCGTCCGACACCGAAATGCCCGAATTGAAACCGTAGCGCAGCACCACGTTGCCGAACACCATGACGACCATCGCCACCATGCACACGACGACGAGGAACTCCAGCAGGCGAAAAAATCCGTCGATAGCCCTTTGCATCAGCATCTGCGTCTCCTGACTTTCCAGTGTTGTTATGGGATGTCTGCGCGGCCGCCGCGTCTAGAGCGGGAAGGCCTTCAGCTGCGTCGCCGGGCGGCTGATGCGCGGAATCTTCTTGCGCGAGGCCAACACCGTCTCGATGTCGTGGCGCGCACCGTCGATGAGCACCAGAACGGCTTTCTCGGCGGCGGCCGGATCGCGTGCGATGACGGCGTCGAGCACCGCGCGGTGCAGCGGCAGCGAACTCGCGGGCCCGTTCTTGCGGGTGGTCGAAATCTCGAAGCTGGTGCGCAGCAGCGCGCCCAGCGCACGGCTCATCTGCACCAGCATGCGGTTGTGGCTGGAGCGGATAAGGCCCTGGTGAAAGCGCAGGTCGGGCGTGATGTAGTCGCCGCCGAATTCGATGGCGCGCTTCATGCCCGCGTAGGCGTCCTCCATGTCGGCGATGTCTTCGGCGGTGGCGCGCTGGGCGGCCAGCGCCACCGCGGCGGGCTCGACCACGCGGCGCAGGTCCTGCAGGTCGCGCAGGAACTCGGCCGACAGGCCCGCCTGCGTCTGCCACACGATGACGTCGGCGTCGAACCAGTTCCACTGGTCGGGCGGCTGCACGCGCGTGCCCACCTTCGGGCCGCTGGTCACCAGGCCCTTGGCGATCAGCGACTTGATCGATTCGCGCACCACGGTCCGGCTCACGCCGAGCTCTTCGCACAAGAGCGGCTCCGGCGGAATCGACGCACCGGGCGCATAGCGGCCCGCGACGATGTCGCTGCCGATGCGGTCGACCGTGTTGCCGTGAACGTTCTTGATCATGCCTGCCTGTGGGTGTGTGGTTCTGGTGGTGTCCGGTGCCTGTTTGCCTGCCCGTATCGGGGCCGGATTCAGGCGGATTTGCCTGTGCCGGCCACTCGAAAACCCTGAATGCGCGACAGCTCGTCACGCTTATCATATGATGATTGAAACCGGCGTCCCGCAGGAAAAACCCTGAGGATTTCCGCGAAGCATCAACGACGAAGAGACACATCCCATGAGCAACGCCCCGAAGAAAAAGCCCGCCAGCGAACTGCGCAGCCAGCAGTGGTTCGGACGCCATGACCGCGACGGTTTCATCTACCGCAGCTGGATGAAGGGCAAGGGCGTGCCGCACGACCAGTTCGACGGTCGCCCGGTCATCGGCATCTGCAACACCTTCAGCGAACTCACGCCTTGCAACTCGCACTTCCGCACGCTCGCCGAGCAGGTGAAGATCGGCGTGTACGAGGCCGGTGGCTTCCCGCTCGAGTTCCCGGTGATGTCGCTGGGCGAGACGCTGCTGCGCCCCACCGCCATGCTGTACCGCAACCTCGCGAGCATGGACGTCGAGGAAAGCATTCGCGGCAACCCGCTCGACGGCGTGGTGCTGCTCATGGGCTGCGACAAGACCACGCCCGCGCTGATGATGGGCGCGGCCAGCGTCGACCTGCCGACCATCGGCGTCTCGGGCGGCCCGATGCTCTCAGGCAAATGGCGAGGCCAGGAACTGGGCTCGGGCACCGGCGTGTGGCAGATGAGCGAGCAGGTGCGTGCCGGCACGCTCAAGCTGCAGGACTTCTTCGAGGCCGAGAGCTGCATGCACCGCAGCCACGGCCACTGCATGACGATGGGCACGGCCAGCACCATGGCCAGCATGGTCGAGTCGCTGGGCATCGGCCTGCCGGGCAACGCGGCCTACCCTGCCGTCGATGGCCGCCGCAACGTGCTCGCGCGGCAGGCGGGCCGGCGCATCGTCGACATGGTGCATGAAGACCTGAACATGTCGAAGATCCTCACGCGCCAGGCGATCGAGAACGCGATCAAGGTCAACGCGGCCATCGGCGGCTCGACCAACTTCGTGATCCACCTGCTGGCTATTGCGGGCCGCATGGGCGTCGAGCTCACGCTCGACGACTTCGACCGCCTCGCCGCCGACCTGCCCTGCCTCGTGAACCTGCAGCCGTCAGGCCAGTTCCTGATGGAAGACTTCTGCTACGCGGGCGGCCTGCCCGTGGTCATCAAGGAAATCGCAAACCACCTGCACAAGGACATCCTCACCGTCACCGGCCAGAGCGTGTGGGAGAACGTGAAGGACGCCGAGAACTACAACCCGCAGGTCATCCGCACCCAGGCCGAGCCCTTCAAGGACAAGGCCGGCATCTGCGTGCTGCGCGGCAACCTCGCGCCCAACGGCGCCATCATCAAGCCCAGTGCCGCCACGCCCGAGCTGCTCGTGCACAAGGGCCGCGCGGTGGTGTTCGAAAGCGCCGACGACCTGCACAAGCGCATCGACGACGAGAACCTGGACATCGACGAGCACTGCATCATGGTGCTCAAGAACTGCGGCCCCAAGGGCTACCCCGGCATGGCCGAGGCGGGCAACATGCCGCTGCCGCCGAAGGTGCTGCGCAAGGGCATCACGGACATGGTCCGCATCAGCGACGCACGCATGAGCGGCACGGCCTACGGCACCGTCGTTCTGCACACCGCGCCCGAGGCGGCTGCAGGTGGCCCGCTGGCGCTGGTGCAGGACGGCGACATCGTCGAGCTCGACGTGCCGAACCGCAAGCTGCACTTGCATGTGAGCGACGAGGAACTGGCGAAGCGCCGTGCGAAGTGGGTCGCGCCCAAGGCACCGCTCGATTCGGGGTACTGGAAGCTGTACGTCGACACGGTGCTGCAGGCTGACCAGGGGGCCGACCTGGACTTTCTGCGTGGTCGCCGTGGGGCTTTTGTGCCGCGAGACAATCACTGATTTGGAGAGATCCAGGGCGCGCTCCCGCCGACGGGGTACCTTGCTCCGCGAATGTCCCCCGCCCTTCGGGCTCCTCCTTGATTTCGCTGCGCAAGGCACCCCATCGACGTGAGCGT
>NZ_JBWKYW010000012.1:0-130222 GCF_059423965.1 Variovorax sp. GW458-11-26-14-LB1
CCCCCGTTCTGCCCGCCCTGCCCCACCGTCACCGCCATGGCGGTGCCGGGCGTGACCGACACGGTGCCATCGGCGAAGCCGCCGGCGCCCCCGTTGGCCGAGTTGCCGCCGGCCGCCGTGGACCCGCCGCCGCCGGCGCCCCACATCGTGACGCGCACCGACGACACGCCCGCAGGCACCGTGAAGGTCTGCGCCGAGCCCGAATGGGTGAAGGTCACGCAGCTGTTGTAGCCCGACTGCGGCGTGCACGCAGCGGTTGCAGCCTGCGCACCTGGCATGGCAAACATCCACAAGGCCGTCGCGGCAAGCACACCCTTCAACACCCCGCCGAGCCGCGCCATCCCGACCGCTTCGTTTCTCGTTCTGCTTTGCATCATGGTCTCGTTCAGCGGGTTTCTTGCGCGGCCGCGGCGATCACGACCCAGCGGCTCTTGGCGCTGCTGTCATCGCCCGCGACAGGCTGCGTGTCTTCTTTGGTGTCGGTGCGCAGGCGCAGCACATCCACGCCGCGCCCGATCAGGTAGCTGCGCACCGCGTTGGTCCGCTGCGCGACCAGCTGCATGCGGTCGTCGGCACTGCCTTGCGCGTCCGAGTGGCTGATGTGGATCACCACCTGCGCCTCGGTCGCCTTGATCTGCGCGGCCAGCGTGTTCAGCGTGTCGTGTGCCTGCGGCTTGATGAAGGACTTGGCGGGCTCGAACAGCGCCTCGGCCTGCAGCACGGTGCGCATCGGCAGCGGCGCCACTTCCGGCGCATCCGCAGCCACCTTCTCTGCCTTGGCAGCCTTGGCCGTGTTCGTCTCCCCCGTCGAAGCGAAGCCCAGATGCGTCTCATCGAACTTGAAGCGCAGCCGCACATAAGCGCCCTTGCTCGTGTACTCGTTGGCCGTCAGGTCGCGGTCGTTCAGGCCCACGAAGTTGTAGCCCGCCGACACCCACATGTTCTTCTGCACCTGGTAGCCCACCTCGACGCCGAAGGTCTTCTGCAGCGCGCCGCCCTTGCCGTACAGCAGGCCGGCCTGCACGCCGAAGTCCCAGTCCTGGTTGATGTCCTGCGTGTAGCGTGCCTGCACCAGGTGCGCCCAGTACTTGCTGGCCAGCGTGCCGTCGTCGGCGCGGCTGAGCTTGAAGGCGTAGCGCGCCATCACCGCCTTGCCCGGCTCGGGGTTGTAGTTGACGTGCGCCGAGACAATGTCTGCGCTGGTCTTGCCCGGCAGGCTGGCGCCGTTGTCGGCGCCGAAGACGCTGCTGCCCTGCAGCGCGCCGGCCGCATTGCCCGCGCCCACCACGCGCTCCGAACGGCGCTCGTAGCGCGCCAGCGCGTTCCAGGTGTCGTCGTCCACGGGGCGGTAGGCAATGCCGATCTGGTGGCGCTGCAGGTGGCGCTCGTTGCCCGCGTTGGCGCCCTGGCCTTCGCTGTCGCTCACGATGCTGCGCGCCAGCAGGCTCCAGGACGGATCGAGCTTGAAGCCGAAGCCGGCGCTGAACAGGCGCGTGTTCGCATCATCACCCCGGCGCGCTTCGTACACGCCCGAGGCCTTGATCCGGTCGGTGATGTACTCGATGCCGCTGGTGATCGCGGTCGATTCGCCCAGCCCACCGGCATAACCCGTGCCGGTGTTCTTGCTGTTGCTGTAGCCGCTCATGTCGCGCGTGTGCTCGATGCCCCCGGTCACGCGGATCTGCTCGTTGACCTTGAAGGTGTTGCGCACCCCGATGGCCGCCTGCACGCCGCGCCCTTCGGCGCCGTCGGCGATGCGGTACTCGTTGTACACGCGACCGCCTTCCATGTAGTTGCTCTCGATGCCGACGATGCCGGTGTTGTTGCGCTGCGTGCTGTCCAGCTCGTAGGGGCCGTTGAGCGTGGAGATCAGCTCGTAGCGGCCGTACACGCGCGTCTTGTCGGTGATGGCGTAGTTGCCGCCGACGGCCAGCACGTGGCGCTTGCCGTCCTTGAGGTCCTGCTCGCCTTCCACGAACACCTGCGCGCCGGCCACGCCGGGCACCTCGGTCGACAGGCGCCCGCGCACGGTGGTCTGGCTCTGCGTGTCCACGCCGGCTGCGGCGGCGGCCGCGCCCAGCGTGGTCACGCTGTTGGCGCCGATGCTGCTGCCCATCTGGCCGTTGTAGGTGGAGATCTGGCCGTAGTCGAAGCCCGAGCTGGAGCCCAGCGCGTTGTTGCTCTGGCCGTGGCGCAGGCCCACTTCGGCGACGGTCTTGTCGCTGAGCTTCTTCTGCACGCTCACGGTGGCGCCCTTGCGCTCGTCGACCTGGGTTGCGTCCTTGCTGTAGAGCACCTCGCCGCGCACGGCCAGGGTCGGGTCGACGCGGTACTCGGCGCGCGCCGAGGCTTCGGTGTGGCCGGCCGAGAAGCTCGCGCCGGGGTTGTCGAAGCCCTTGCTGGTCTTGGCCGCCAGGGCCACCACGGCCAGCTTCTCGTCCTGGTAGCGCGCTTCCACGCGCGCGCCGTGGCCGTTGCCCTTGTCGTCGGAATCGGTCTTGACCAGCTCGCCCGCCACGCTGGTGTTCTGGCCGATGCGCGCCACGCCCGTGAGCGCCTGCAGGTTGCGCTTGTTCTGCGGGTTCTGGTCGGTGGAAGCCACCACGCCCAGCTGCAGGTTCTCGCTGACCTTCACTTGCACGTCGGTGCCGGCCACGGTGAACTTGGGGCCGCCCGAGTCCACTTCGTAGGTGACGCGGATCGACTGCGGGTTCAGGTTCGCGTCGATGGAGGCGATGGCGTGCGTGAACAGGATGCGGCGCGTGAGCGGCTCCACCGTGTAGTCCACGAAGCGCGCCACGGCCGTGCGCTGCAGCACGATGTTGGGCTGGTTGCGGTCGCGCACCACGATCTCGATCTGTTCGCTGTTGTCCACGAACTCGCCGTTGCTGGCGCTCAGGTAGTACGGGCCCGAGGTGCCCAGCGCGCGGAACTCCTCCACCTGCTGCGTCTGCGCGGTGCGCGAGACATAGCTGGTGGCGCGCACGTTCTCGTCCTCGTACACGTGCTTCAGGCCCGTGAGCGAACGGTTGCTCTGGCTCAGGTTGCGCACCTCGGTGCTGCTGGCGGTGGTGAAGTCGCCGTACAGCAGGTAGGAGCGGTTCTTGTCGATGCGCACGTAGAGCTTCTGCGTGCTCTGGGCGTCGAAGCCCTTGACCGCGGAGTCGCCGTAGATCGGATAGAACTCGTCCGGACGGATGTCGCGGAACAGGCGGTCCTTGCGGGTCTTGTCGGAATCGTAGGCGGCGGTGAGCAGGTACTCGCCCTTGACGGTGCCCTTGAAGAAGAAGGCGGCGCGACCGCTGGCGCGGCTGTTGGTGCCTTCGTCCTTCAGGCCCGAGAGCTCGGCTTCGAAGGCGGCGCCGGCGGGCATGGCGCCGATCGGCAGCTTGCCGCGCTTGGTGAAGTCCAGCACGCCTTCGACGATGCCCACGCCGATCATGGGGCGCATCTCGGGCAGCAGCGCCAGGCGCACTTCCTTGACGAAGGTGCCGGCGCTCACGCGCAGGCGCGCATCGCCCGGTTCGCCCGGGGGCATCAGCTGGAACTCTGCAGCGCCGCCGTCCATGAAGACCTGCGTGCCGGGTTCGGTCGGGTTCAGGTCTTCGGCCAGCCAGCGGCCACGGTCGGTCTCCAGCGTGAGCTGCGTGCGGGCGGTGACGGGCACGCCGGCCGCGTCGATCAGGCGCACCTTGACGACGACGGGCGTGCGCAGGTCGGCGCGCGCCACCTCGGGCAGGTCGACCTCGATGGCGCCGAGCTTGTCGGGAGCAATGACGGTGATCTCGTCGGCCGAGCTGCGCACGTTGCCGAAGCCGTCCACGGCTTCGAGCTTGAGGGTGTTGGTGCCGGGGCGCAGGGCCACGCCGATGTACTCCCAGGCGGCGATGTTCTTCGATGCCAGCTGGGTCTTCTTGCCGACGCGGCGTTCTTCCAATGCACTGCCGTTGACGCTCAGGCGCAGGCTGGTGCCGGCCGTGCCCTTGACGCGCACGTTGATCGACTGGCCGGCGACGGTGTCGCGGTCCTTCAGGCCGATGAAGGCCAGCGTGTTGTTCTCCAGCTGGGGCAGCAGGGTCTCGAGTTCGATGGGACTCGGCGTGGCCTGGGGCAGCAACGGGTTGGCGCGCGGTTCGAGCATCGCGCCGCCGGTGCCGATGGGGCGCATGGCCTGCGCGCCGACGCCGGTGGCCGAACCGCTGGTGGTCGACGACGGCAGGCCCGAGGTGGGCACGCCGTTCAGCGGCGAGAACAGGCTGCCGGTGGGGATCGCGGGCTGCACGCCCAGCGTACCGCCCATGCTGCCGCCACCGCCGCTGACGAAGCTGCTGGCGTTGGCCGGGGCCACGGGCAGCGCGATCAGCGGCGCCGAGGTGGGCTGCACGGCGCCGGTGCTGCCGCTGGCCAGGGCCTGGCCGGTGGCCGGCAGGCCGCGCACGTCGCCCACGGGCACGACCTTGCCTTCGGGGTCCAGGCGCAGGCGCACCTGGGCTTCGGCCTCGGTGTCGGGGCGCGCGGCAATGGCGGCGCGGCGCGCGGCCACGTCGGCAATGACGCTCTTCTCATCGCAGTTCGTGATGATGAAGTTGGCCTTGTGGAACTCGCCCTTCTTCAGGTCGACGAAGCGGCTCTCGGGGGTGCCCGAGTTGCGGTTGTCGAGCACTTCGAGCTTGGCGCCCAGCGGCAGCGTGGTCTGGTCCAGGCGCAGCACGTGGGTGACGGGCTTGAGGCCGTACAGGCTCCACTTGCCTTCGATGTCGGTGACGACGTGGGTGCCGTCTTCCATGTACAGGCGCACGCCGGGCACGCCGATCTCGTCGGCGCCCTCTTGCCTGCCGTCACGTTGGCCGTCGCGCTTGCAATCGAGGTACACCTTGCCGAAGGCGAAGGCGTCGTCGGAGAACACGCCGCCCGTCACGCGCACGGTCCAGTTGGCCAGGTTCGACTGGATGGGGCCCGAGGTGGCGCGCGCGCGGTTGATGGCGTCGCCGTTGGTGGGCGCGCCCACGCCGATGCGCACGCGGTAGCGCACCATGGCCGACTGGTCGGGGGCCACCACCAGCGTGGGGTAGTTGAAGATCAGGCCCGGGCCAGCGCCGCCGGCGGGGTTGGGCACCACTTGCCCATTGAGGCGCACGCTGTTGGCCACGTAGGCGAAGCCCGGGGGCAGCGTGTCGTTGAAGGTCAGGCCGGTGACGGGGAAGCCGGTCTTGTTGGTGACGGTGAGCGCGTAGTCGATGAAGTCGCCGAACTCGACCTGCCGCTTGCTGCCGTCCTTGCGCAGCACCAGGCCCAGGATGTTGCCCGGATCGAGCGGAATGTGGTTGTGCACGGCGTCGCACGGCGTGCCATCGGGCTTGGCGCCGGCCTGCACCTGGAAGTAGTAGCTGGTCGGGTCGGCGTCCTTCGGCGGCACGGCACTGGGCACGACGGTGCCGCAGCTGGCGAACGAGCCACCGGTGACGGGGATCAGTTGCGAGGGGTAGACGTAGCCACTGCCGGCCGGGGGCGTGACCGAGAGTGCGTACGTGCACAGGCCCGTCACGGGCGGCGTCTGCAGGTAGAACTGGTAGGCGCCGTCGGCACCCGTGGTCATGGAGACGCTGCCGTTGGGGTTGAGCGTGTAGGTGCCCGAGTCGGCGCCGTAGACCTCGGCCGCGGTGATGGGGCCGGCCGTGCCGCTGCTGCACGACTGGCGCGTGTAGGTGACCAGCGCGCCGGCCACAGGTTGACGGGTCAGTGCGTTGTAGACCGTGCCTTGCGGATCGACCAGCAGCGCCTGCACCGAGGTGGCGGTGGCGGCCAGCAGCATGGTGGGCGTGACGTTGACGGTGTTCTGCTCGAAGGCGGCGGCCCAGGCCTTGTTGGTGAGCGACACGCGCCCGCCGATGGCCGATGCCTTCTCGGTGATGCGCACGCTCAGGCGGATCTGCTCGCTCTGGCCCGGGGCCAATGCACGGCTTCCATCCGTCAGGCTCAGCGCCACTTCGGTGGGCAGCTGGAAGGGGTCGGCGCTGTCCTGCGTGCTGCGGTTGCAGGTGGCGCGGCCGGTGAAGCCGGTGGCGGCGTTGAGGTTGCCGTTGGCGGCCTTGGGCGGGCCCAGCAGTTCCCACGACGCGACCTGCCCGCTCGACTTGTCCATGTCGAAGGTGCAGTTCAGGTTGTCGATCACGCGCACGTTGGGCGCGGCGACGGCGCCGGTGTTGGTGACCTTGAAGGTGTAGTCCAGCTCGTAGACGCCGGGCGACACGCGCCGTGCGATGGAGGCCTGCTTGGTCAGCGTGAGCGTGGGCAGCTGGGTCGACACCGGCGTGGGCGAGGTGTCGTTGTTGGGGTTGCCGTCGCCGTCGGCGTCGGGGTTGTCGCCGTTGACGGAGTCGTCCAGGGCCACCGCGGGGCCGCCGGCATTGAGGGCGCCCGAGGCCTTGACGGTGTTCAGCAAGGTGCCGGTGCGGCCGGTGAAGTTGATGCGGGCATCGAACTGCACGGTGAACTGCCCGCCCACGGGCAGCACGGCGCCGTCGGCCAGCAGGTTCGAGGCGGCGGCGGTGCCCTTGAAGGCGGGGTTCGGCGCGGCGACGGTGCCGCCGCTGGGTGCGGGCGCGATCACGATCGAGCCGGGCACGATGGTGTACTGGTTCGCGCCGGGCACGGCGGCGGCCGTGTAGGTGCCGAACTGCGTGGCGCCCGCGCCTTCCATCACGTCGGCGGCCTGCACGCCGTACAGCCACGAGGTGCCGTAGTTGCGCACGTTGACGCTGAAGCGCACGGTGGCGGTGCCGTCGGTCTTGCCGTCGGCGTTGCGGTTCACGCGCGGGGTGGATGCGGCCTTGGCCACACCGATGCGCGCCTGGGTGGAGCTGATGACGATGGTGTTCGAGGGCACGGTGGCCGGGCCCGTGCCGTCGTTGTACTGGCTGTGCGCGGTGTTGCGGATCTCGCCCACCTGGTCGGCGTTGACCTTGACGGCGAACTGCATCGCGATGGACACATTGCGTGCCACGGGCGTGGAGATGCCGATGGCCACTTCGACGGCCGAGGCGTCTTCGGCGGTGCGGTAGCTGAACGCCGGATCGTTGGCCAGGCGGTACAGCTTGACGGCGTTGGCGGCGGTGGTGCGCAGCGTGCCGGGCACGTACTGGGTGCCGGCGGGCACGGGGTCGCGCACGAGGACCAATGCGCTGGGCGCGCCGTTCACGAGCAATGGCGTGTTGGTGGGCGCGATGACGTTGCTCGGCTGCGCGTCCTGCGCGCCGATGTTGGTGCCCGAGACCGAGAAGTCGATGCGCGTCTGGCCGGGAATCACGTTGCCGGGGTAGCTGGCCGACTTGACCAGCTGCAGCGCGGCGGCGTTGCCGACGGTGACGGTGTCGCGGTTGATGGCGGTGAGGCCTTGCAGCGCGGTGGTGGCCGTCAAACCGACGCAGGCCACGCCCGTGGCTGCGGTGGGGATCGTGCCCTGCACCAGCAGCGCGGCGGTCTCGCCGGGCTTGAGCGCGATGGCACCTGCAGCATTGAGTTGCACCACCGGATCGGCCGCATCGACCACGCCGTTGTTGTTGCTGTCGCGCACCACGCGCAAGGCGGCCAGATCGAGCGTGTCGGCCGCGCAGCCGCCAGCGTTGTTGGCCAGCGCCAGCGTGTAGGTGGAGGCGACGTTGCCGGTGTTGGTGAGCAGGTGGCTCAGCGTGACGATGCTCGCGGGCGGGCGCGACAGCGACTGGTCCTGCGTGAGCACCAGCGCCTCCACGGGCAGCACCGTGGCGATCACTTCGTTGGACGAGATGGTCTCGGTCTGCGCCAGGCCGTTGGGCACGTAGGTGCCCGTGGCGATGCTGCGGATCACGATGCCGGCGGGGGCCGGCGCGGCGTTCGCTTCCTGCACGGCACCACCCAGCAGCAGCAGCGCCGCGCCAGCAGCGAGCGCGGCAGCCCATCCGCGCCACGATGGCCGGTGTGTGCTCCTGGGATTGAAAGTGAACAGCATGCCGCGAACCCTTGATCGATCACCGCGTGGGGATCAGAAGAAACGAAAGAACTTTTTCGTTTGCGCCCTCGCCTCGACAGAGGAAGAGAGGGAAGGCGCAAAGGAAAAACGCACAGGCTTTCGCATGCCCTGTGCGAGGGAGCCGACGGGCTTGCGCTCGTCGGCTCCGCTTCACTCAGGTGAAGCTCAGTTGTTGACCTTCACGGAGAACAGCAGCGTGGCGCTGCCGCCAGGTGCCACGGTGTTGCTTGCGCTGCCGCAAGCCACGGTGGTGGCGGTGCTGCTGTAGGCCAGGGCCGTACCAGACACGCCGGTGGACGTGCACTGGGTGGGGGCCGGAGGCTGCGTCGCACCGGTGAAGGAGGTGTAGGCCGGCACCGCGTCGTTGATCGACATGTTGGTGACCGGTGCCACGCCTTCGTTGGTCGCAACGACGCGGTACACGATGCACTCACCGGGCTTGGCGACCAGCGGAGCCGACGAGGACGGGACCTCGGCGCCATCGCAGTTCGTGTCCAGTGCCTGCGTCTTCACGAGGCGCATCTGGCCCGTGATGACCGTGGTCACGTCGGTGGCCGAGGGCGTGCCGCACGAGGTGGCGCCTGCCGGGAAGGTCACCGTGACGGTGGCCGTGTCCACGGCACCTGCCGAAGCGCCGCCCGGTGCGAACACCTTGACGAGCAGCTTCTGCGTGCCGTTGGCCGCCAGCGGGCCCGGGATCGTGCCGGTCACCAGCGTGTCGCCGCTGCCGATCTGGCCGTCGCCGTCCACGTCGATGTACAGCGCGGTGGTCCAGCCAGCCGTCACGTCTGCCGCCGGCAGCGTGGCCGACACCGTGTACGGGCCTGCGCAGCTTTGCGTGCCGGTGTTGGTCAGCGTGTGGGCGTACACGACCGAGCCGCCGGGGGCGATCTGGCCGTTGTTGTTCGGCGTCAGCGTCGCACCGTAGGTCACGGCCTGGGTCACGGTCACCGCATCGGTCTTCGTGTCGATCGCCACGGCGCCCGTCGAAGTCACGATGGTGGAACGCACCTGGAAGTACACCAGCTGGCCGGTGACGGGCGTCTGCGAAGCAGGCGGCGTCACGCAGGCATCGACCGGCGTCTGCGCGTTGGCTGCAACGTCCACCGTGGTGATCGCCGCCCCCGTGCAGGTGCCACCCGCCGCCACGAACTTGACGGTCCAGCCCGCGGGCAGGCTGCCCGGGAAGCTGTTGGTCTGGCTCGCCGCCAGGCTGTAGGTGTTGGCCACCGTGTCGTTGTTCTTGACGAACAGCGTGAAGATCGCGCCGGTGCCGGCAGCGGTCGTCTTCGTGGTGGTCGGCTGCGGGCTCGGGCCCGTGCCCACGTCGCCGTTGCCGGTGTTGCCTGCGGTGCCGTTACCGGTGGCCGTGTTGGTCAGGTCGACCAGCACGCCGATCATGGCGTTCAGGGTGTCGCGGGTGGATTCCGTCTTCGTGCTGTCGCCCGTCGAGGTACCCGTCACGATCGCGCTGAACGGACCGGTGGGCAGCGTGCCGGGAGACGGCAGCGTGGCGGCGAGCACGAACTGCACGCTGCCGTTGGCCGCGACCGGACCGGTGTCGGGAATGCCGTCGCTGTTGTTGTCGATCAACGGCGTGACGCCGTCGGCGGCAAAGAACTTGAAGGTCGTTCCGGCCGGGAAGGTGCCCAGGGCGGCCGTGAGGTTCACGACGTCCGTGGCATTGCCCGTGTTGAACACCGTCTGCGTGAACTTCACCGTGGCGCCCATGGCCGCGCTGGCGACAGTCGTCGTGTCGGCCGCGGTCGTGTTGGGGTTGCCCACCGCCGTGTCCAGCGAGGTGGTCGGGCTGCCGGAAGCAGAACCGAGCACGATGCCGAAGGTGCCGATGACGTTGTAGCTCGCGGGGTTGGTCGGCGAGCCCGTCGTGCCCGGGTTGTCCGACGTGACCGTCGTCGGCACAGTCACGGGGTTGTACTTGGCCGTGTTGGTCGTGGTCGACGTGCCGATGGCCGCCGTGTTGTTGACCATCACGACGAAGCTCACCGTCTGCGTGACGTTCGGCGGCAGCGAGGCCACCACGAAGGCCAGCGTGTTGCCGGTCGCGGTGAAGTCGATGGCGTTACCAGCCACATCACCCTGCGGTGCGTCCGTGAGCGCCGTGCCCGGTGCATTGCTCCAGACGGCCGAACCCGGCACGTACGTGAAGCCTGCGGGCAACGTGTCGGTCATGACGAACCGGCCAGCCGCACCACCCGTGTTGTTGAACTTCAACGTATAGGTGGTGTAGACGCAGCCTGCTGCGGGTGCGCCAGCTGCCGTGGTGGTAGCCGCGCAACCTGCAACCGAGCGCGGACCGCTCACCGATGCCGCGGGCCAGGTGCCGCCATTGGCCGACCAGGCGACCGACGGAACGCTCAGGCTCTTGGTGGCGTTGAAGGCCGCCTGATCCGTGAGGTTCACGTTGTCGACGTCGGCCGCTTGCGTGTTACCCGCCGCGTACAGCGCCGGCGTGCCTGCGGTGGCCGTGATGGTCGCGGCCACCGGCGAGGTGAACGTGCCCGACGAAGCGGTGCTCGGGATCGAGTACGCCACGACGAACGGGAACGTGCCGTTGCCACCCGCCACGGTCTGGGCCGGGACGTTACAGACCGCACCCGGAACGACCGAGCACAGCGCGGTCGTGCTGTCGGGCACGCCGTCGGCGTTCGCGTCGGCGAACACTTCGACCTTGGTGAAGCCGTTCGGGCTGGCCGGTGCGGCCACGCTCAGCGTGAACGTGTCGGTGCCGTTGCCGGTGTTGGTCAGCACGTGCGGTGCATACACGGTCGTGCCTGCAGCGCCGGTCTTGGTATTGACCACATTGGTCGTCACCGTGGTGTAGGTGTCCAGGTTGAACGAGCCGACCTGTTGCACCGTCGTCTGCACGAGGTTGGAGGTGGCCAGCTGGCTGGCGCCGTTCGGGTCCAGGTAGGTGGCCGAAGCCTGGTTACCGATGATGGTGTTGGCGGGTGGAGCCGCAGCGAGTGCGCCGGAACTTCCAAAAAGGAAGCTCAGCGTCAGGGCTGCTGCGCCCGCCCAGAGCGCGCGCGGCGCGGGGCCGGTGCGACGGGCAGACAAGGTAGGGATCACTTGGGTTTCTCCTCGGGGGTTGGGGTCAAAAAAGGTCAAAAAAAGGACGAACTCACCCCGGCCGGGGATTTCCGCAAACGGAAACCGGCAATGGAAAAACCAGCGGGGTTTTGAAAAAGAGAGAACCGGCCGTCAGCGCGGCTCAGGGCCGCCGACGGTCGTCGTCAGCGCGGGAAGCTCAGGGCGTGCTGCGCGCAACCTTCTGCGCGTCGGCACCGGCGGCTACCGGCGCGGGCGGCACCACCGTCTCGACCTTGGCGCGCGCGGTCACCGCGGCCGAGCCGTTGGCGGGCAGCTGACCCAGCGTCCAGCGCAGCGAGCGGTACTCGTTGTAGGGAACCGGCTCCGACTTGCCGTTGACGACGCGCGCCAGCGGCTCGGCGGCAAAGGCGCCGTCCTTGGTCGCGGCCTTGACCAGCGTCGCGCCGGGCTTGGCGGTCTTGGGCAGGTACTCCAGGCCTTCGGGGATCGGCAGGTTGGCCACCAGGCCGGTGACGGCCTTGCCCGTGTGGTTGGTGTAGGTGGCCGTGTACTCGAGCACGTCGCCCGGCTTGACCGAATCGGCCGCCACCAGCTGCTCCTTGCCCTGCGCGTCCTTGACCACCTTGGCCTGCGTCAGCACGACCGCGACGGTCTTCTTCTGCGCGGCCTCGGTGGGCGCGGGCGCGGCCTTCGTGCCCTGCGCGGCGGCCATGCCGCCCAGCCCCAGGGTCATGGCCACGCCGAGCCCCAGGCCGAGGCGAACGGTCAGCCGGACCACCGGCGACATGAATGAATTCACTTGAGACGAACTTCCGATAGACATAGACAACTCCTAAAAAACAACTTCAAAGCCAGACCGAGGCAACACGAAGATCAAACCGACTTGACCTGTGGCCTCGCGAATTGGCGTCGAAGCCATTTCCCAGCCACTTGCAGCACACCACTGACACACCGGCATCGGCGACGACCGCCTCCGATGCCCACGCTCGGCCTCACGCAAGCACGCCCTTTTCGAGCCGCTTCCATGAGCCATTTACCACGTTCATATTATTTTCTGAATGTTTACAAAAACAATCGAACGTCCGCGATCCGCCACTTGCAATGGCCGAGGGTTCCGTGAAAATGTCACGAGAGGCCCCCCAAAGTTAACAACTGTGAATACAGATGTAATCTGGACGCTCGCTTAGATTGTGAATAAACCTGCAATTGAAGTGTGATCAATCTCACAAGCGGATCGCCTCCAAGTTGTTGATGCGTTTGAATAATTTCACTTCCGCACCAACCCGCCGCCTCACGATCACCCAGTGTTTCAAGGGAGAAACGAGGCCCTTCGAGCGGCTTCGGACTGGCCCCTTGGGGCCACTTCGAAACTAAATTTACAAATTCACAGGCTGTGTAATCAGGCACCGCGAATTTCAGGGACTGCATGCGCGCCCTGTCCCCCAATGGTTTCAATCACGGGCAGCGTGAAATACGGCTTGATGAATTTTTCAAAATCCAATTCCATTCAAACAGGCACGGCTGCGCCATTGGCCTGAATTCAATTCAAGCCAATCCCAGCCGGCTCACTTCGCCGGAATTCATTCGTTGGTCTGCCGACACCCGGCCTCAATTCAGAGGCGAATGGGCGGGCGTATTTTTTCAAGGTGACCTTGCGTCACCCCTTCGGATGCCGCGGGCGCTGCCCGCGAAAACTCACTTGCCGTGCCGGTTGTGCGCGCGCTCCAGCGTGTAGCCCACGCCGTAGAGCGAGCGCACGCGGAATTCGCCCGCCACGATCGATGCCAGCTTCTTGCGCACGCGCGACACCAGCGCATCGAGCGACCGGCTGGCGCCCAGCTCCCCGTTGCATCGGGGCCCCTGGGGCAGTTGCTGCCGCGACACGGGCGTGTCGAGGTGGCGCACCAGCACCCGGGCGATCTCGAATTCGCTCGGCGTCATGATGGCTTCGCGGCTCGCGTACTCGACCGCGAGGCGGCTGCGCACGAGCTGGAAACCGTAGAGGCCGTGCGGCTTCGCGTTCCTGCGCAGCGATTTCCTGCCGCACAGCGTCGACACGCGCGCCACGACCTCTTCCGCGTTCCAGGGGCTCACCAGGAAATCGTCGACGTCGAACACCGACACGCGGGGCGTTTCAAGCACGCCGCGCGACCGGGTCAGCACGACCACCGGCGCGGTGGCCGCACGGCTGGCGCCGATGCCGAACAGGATTTCCGGCAGCGCGCCCTCCATCGCCTCGCCCATCAGCAGGAAGAGCCCGACGCCGGGCATCGAGGCGGCCTCCAGCAGGTCTTCCTCGTTGACCACACACAAGGGGCTGAAGCCGGCGTCCTTCAACCGGCCTCGCAGCCAGTCGATCTCTTCGCCGGAGTCCGTCAGCACCACCACACGACCGTTTTTCTGTTCCACCCTGTCCACCATCGCTTCCCTTTTCATCGCTCCCCGCATGCCTCTCACAATGGAGTGGAATGTATTAACGTTTATGTACAGTCGATAGGGAAAAGTGCCGATATTGACCAACGGAAACAGGTAGCCCTGTTCTTTTGTCATCGTGTGCAAACAAACTCACACTAATGGGGCGTCACCCCCTCGACACGGGCGGATGGAATCCCGGATCAGCCTTCCATTCCGCGAAGGCCGATCGCTCATCAACCCCTCTGGGAAGTAGCCTCGGACGCAGGGGCAGCCTTGCGCGCGGACAGCCTTTCGAGCAGCCCGACGAGCCAGCACATCGGACAGCCGCGCAGCAGCAGCAAGGCGCCGACGAGGGCTGGCGGCGCGATCCAGGGATGGGCGGACGACAGCAGCACAGCCAGCGCGATGAGCGCCAGGGCGCCCGCGCCGCGAAGCAGATGCCAGGTGATGGAAACAGAACACATGGTGCAGGGCTCCTTGGGAATGGACACCTGCAAGAGAGGCGGCGAAACGCCGAAACGGTTCGCGGGCCCCCTCCTCACCCCGCGGCCGGCTCGAGCACGAACGCGAAGTCCAGCGTGTGGAACGGCCCGGCCTGCACGCTGCCGTCGGGCGCATGGCCCGGCGCGTGCGCGGCGAAGTCGCCGATGAGCGAGCTGCGCACGCCGAACACCGCGTCGCTGTCGAGGTACGGATCGCCCTCGCGGAAGACGTGCGTGATCAGCGTCTCGTAGCCCGGCGCCTGCACCATGAAGTGCACATGCGCGGGCCGCCACGGATGGCGCCGGGTCGCGCGCAGCATCGCGCCCACCGGCCCGTCGGTGGGAATCGGATAGGCCACCGGCGCCACGCCGCGAAACCACAGCCGGCCCTGCGCGTCGGTGCGCAGCACCGCCCGCCCCTGCATGGGGCCGCCGGGCCGCTGCACGTCGTAGAAGCCTTCGGCGTCGGCCTCCCACACGTCGACCACCGCATCGGCGACGGGCTCGCCGTCGCGCCCGTGCACGGTGGCCTGCACGAACAGCGGCTCGCCCACCGCGCCGGCCGCGATGTCGCTGCCCAGCGGCAGCTGCGGCGCGCCGGCCACGTGAAAGGGGCCGAACACGGTGGCCTCGGTAGCCTGCGGGCTCTTGGCGTGGTTCATGGCCACCGTGAGCATCGACAGGCCCAGGGTGTCCGACAGCAGGATGAACTCCTGGCGCTGCGCATCGCACTTCTGGCCCGTGGCGGTGAGGAAGTCGATGCCCGCGGCCCACTCGGCCTCAGTGAGTCGCACCTCGCGCGCGAAGTCGTGCAGGTGGCGCACCAGCGCCGACAGCACCTCCTTCAGCCGCGCGTCTTCGCAGCCGGCCATGCGATCGAGCACGGCGGCGGTGATGGTGTGTTCATCGATGTTGCGCATGGGCGTCGGGCTCCAGGGGGGAAGAAGGCGCGTGCGCCGCCAGGCGCCGCTGCGTCGGAAACAGGGACCAGGCCCAGCGCTGCTGCGCCCAGCCCCACAGCCCCTGCTTGAAGAAGATCGTGGCCACGATGGCCAGCAGCCCGAGCCCGAGCAGGTACCAGGTGCCGTAGTCGCTCAGGAACTTGTTCAGCGCCCAGAACACCAGCGCGCCCACCAGCGGCCCTTCGATGCGGCCGATGCCGCCGATGACGACCATGAAGATCGCGAAGGCGGTCCAGTTCGGCGCGAAGGCCGCGTCGGGGCTGATGCGCAGGTTGCCCACGAAGTACAGCGCGCCCGCCAGCCCGGCGCCGAAGGCCGCCACCACGTACACCGCGAGCTTCATGCGCGCCACCGGAATGCCCTGCGATTCGGCGGCCATCTCGTTGTCGCGGATCGCCAGCAGCGCCAGCCCGAAGCGGCTGCGCAGGAACAGGTAGACCAGCGACACCGCCGCCACCACGCAGCCCAGCGCCATCCAGTAGGTGACGCTCTCGCGCGTGGCGCGCTCGATGCCGCGCAGCGCCGTGAGCGTGGTGCCCGAGCCCCCGCCCACCGCCGACACGTTGGCGAGGCTGAGCCGGAACACCTCGGCGATCACCCAGGTGCCGATGGCGAAGTAGCCGCCCGACAGCCGGAACGCCACGAAGGACACCGGCACCGCGATCAGCGCGGCGGCCAGTGCCCCGAGCGGAATCGCCACGAACGGGTTGACGCCCGCGAAGTTGCCCAGCATCAGCATCACGTAGCCGCCGAAGCCGAAGAAGGCCTGCTGCCCGATGCTGACCATGCCGCCGTAGCCGGCCAGCAGGTTCCACATCATCGCGAAGATGAAGTAGCAGGCGATCTCGACGAACTCGCGCATCCAGCTGGGCTCGCCCCAGAAAGGCAGCGTGGCGGCCACCGCCACCAGCGCGGCGGCGGTCCAGCCCGCGCGGCGGCTGCTGCCGGTGTCGATGGTGACGACGACGCAGGTCATGGCGCTCAGTCCAGCTGCAGCTGCACGCGCGCGGCCACCTGGCCCCAGCGCTGGTGCTCGGCGCGCAGGCGGCGCGCGGCCTCCTCGGGCGGGTTGGCCACCACCTCGAGGTCCATGGTGGCCAGCCGCTCGCGCAGCTCGGGCGCGGCCAGCGCCTTCGCCACCTCGGCCTGCAGCCGCGCCACCACGGCCGGCGGCGTGGCGCGCGGCATGGCCATCATCTCGGCGAAGCTGGCGTCGTAGCCCTGGATGCCCGCCTGCGCCACGGTCGGCACCGTGGGCTGGCTGCCCAGGCGCTTGCTGCCCGACACGGCGATGGCCACCAGCTTGCCGTCGCGGATGATCGGGCCGACCGTCGGCGAGGCCAGGAAGCCGCAGGGCACCATGCCGCCCATCACGTCCTGCATGGCCGGGCTCGGGCCGCGGTAGGGCACGTGCTGCATCTGCATGCCGGCGTCGGCCAGCAGCATCTCCATGGCCATGTGGCCGGGCACGCCGGGGCCGCCCGAGGCGTAGCTCATGGGCTTGGCTTTGGCCGCGGCCAGCAGCTCGGGCAGGGTCTTGATGCCAGCGCCGGGAAAGCACACCAGCTCCTGGCTGAACGCGGCCAGCTGGGTCACGGGCACCAGGTCTTCCATCGGGCGGATGGCGAGCTTGCGGTACAGGTGCGGGTTGATGGTCAGCATGGTGTCGGGCCCGACCAGCACCGTGTGGCCGTCGGTGGCGCGCGCCACCTCCTGCATGCCGATGTTGCCGCCCGCCCCCGGCTTGTTGTCGACCACCACGGGCTGGCCCAGCGCCTTCTGCAGGGCGGGCTGCATCAGCCGCGAGACGATGTCGCCGGGCGCACCGGCCGGGAAGGCCACCACCAGCCGCACGGGCTTGGTGGGCCAGGTGTCGGCGGCGTGGCCGGGCGCGATGGTGGCGAGCACGGCGGCTGCCGCCATGCAGGCCGCGAGGGGGCGGCGGAAAACGTTCATGGGATGTCTCCTTTTTTGAAATGGGGTGCGCGGATCGGCCGGCGTGGCCTACCAGGCGCCGATGAGGATGCCGGCCGCCAGCTCGCGTTCGTTCCAGCGCGCGATGTCCTCGGGCGCCACCGTGGGAAAGCGCCGCCGCTGGCGCAGCCAGCCGAACAGCAGGCCCAGCATCTGCTCGCGCACCGCGGCCAAGGCCGGGTCGCGGCCCAGGTCGACCAGCTCGTCCGGGTCGGCCTGCATGTCGAACAGCTGTGGCGGCAGGTCTTCGAAATGCACGAACTTCCAGCGGCGCGTGCGCAGCATCGTCATGTGGCAGCGCTCGACGGGTTGGGCCAGCGGCAGCCGCACCTCGTCGCGAAAGGCGAAGCTGTTCTCGCACACCACCAGGTCCTTGCCGGCCGCGCCGGCGTGGCCGTGCAGCAGCGGGCGCAGCGACTGGCCTTCGAGCCATTCGGCCGGCTGCGGCAGGCCCAGCGCGTCGAGCATGGTCGGCACGAGGTCGATGCACTCGACCAGCGCGTCGCTCACGGTGCCGCGGCGCGCATCGGCTTCGGCGCGCGGATCGACCACGATCAGCGGCACCTTCACGATCGGGTCGTGGAACAGCTCCTTCTCGCCCAGCCAGTGGTCGCCCAGGTAGTCGCCGTGGTCGCTGGTGAAGACCACCAGCGTGTCGCGGTCCAGCCCCTGTTCGGCCATGAAGGCGAAAAGCCGGCCGAGCTGGTCGTCGACCTGCTTCACGAGCCCCATGTAGGTCGGCACCACCATGTTGCGCACCTCGTCGCGGCTGAAGTTGCGGCTCACGGTCTCGCGCCGGAAGCCTTCGACCACCGGGTGGGCGTCGATGCGCTCGGCCTCGCTGCGCACCACCGGCAACATGTCGTCGGGCCCGTACATCGCGTGGTACGGCGCGGGCGCCACGTAGGGCCAATGCGGCTTGATGTACGACAGGTGCAGCACCCAGGGCGCGTCGCCGGCCTCGCGCATGAAGTCGATCGCGCGCTCGGTCGTGTAGGGCGTCTCGCTGTGCGCGCCGGCGATGTGCGCGGGCCGGTCGGCCCAGCGCATCTGCCAGCCGCTCAGGATCTCGCCGTCGGGGCCGCGCCCCGAATTGGCGAAGTCGTGCCAGGGGTTGTCGGAGTCGTAGCCCTGCGCGCGCAGCCAGTCGCAGTAGGCATTGCCCGTGACCTTGAAGCCCGGCGGCCAGATGCCGTCGTCGCGCGCATAGGGCTCGAAGCCGCCTTCCATCGCGAGCCGGCCCGCGCCCTGCGTCGGGTCGATGCCCAGGCGCCGCGCGCCCTCGGTGTCGGCCTCGACGTGCGTCTTGCCGACCAGCGCGCAGCGCACGCCGTGCGGGCGCAGGTGGTCGCCCAGCGTCTTCTGCCCCACCGACAGCGGCACGAAGTTCCACATCGTCCCGTGGCTGCTGACATAGCGGCCGGTGTAGGCCGACATGCGCGAGGCGCCGCAGACCGCGCCCTGCGCATAGGCATGGCTGAAGCGCACGCCGCGCGCGGCCAGCGCATCGATGTGCGGCGTCTGCAGGCGCGGATGGCCGTAGCACGAGAGGTGGTCGGCGCGCAGCTGGTCGCACATGATGAACAGCACATGCCTGAGCGGCGCGGGGGAGGTCTTGTCGGTCATGTCAGCAGGTCAGCGGGTCTTGGGGAACAGTCCCTGCGGCCGCAGCACCAGCACCGCGAGGAACACGAGATGGCCGAACCAGATGCCCCAGCCCGGATCGATGCGAAAGCCGATCTGCTGCGCGATGCCCAGGATCATGGCGCCGGCCAGCGTGCCCCAGAACGAGCCCATGCCGCCGATGATCACGGCCTCGAAGGCAAACAGCAGCAGCAGCGGGCCGTCCGACGGCGACACCGTGGTGCGCATGCCCTGCAGCGCGCCGGCGATGGCGATCAGCACGAAGGCGATGCCCGTGGCCAGCGCATACACCTGCTTGGCCTTGAGGCCCATCAGCTCGGCGATCTCGCGGTCGTCGGACACCGCGCGGAAGGTGCGGCCCAGCGGCGTGCGCGTGAACATCCACTGCATCGCGCCCGTGGCCGCCACCGCGACCGCCAGGATCACCAGCGGCAGCGCCCCCAGCGCCAGCGTGTCGCCCAGCGACACCGACGCGGTGGCCAGCGCGCCGACCTCGATGGCGCGCGGGTCGGCCGAGAACAGCTCCAGCAGCAGGTTCTGGATCACGATCGACAGGCCGAAGGTCACGACCAGCGAAGGCAGCGGGTCCTTGCCCAGCGTGCCGTTGAGCACGTGGCGCTGCAGCAGGTAGCCGAAGCCGAAGGCCAGCGGCAGCACCGCGAGCACCACCAACCATGGCACAGATGCGCCGGTCATCGAGACGCCGGCGATCACCGCGAAGGCGCCCAGGATGATGAAGTCGCCCTGCGCCGTGTTGGTCAGCCGCATGACGCCGAACATCAGCGACTGGCCGAGCGCGAACAGCGTGTAGAGGCCGCCGAGCAGCACGCCCTGGAGCAGGGTTTCAAGCATGGTGCTCCTCGATGCCGAAATAGGCTTGCGAGATCTGCTCGGGCGTGAGTTCGCCCGAGCGCCCCGTGAGCGACACGCGCCCGTCCTGGAAGCAGTACACGCGCTGCGACACCTGCCGCGCCATGCGCACGTCCTGCTCCACGATCACGACCGTCATGCCCTCCCCCGTGATGGCCGGCATGGCCGCGTAGATCTCGCGGATGACGACCGGCGCCAGGCCGAGCGAGAGCTCGTCGCACAGCAGCAGCTCGGGGTTGCTCATGAGCGCGCGGCCCAGCGCCACCATCTGCTGCTGCCCGCCCGAGAGCGAAGTGGCGGGCTGGCGCCGCTTCTCGGCCAGGATGGGGAACAGGCCGTACAGGCGCTGCAGGTTCCACGGCCCCGCGCGGCGCGGCGTGGCGCCCATCAGCAGGTTCTCTTCCACGCTCAGGCTCGGGAACAGGCGCCGGCCTTCGGGCACCATCGCCAGGCCGCGCCGCACGATCTCGCCGGGCGGCAGGCCGCCGATCGGTTCGCCCTTGAAGCGGATCGCTTCGGACGGCGCGCGCAGCAGCCCCGTGAGGCTCTTCAGAAAGGTCGACTTGCCCGCGCCGTTGGCGCCGATGATCGCCACCAGCTCGCCCGCCGACAGCGTGAAGTCGATGCCGAACAGCGCCTGCGCATCGCCGTAGAAGGCCTGCAGACCGTGGGTGTCGAGCAGCGCGCTCATGCCTCGATCCCCATGTACACGCGCCGCACCTCGGGGTCGTTCATCACCGCGCGCGGCGCGCCTTCCGCCAGCTGCTGCCCGAAGTTGATGACGAACAGCCGGTCGGCGAGCGACAGCAGTGCATGCACGACGTGCTCGATCCAGATCATGGTCACGCCGCGCGCCTTGATGCGTTTCAGTTCCGCCACCAGCACCGCCGCCTCGGGCTCGGTGAGCCCGCCCGCGATCTCGTCGAGCAGCAGCAGGCGCGGCTTGGTCGCCAGCGCGCGCGCCAGCTCCAGCCGCTTGCGGTCGAGCAGCGTGAGCCCGCCGGCCGGCTTGTTGGCGTGCGGCGCCAGACCGGTCTGGGCCAGCACCTCGTGCGCCGTCTCCCAGGCCTCGCGCTCGGCCTGCTGGCCGCCGAAGCAGGCGGCGGTGACGAGGTTCTCGAACACGCTCATGTGGCCGAAGGGCTGCGGCACCTGGTAGCTGCGGCCGATGCCGGCGCGGCAGCGCTGGTGCGGGCGAAGCCGCGTCACGTCGCGGCCCGCGTACTCCACGCGGCCGGCATCGACGCGTGCGTCGCCCGAGATCAGGTTGAACAGCGTGGTCTTGCCCGCGCCGTTGGGCCCGAGGATGCCCAGCGTCTCGCCCTCGGCCACCGCCAGCGTGATGCCGTCGGTGACCTTGAGCGCCCCGTAGGACTTGCTCACGCCGTGCAAGGCCAGCAGCGTCATGGCAGCCGTCACTCAGAGCAGGCGCAGCGCGCCGCCGGTGGGGATCGCCTTCGCGGCCTCGTTGTTCACCAGCGTCAGCTCCACCTTGCGCTGCTTGCCCTTGCCCCACTGGCCGAGCACCAGCGGCGTCTTGCTGACGTTCTTGAACGGGCCCTGCCCGCCCCATTTCACGGGGCCGACCACGGAGTTGATCGAGGTCGCGGCCACGGCGTCGCGCACGTCGCCGGCCTTGAGCGACTTCGATCGCGACAGCGCGTTCGCCGCCACCTCGAACAGCGCATGCGCGAAGCCGATGGGCTGCGTCCACTGCTTCTTCGTGCCGGCCTCGTAGGCCTCGGCCAGCGCCTTGGCGCTTTGCTGCGTAAGGCTGGAACTGAACGGGTGCGACGGGCTCCACCACACCTCGGTCGAGAGGCCCTCGCCCAGCTCGCCCAGGGCCTCGATGGCGCCCGGGAACAGCAGCGCCTTGCCCAGCGTGATCACCTTGGGCCTGAAGCCCTGCTGGCGCGCCTGCGTGAGGAAGGTCTTGGCGTCGGGCGGGATCACCACGCCGGTGACGATCTCGACGTTGTCGCGCTTGAAGGCGGCGATCTGCGCGCTGAAGTCCTGCGTGCCGTTCTGGAAGCGACCGGGGTCGGTGAGCGTGAAGCCCATCTGCGCGAGCGGCTTGGGAAAGCCCAGTTCCTTGTCGCCCCAGGCGTTGCCGTCGCCGTCGTTGGGGAACAGGCCACCGACCTTCTTGTTGGTGGCCACAGTCTTCCATCCATTCGTGAAGGTGGCGATGACATCCTCCAGGCCCCAGAACAGGTGGTAGGTCCAGTTGAAACCCTTGGCCGGGTCGCCCTTGCGGCCGAAGAACCAGGGCTGCCACGGCACCACGCTGGAGATGCACGGCACCTCGTTGAGTTCGCAGGCATCGCTCACCGGGTTGGCGGTCTCGGGCGTGCCGGCGGTGAGCACCAGCGCGACCTTGTCTTTCAGGATCAGGTCGTTGGCCACCTCGCCCGTGCGGTTGGGGTTCGACTGGCTGTCCTTCAGCACGATCTGCACGGCGTACTTCTTGCCGCCCACGCTGATGCCGTCCTTGAAGGCGGCCTTCATCTGCTCGATCACCCACTTGTCGGCCTCGCCGAAGGGCGCGAGCGGCCCGGTCTGCGGCGACACGTAGCCGATCTTGAGCGTGTCGGCGGCGAACACCAACGGCGCGGCGCCCGTGGCGGCGAGCGCGGCGGCGGCCTGCGTGAACTGTCTGCGGTTGAATGTCATGGCTGTCTCCTTCGTTGTTCGTGTGTGTCTTCGATGCCCGCGCCGTGTGCTAGCCCGGCGGCTCGCCGTCGAAGGCGCGTTGCAGCAGCGCGCGGATCGCGTCGCGCTCGGCCGGGCCGAAGGGCCGCGGATTCCAGTACGGGTTGGCGACGGCGATGTCGGCCGCGCGGTCGAGGTCGGCGGCGCGCATGCCGATGTCCTTCAGCGCCACCGGCGCGCCGTTGTCGCGCGCCAGCGCAAACACCGCCGCCGGCGCCGACACGCCGCCGAGCGCGCGCGCGATGCGCGCCATGGCACGCGGCGCGGCCTGCGCGTTGAAGGCGAGCGCATGCGGCAGCACCACCGTGTGCACCTCGGCATGCGGCAGGTTGAAGCTGCCTCCCAGCGTGTGGCACAGCTTGTGGTGCAGGGCCATGCCCACCGCGCCGAGCACGCCGCCGCAGAGCCAGGCGCCGTACAGCGCGTCGGAGCGTGCCGCCAGGTCGTCGGGCTGCACGCGGATGGCGGGCAGTGCACGTGCGAGCGCCGCGATGCCCTCCTCGGCCATCAGGTCCATCACCGGGTTGCTGTCCTGCGCGTACAGGCCTTCGGCCGCGTGCGCGATGGCGTTGATGCCGCTGGTCACGCTCAGGCCCACGGGCAGCGTGCGCGACAGCTCGGGGTCGTAGATCACGGTGCGCGGCAGCACGCGCGGGTCCTTGCCGGTCTTCTTCAGGCCGTTCTCGGTGAGGCCGTAGATCGGCGTCATCTCGCTGCCCGCGTAGGTGGTGGGAATGGCGACGATCGGCAATCCGGATTCCAGCGCGATGGCCTTGCCCAGCCCCGTGGTGGAGCCGCCGCCCAGCGCCACCGCGCAGTCGGCGCCGAGCTGGCGTGCCAGGTCGCGGGCCTCGCGCGCCGTCTCCACAGGCACGTGCATCACGGCGCGGTCGAACAGGCCGGCCGCCTGCGCGCCGAGCGAGGCCGCCACGCGCTCGGCCTGCGGGCGCTGCTCGGGCGTGCACAGCACCAGCGCCTTTTTCGCGCCCAGCGCATCGATCTCGCGCGCCAGGTGGCGCAGCGAACCGGCGCCGAACACCACGCGCTGCGGGTGGGTGGTGTGGATGAAGTCGTGCATGGCGCGCTCCCTTCTGTCTGGCTATTCGAGGTTCAGGCGGCGCTCGCGCACCAGCCGGGTCCACTTGTCCTGCTCGGTGCGCAGCACGGCGGCGAACTGCTCGGGCGTGTTGGCGATGCCCGTCAGGCCCTGTTCGCGCAGCCGTTGCTGGAACGCGGGCTCGGTCACGATCTTTCGCACCTCGGCCTGCAGCCGGTCGACCACGGCGCGCGGCGTGCCGGCCGGGGCCAGCAGGCCGACCCAGGAGTTCACCTCGAAGCCGGGGTAGCCGCTCTCGGCCACGGTGGGCACGTCGGCATAGGCGGCCACGCGCTGCGCGCCGGTCTGGGCCAGGGCGCGCAGCCGGCCCGCATTGACATGCGGCTGGGCCAGCACGGCCGAGAGGAACATCATCTCGACCTGCCCGCCCAGCAGGTCCTGCTGGGCCGGCCCCCCACCGCGATAAGGGATGTGCGTGACGAAGGTGCCGCTCACGGCCTTGAAGTACTCGGCCGTGAGGTGGTTGCTCGAGCCCGGCCCGACGCTGGCGTAGTTCAGGCGACCCGGCTGCGCCTTGAGCAGGCCGACGAAGCGCACGAAATCCTTGGCCTCGACCTTCGGGTTGACCACCAGCACCAGCGGGTTGCTCGCCACCTGCGTCACGGGCTGCAGGTCTTTGGCGATGTCGAAGCTCAGCTTCGGATAGACCAGCGGGTAGGTCGCATAGCTGTCGAACACCATCAGCAGCGTGTGACCATCGGGCGCCGCGCGGGCCACCTCGGCCCCCGCCAGCGTGCCGCCGGCGCCGCTGCGGTTGTCCACGATCACGGTCTGGCCGAGCGCGGCCTGCAGGCGCGGCTGCAACTGGCGCGCGACGGTGTCGACGATGCCGCCCGGCGGAAAGCCCACGACCAGCCGCACCGGTTTGGTCGGCCAGGCCGGCGCCTGGGCCTGCGCGGCCATGCCCCACAGCAAGGTGCAGGCAACCAGGGCCCGGGAGAGGATCGAGAAAGACATCGTGTGCGTCCGTCGGGTTGGGAAGAAAAAGGAAGACGTCAGCGCACGAAGTGCGGCGGAATCTGCGCGTCGACGTTGACCCACACGCTTTTCACCTGCGTGTACTCGCGCATCGCGTCGAAGCCCATCTCGCGGCCGTAGCCGCTCTGGCCCACGCCGCCGAAGGGCGAGCCGGGGTTCACGCGCTTGTAGCTGTTGATCCAGACCATGCCGGCGTGCAGGTCGCGCGCCACCTTGTGGGCGCGCTGCAGGTCGCGGGTCCACAGGCCGCTGCCCAGGCCGTAGTCGGTGCCGTTGGCGATCTGCATCGCCTCTTCGTCGCTCTTGAAGGTGAGCACGGTGACGAAGGGGCCGAACACTTCTTCCTGCGCCACGCGGTCCTGGTACGAGCGGGCGCGCACCACGGTCGGCTGCACATAGCAGCCCTGCGCCAGGTCGCCGCCGGGCGCGCCGCCGCCCGCCAGCACTTCGCCGCCCTGCGCCTGCGCCACCTCGACATAGCTCAGCACGCGGTCGCGGTGCTGGGCGCTGGTGAGCGGGCCCATCTCGGTGGCCTCGTCGAGCGGGTTGCCCAGGCGGATCGACTGCGCGAGCGGAATGAACTGCTCGAGGAAGGCGTCGGCGATCTTCTCGTGCAGCATCAGCCGCGAGCCTGCGATGCAGGCCTGGCCCTGGTTGTGGAAGATGGCCCAGGCGCTGCCGTTGACGGCGGCCTGCAGGTTGGCGTCCTCGAACACGATGTTGGGGCCCTTGCCGCCGAGCTCGAGCTGCACCTTCTTCAGGTTGCCCGCGCTGGCCTGCACGATGCGCCGGCCGGTGGCGGTGCTGCCGGTGAAGGCGATCTTGGCGATCTCGGGATGCTCGGCAATGTACTGGCCCGCCACGCTGCCCAGGCCCGGCAGCATGTTGACCACGCCGGGCGGCACGCCGGCCTCGGCCATCAGCTCGGCGATGCGCAGCGAGGTGAGCGGCGTGATCTCGGCCGGCTTCATCACGATGCAGTTGCCGGCCGCGAGCGCGGGCGCCATCTTCCAGCTCGTGAACATGAGCGGGAAATTCCACGGCACCACCTGGCCGACGATGCCGACCGGCTCGCGCAGCGTGTAGTTGAGAAAGCCCTCTTCCACCGGAATGGTCTCGCCCTGGAACTTGTCGGCCATGCCGCCGAAGTAGCGAAAGCACGCGGCGGTGCGCGGCACGTCGAGCCGGCGCGAGTCGCGGATCGGGTGGCCGGTGTCCAGCGATTCGAGCCGCGCGAGTTCTTCGCCGTTGGCCTCGATGAGGTCGGCCAGCTTCAGCAGGATGCGCCCGCGGTCGGCGGCGGCCATGCGGCTCCATTTGGGGAACGCGCGCTTGGCGGCGGCCACGGCCTTGTCGACGTCGGCCTTGCCGGCCAGCGCGACCTGGGCGATGGGCGTGTTGTCGTGCGGGTTCAGCGTGGCGAGCGTCTCGCCGGATTCGGCGTCGACGAAACGGCCGTCGATGAAAAGCTGGTGACGGATGGAAAGAGCAGGCATGGGTTCTCCTCGCCCTCCCCGCGCGGGGAGGGCTGGATGGATGAATGGCGGGAAGAAGGAAGCGGCGGGCCGGCCGCTCAGAACTCGACCGGGATCTCGGGCGACTCGCCCTTCTGGATCTCGTAGACCAGGCTGGGCGAGCCGTTCTCCCACACCAGCAGCATCGAGCGCTTGGGGCTGAAGCCCTGGTGGCGGCAGTAGGCGGGCATGGCGGCCATGTCGCCGGCCTTCATGATCACGCGGGCCATGGGCTTGCCGGTGTTCTTGTCGCCGCAGTCCCAGTGGATCTCGTCGGTCATCTGGAAGAACCACTCGACGCGGTCGTTGCCGTGGATGATCGGCAGGATGTGCTCCTCGGTCGTCGGGCACATGTAGCTGTGCTTCACCACCGAGGTGAAGCTCGGGTTCCACGTGACCTGCGAGCGGCTCAGAAAGCCGAAGAGGTTGAAGGCGTGCACCTCGTTCTCGAAGCCGGGCTCGGGGTGCAGCTCGGGCTGGCCCTGCGGCACGTCGGCGAAGGCGCGGTTGACGGGCGCGCCGCGCGCGTCGCTGCGCAGGTCGAGGTCGCCCTTCAGGCCCACGCAGCGCTTGGCCAGCTCGCGCGCCCGGGTGATCTTGGCGGTGTTGTTGCCGCTCTTGCGGCCGTAGGGCGAGCCGGTTTCCTGCGGCGCGGCGAAGGGGTCGAAGGCCTCGTTGGTCCAGTCGTCGAGCATGGCCTCGAAGGTGGCGCGGATCTGCGCCGTGGGGAAGTTCTCGAGCAGGTCGATGCCCGCGTCCTTCATGGTGCCGTTGAAGCTGCCGGCGTACAGGTCGACCGAGTCGTAGTGGTTGATGGTGCCGAACACGTTGTCGAAGTTGACCCAGCCGTAGAAGAAGCCCCAGGCCACGTCGCGCATCAGCGCACGCAGGTAGTTGCCGGCGTCCATGGTGTGGCTCATGGGGCGGCCGTCTCGGGTCTTCCAGGTGATGTGGGCGAAGTACTCGTCGCGGCGGAAACCGAAGCTGCCGAGCGAAAAATCCTTGTAGCCGAGCGTGGCATCGGGCTGCGATGCGATGACCTTGGCGAGTTCTGCGGGTGCGTTCATGGTGTGGCTCCTGGATAGCGGGTTCAGTGCGTCTGGCAGATGTCGGCCCACTTCTCGATGGAGAGGTCGCCCTTGCAGGTCTGCAGCACGATCACGCCGGGGTCGCCGGCCACGCGGAACTGGTAGGCCGTGTTCTTGGGCAGCAGGCCCTGGTGGCCGCGCGAGAGCTTCATCCAGCCCATCTTCCTGCCCTGCGGCTCGCCCTTCACGCGCACGGCGCCGTTCTTCTCGGTGTCGGCCACGGTCTGGGCCGCATCGAGCTGCACGAGGTGCACTTCGATTTCGCCGTCCATCACCAGCGCGAACTCGTCGTGGGCGCAGGTGAACCAGGGCGAGGTGCCTTCGGCGCGCAGCGTTTCCAGCACGTAGATCTGGTTCTGGCCGAACACGACCTTCTCGTAGGGCTGGCTGATGCTGGCGATCTCGAAGCAGTTGGAGAACGCGTAGTGGCGCACGTCGTCGTCGATGGGCTCGACGTGGCCTTTCTCGAAGTGCTTGAGGGACCCGAAGCGGGTCTGGTATGCGACGGTCATGGGTGTCTCCTGAGGTGCCGGACGATGCAGCGTGGTGGCTGCGATGTGTGCACTGTAGGAAACGGAGGGCGCGAGCGGTAGGCCCGAAACGCGGGCCGCATTGTTCGGCAAATCCGTTCAATGCACAGGGTTTACCCCGGAACGGACGGCGCTCGCGTCAGGCGTCCCAGATCAGGCCCGGCGGCAGCAGCCCGCGTTCGATCATGGCCGCGTCCCACGGCGGCACCTTCGAGAACGCCTGGGTCAGGTGCTCGATGAACAGGCGCAGCTTGAAGGCATTGCGCGAGGTGCCCGCGTACACCGCGCTGAGCGAGAACGACGACAGCTGGTGCGCCGGCAGCACCACTTCCAGGTCGCCGCGCAAAATCGCTTCACCGGCCACCAGCGTCGGCAGGCAGACGATGCCGGCGTGCTCCATGGCGTACTCGCGCAGCAGGTGGACGCTGTTGGTGAGCAGCGCCGCGCTCATGTACAGCGTGACCTGTTCACCGGCGTGATGGAAGGTCCAGCGGTCGCGCGTGGGGTAGCCCGAGTACAGGCCGAGCGTGTGCTTGTGCAGCTCGCGCGGGCTCGCGGGCCGGCCGTGCGCGCGCAGGTACTCGGGCGTGGCGCAGAACACGCGGCGCACCGGGAACAGCGGGCGCGACACCAGCTCGGTCGACGCCGCCGGAAAGATCTGCAGTGCGCAATCGACGCCCGCCTTCACCGGGTCGACCACCGCGTCGCTCACGATGAGCTCCAGGTGGATGTCCGGAAAGCTCACCTGGAAGGCGCGCAGCAGCGTCGCGAAATGCCCCAGCACGAAACCCGTGAGCGCATGCACGCGCAGCGTGCCGGTGGGCCCGTCCTTGGCGTCGCGCATCTGGTCCATGATGTCGTTGGCCCGCCCGACCAGCTCGACGCAGTCGCGCAGGAAGGCCTGCCCCACGTCGCTGAGCCGGACCACCCGCGTGCTGCGGTGGAACAGCGGCGCGCCGACGTGGTCCTCGAGCTGCTTCACGCGGCTGGTCACCACCGATTTCGACACCCGCAGCTGGCGCGCGGCCTCGGCAAAGCTCTGGGTCTGTGCGACCCGCACGAAGGTCTCTATGTTCTCGAGGCGGTCCATGGGGCATGCAATGTAGCGGTTGCGCGGCGGCGGCCGGTCGGCCGCACGGGTGTGAAGTACTGCGCAATCCCGCTCGGAGATTGACCGCACCCTTCTCAATTCGCCCACAAATGTGAGCATTTCCCTGTGAGATTGTTAATACGGCAACTATTGTCCTGCCCCGAAGCACCCCGGGTGCACAAGAAATCGAAGCAGGGAGTTCCCATGACCAAATCCACGATCACCGTGATGCTCGCGCTGGCGGCATCCGTTCTCATGAGCGCCTGCGTGCACCACCACGCGCCGCCGCCGCGTGCGGAGCCCGCGCCGGCGCACAAGGGCGGCAACTTCTGCCCGCCGGGCCAGGCCAAGAAGGGCAACTGCTGATCGCCCGCCATGCTGAACCCGTTCCTGCGTGACATGACGCCCGACGAACTGCCGACCGGCACCGCGCGGCCGGCCTACATCGCCCTGCTGCCCGTGCTGGCCTATGTGCTCGTCGCCATCGCCTTCCTGAGCATGTCGGTGGTCGTGCCGAGCCTGCTCGTGGCCTGCCTGTTCGCGACCGCGGCGGCCATGTCGCTGGGCGCGGGCGTGGTGCTCGGCATGAGCATCTGGATCTTTCCGCAGCTGTCGAGCTGAGGGCCGCACGCGATGACTACTTCGAACGCTTCCGTCTTCCGCGTCCAGAGCTGGCGCACGACCCTGCTTGCGGCCTCGGTCGTGCTGCTGATCGTGATGGCGCTGCTCATGAAGTGGCTGGTCGAGCTGCAGGTGGAAACCGCGCAGGAACGCCAGCTGCGCGAAGCCGTCGCGCGCGAGGCGGACGCCCGCTGCTTCGTGCTGCCCACGCGCCAGGAGGTCGACACCTGCCGGGCCGTCAATGCGGCGGGCCTCACGCCCTGACCAACGCGCCGCTCAACCGAAAGTGAACGCGTAGGCCTGCGCGCCGGGGTCGAGAAACTCGATCTCGAACAGCCGCTCCTTGCCGCTGCCCGCCGACTGCCGCACCAGCTGGTACAGCTTCTGCGCATCGACCACGCCGTGGCCCTGGGCATCGGTGTCGGCGCCGTGGTCCGCCAGCGGCGGCTGGCCGTCCACCCGCACCGTGAAACGCACCGGCTTGCCGTCGGCCATCGGGCCGAGCACGAGGTGCAGGTCGCGCGCCTTGAAGCGGTAGGCGATGCGGCCATTGGCCTGGTTCAGCACGGCCCGTTCGCCCTCCACCGTCCAGTCGCCGCCCAGCGACCACTGGTTGGTGCGCAATGAGGAAGCCATGGGCTCGTAGGCCTTCGCACGGTCGCGCGCGATACCGCCGGGCGACGCGAAGCCATGTGCGCGCGCATGGCCCAGGTAGGTTTCGCCGGACTGCGCCGGCTCGGCGCCGGGCGCGGCCTGGGTGCCCTGCCCCTGCGGCGCCACCAGCCCGGAATTGATGCTGTTCGCCTGCCCGGCCTCGGCCAGCAGCTGCTGGATCACCTGCTCGGCCTTGTCGTAGCGGTTCTCGCCGAACTGGTGATGGCGGATGCGCCCCTGCGCATCGACGAAATAGAACGCCGGCCAAGCCTGGTTGTCGAAGCCGCGCCAGATCGAAAAGTCGTTGTCCAGCGCCACCGGGAACCCGATGCCCAGGTCTTTCACGGCCTTGCGCACGTTGGCCGGGTTCTTCTCGAACGCGAACTCCGGCGCATGCACGCCCAGGACGACCAGGCCCGCGTCCCTGTACTTCTCGGCCCAGGCACGCACGTAGGGCAGCGTGCGCAGGCAGTTGATGCACGAGTAGGTCCAGAAGTCGACCAGCACCACCTTGCCGCGCAAGGCCTCGGGCGTGAGCGGCGCCGAGTTGATCCACTCGGTCGCGCCCGCCAGCGAAGGCAGGCGGCCTTCGACGCGGAGCTCGCGCGCGGGCACCGGGGCCGGGCGGGTGTCCGAGACGCGCACGAAGCCGGCGTCTGCGCGCTGTGCCTGCGGCGCGTCCTTGCGCAGCGTGTCCACCAGCGCCTGCTCCAGCGCCGACGTGGTGCCCAGCGACAGGCGCGCGAGCCAGCCGGTGTCCAGCCCCAGCGCGATGGCGCCCACGCCGGCCAGCACGGCGGCGCCGGCGATGCGCCGCACGCCGTCGCCGGTCGGCAGCGTGCGCTTCAGCGCCGAGAGCAGCCGGCCGCCGGACAGCAGCGCCACCGCAAGCGAGGTGCACGCGCCGGCCGCGTAGGCGAGCAGCAGCAGCGAGGTGCCGACGCTCGCGCCGTTGAGCGCCGCGCCCGTCAGGATCAGCCCGAGGATCGGCCCCGCGCACGGCGCCCAGAGCAGGCCTGTGCCCACGCCCAGCCACAGCGGCGAGAACACGGAGGCCTGCCGCTCATCGGAAATGCGCAGGCCCAGCGCCACCAGCGGCCGGCTCAGGCGCTCGGCCACGCGCGGGAACAGCAGCGTCGCACCGAACAGCGCGAGCAAGGCCATGGCCGCGTAGCGCCCGTATTCGTTGAGCGTGACGATCCAGCCGCCGCCCACCGCCGCCAGCGTGGCGACCACGGCAAAGGCCAGCGCCATGCCCACGAGCATCGGCAGGCCGTGCGAGCGGAAGGGCCGGTCGGCGCGCGCGAACACGAAGGGCAGCACCGGCAGGATGCAGGGGCTCAGGATCGTGAGCACCCCGCCCAGGTAGGCGATGAAGAGGATGAGCATCGGGATGTGAAAGATGGGGGGTCGGGTTCAGCGAGCGGGCGCAGCGGCCAACGCCAGCCGCGCCTCGAGCCCGCCTTCGGGTCGGTTGTGCAACGTGAGTTCGGCGCCCATCGCCATGGCCAGCTGGTGCGCGATGGCCAGGCCCAGGCCGGTGCCGCCGGTGCTGCGGTTGCGCGAGCTTTCGACGCGGTAGAAGGGCTTGAGCACCGCGTCGAGCTCGTCGGGGGGAATGCCCGGGCCGTTGTCGAGCACGCTCACCACGAGGCGGCCATCTCTGGTTTGCACACGAAGCGTCACGTCGGTGCCGAACTTCAGCGCGTTGTCGATCAGGTTCATCAGGATGCGGCGCAGCGCGTTGGGGCGGCTCACGATCGGCGCACCGGCCCGGCCGTCGAGCCGCACCTGCTGGCCCACGTCTTCGTAGTCGGCCACCATGCTCTCGAACAGCGCGTCGGCGTCGATGCGCAGCGGCGGCTCGGTGGCGCCGTGCAGCGTGCGCGCATAGGTCACGCCTTCGCGCACCAGTGCGTTCATGGCGTCCAGGTCCTGTCGGAATTTCTCGCGGTCGTGCGTGTCGTCCATCAGGTCGGTGCGCAGGCGCATCCGCGTGATGGGCGTCTGCAGGTCGTGCGAGATGGCCGCCAGGATTTCGACGCGCTCCGCCATGTAGCCCGCGATGCGCTGCTGCATGGCATTGAAGGCGCGCGCCGCGTGCGCCACTTCGGTCGGGCCCTCTTCCACCAGCGTGCGGCCCTTCAAATCAGGACCGAGCTGGTCGGCCGCCGCGGACAGCTGCGCGAGCGGCCGCGTCACCAGCCGCACCGCGACCCAGGCGCACACGGCCAGCACCAGCAACTGGCCCGCCAGCAGCCACATCACCCAGCCCGACACCGGCATGCCCACGCGCATGGCGTGCACGACCACCGACGAGCCGTCGCCCAGCCGCACCTCGATCTGCAGGCCTTCGGGCGGCCAGGCCACCTCGCCGACCTTGACGACCGGGAACGGGCGCATCGCATCGACGATGGCCGCGGCAAACTGCTGCGAAGCCTCCGAGCGGGGCGCGCTGCCCTGCGCATTGCCGCCCAGCACGAAGCGGTAGTTGCGCCGTTCCAGCCGGTCGAGCCAGCCGGCGCGCTCCGCCGCGGGGAGCCGGTCGAGGATGGCGACCGAGCTCGCGATGTCGCGCTCGATGCCGATCATCATCAGCTCGCGAAGCGCCATGTTCCGCTCGTAGCGGATCGCCGCGAAGGTGAGCAGCTGCGCGATCGCCAGGCCCACCACGATGATCAGCGTCACGCGGGAGAACAGCGAGCCGGGCAGCAGCCGGCGCCAGCGCGGTGCGGCGGCGGCCGGGTTTGCAGATGCATTCGCGGAAGTGGACATGAACAGCTTCTTCGTCAGGCGGCGTGGCGATGCGTCATCGGCGCAGCGGGCTCACACCAGGTGGATGGCAACGTCGATGTTGCCTCGGGTCGCCTTGGAATAGGGGCAGGTCTGGTGCGCGGCCTCGGTGAGGGCCTGCGCCACCTCGCGGTCCAGGCCCGGCAGGCTCACGTTCAGGCGCGCCTGCAGAAAGTATTCGCCACCGGCGGTGCCCAGGTCGACCTCGGCATCGACGGCCAGGTCGGGCGGCAGCGCGACCTTCATCTTGCCGGCCGCCTTGCCCATCGCGCCGATGAAGCAGGCCGACCAGCCGGCCGCGAACAGCTGCTCGGGGTTGGTGCCGGTGCCGGCGCTGCCGGGCGACGAGAGCTTGATGTCCAGGCGGCCATCGGAGCTGCGCGCCTCGCCGTCGCGGCCTCCCGAGGAGGTGCGGGTCTTGCCGGTGTAGAGGACTTTGTCGATGCGGGTCATGGGGTTCCTTGAATGCAGGGTGGTTGGAAAACGCACGGATTGTTGGGCCGCCCACCCCCTGCCGGATCGCCTTCTGTATGCCTGTGTATCTGGCCCGTACATCCACACACTACGTTTCCACGGCCCCCCCGGCGCGCCGCCGGAACGCTACATTGCGGCTGCGGCGCCGTGCCGCCAATGCCTTCCTTGCCATGACGCCCAAGACCTCCGACCACATCCTCATCGTCGACGACGACCGGGACATCCGCGAACTGCTCACCACCTATCTGGTGAAGAACGGCCTGCGCGTGGTCGCGGTGCCCACGGGGCGCCACATGCGCGCCGCGCTCGAGGCGTCGGGGCCCTTCGACCTGATCATCCTGGACCTGATGCTGCCCGGCGAAGACGGGCTCACGCTGTGCCGCGACCTGCGCACCGGCAAGTACAAGGCCACGCCCATCCTCATGCTGACCGCGCGCAGCGAGGAAGCCGACCGCATCCTGGGCCTGGAGATGGGCGCCGACGACTACCTGGCCAAACCCTTTTCCGCGCGCGAGCTGCTGGCGCGCATCCGCGCCGTGATGCGGCGCACGCGCATGCTGCCGCCCAACATGGGCACCGTCGAGCCCTCGCAGAAGCTGGGGTTCGGCGAATGGCAGGTCGACACGGTGGCGCGCCACCTGATCGACGACGCCGGCGTGATGGTGGCGCTGAGCGGCGCCGAGTACCGGCTGCTGCGCGTGTTCCTGGACCACCCGCAGAAGGTGCTCAGCCGCGACCAGCTGCTGAGCCTGACCCAAGGGCGCGAGGCCGAGCTCTTCGAGCGCTCCATCGACCTGCTCGTGAGCCGGCTGCGCCAGCGCCTGCGCGACGACGCGCGCGAGCCCCGCTACATCAAGACCGTGCGCAGCGAAGGCTACGTGCTCGCTTCGGCGGTCGAAGCGAGAGACTGACCGACGCCACGCTCTGGCACTGGGTCGGGTGGCGCACCTCGTGCGCCAGCCCGCCCGCGAAGAACAGCAGCGCGAACCAGAGCTTCTTGAATCCGCGAGGGCGCGTCATGGGGATTTCCTTCGGGCGATGAGTGGAGGACGGGCGGATTGTTGGCCGCCTTCTCACCGTGCAACGGGCATTGCGTATGCCTGTGTATCCCGGCCCGACATCGACACACCACGTTTCGTCGAGGTGCCTTCGCGCGCCTGCGATTGAAATTTAGTGTGGCCGGAAGCGGCGCGGATACAGAGGCATACACAAGCCGATCAACAGGTGGGTTTCCCCCCGAACAATCGCGCCGTCACCCCCTTCGCATCCCAGGAGATTTCCATGACCGCCTCCCCCTCGCTGCCACGCCGCGCCTTCCTCGGCAAGGCCGCACTCGGCCTCGCCGCCACGCAGCTGACATCGATCGTTCCTGCCTTCGCCCAATCCGCCGCCACAGGCAGCACCCGTCGCCTCGAACCCCTCAAGAACATCGACGCCGGCAGCCTGCGCATCGGCTACTACGAAGCCGGCCCGGCCGACGGCGCGCCGGTGATCCTTCTGCACGGCTGGCCCTACGACATCCACATGTTCGTCGACGTCGCACCGCAGCTGGCCGCCACGGGCTTTCGCGTGATCGTGCCGTACCTGCGCGGCTACGGCACCACCCGCTTCCTGTCGGCCGACACGCCACGCAACGGGCAGCAGTCGGCGGTGGCCGTCGACATCGTGGCGCTGATGGATGCGCTGAAGATCCCCGTCGCCACCGTGGCCGGCTGCGACTGGGGCGCGCGCACTGCCTGCATCATGGCCGCGCTGTGGCCCGAGCGCGTGAAGGCGCTGGTGTCGGTCAGCGGCTACCTCATCGGCAGCCAGGAGGCCGGCAAGGCGCCGCTGCCGCCGCAGGCCGAGCTGCAGTGGTGGTACCAGTACTACTTCGCGACCGAGCGCGGCCGCGCGGGCTACGAGAAGAACCGCCACGACTTCGCCAAACTCATCTGGCAGCTCGCCTCGCCGAAGTGGAATTTCGATGCCGCCACCTTCGAGCGCAGCGCCGTCGCCTTCGAGAACCCCGACCACGTGGCGATCACGGTGCACAACTACCGCTGGCGCCTCGACCTGGCCGAGGGCGAGGCGAAGTACCAGGCGCTGGAGAACCGGCTCGCCCAGGCGCCGGTGATCGGCGTGCCGACCATCACGCTCGAAGGCGACGCCAACGGCGCGCCGCATCCGGAACCCAGCGCGTATGCGAAGAAGTTCTCGGGGCGCTACGAGCACCGGCTGGTCAGCGGCGGCATCGGCCACAACCTGCCGCAGGAGGCGCCCGAAGCGTTCGCGAAAGCCGTGATCGACGTGGCGCGCGGGTAGCCGCGCAGGCTCAGTCGGCGGTGAGCGCCTGCGTCAGCGGCTCGGCGTCGAAGCGCTCGAACCCGCAGTAGCACAGGAAGTGGCGGTTGGCCGCGCGGCCGAACAGCGTCATGCCGAGCTTCGTGGCCAGCTCGTGCCCCATCGCGGTGACGCCGTTGCGCGAGACGACGATCGGCACGCCCATGTGGGCCGACTTCATCACCATCTCGCTCGTCAGGCGGCCCGTGGTGTAGAAGACCTTGTCGCCGCCGTCGATGCCATGCACCGCCATCCAGCCGGCGATGGTGTCGATGGCGTTGTGCCGTCCGACGTCCTCCGCGAACACCAGCATCTCGGTGCCGCGGAACAGCGCGCACCCGTGCACCGACCCGGCGTGCCGGTGCACGCTGTTGCGCGATTTCATCTGCTCGAGGATGCGTGCCAGCGTGCCCTGCGCGATGCGCGCCGACTGCGCGGCCGGCAGCCGCACGGCGCCGATCTGCGCCATGGCGTCGCCGAAGACGGTGCCTTGTCCGCAGCCGGTGGTCACGACCCGGTGCGCGGTTTTTTCGGCGAGGTTCGCGATGCCGCGGTGGGTCTTCACGGCGGCCGCCTCCACGCTCCAGTCGACGTCGATGCTCTCGACCTCGTCGGCGCGCCGCACCAGGTCCTGGTTGAGCAGGTAGCCCAGCACCAGCAGCTCGGGCGCGGCGCCCAGGGTCATGAGCGTCACGAGTTCGCGCTTGTCGACGAAGACGGTCAACGGCCGCTCCGCCGGGATGTCGATGTCGCGGCGCTCGCCGTGCTGGTCGACGATCTCGATGCGGCGCAGCAGCGGGCCGCGCGCCGGGTTCAGGCGCGGCGCACCCGCGCGCCGGGGCAGCGGGACCGCATCGAAAGCCAGCGGTGTGTCGTCTTCTGCGTCGTCTTCACGTGGGGCCATGCGGAATCCTACGCCACCGCTGCGAGCGGAGCTCGAAGGGGTACTGCTCGCGAACGGGCGCGCCATCGGCTATGGTTCGTTCATGCCTTCTTCGGACACTCCCGCGACCGCGCCCACGGGCCGCCCGACGCTCGACGTCGCGGTGGTCATGCGCCGCGAACGCCTGCACGGCCCCTCGAGCCACTGGCAGCCCTGGCGCTGGACGCTCGACAGCGTGCTGCCCGACGAGCCCGGCTTCGGCACCGAACCGCGCCTCCTGCGCGACGACGACGGCGAGCAGCACTGGCTGCACCCCGGCTTCCAGGTCGAGCTGTACCGCGACGAGGCCGAGGGCTACCACCTCAACGCGATCACGCCGACGCCGTGCTGGTTCGTGCTGTGGCGCATGGACGAAGAGCCCACGCTCGCGCCGCTGCCCATTCCGCGCCCGGTGGTGGTCACGCTCAGCTACTACGAGGCCGGCCGCTGGCTCGATGCGCAGGAAACCGTGGAACAGGTGCCGGCGCCCGCGGAGGTGGTCGACTGGGTGCGCGCCTTCGTCGACGAACACTACGTGGTCGAGCCCAAGCGCCGCCGCCGGCCCGAGAGCTTCCGCTCGCTGGTCGACCGCTTCGGCAACGCCGCGAGCGTGACGACCGAGAAGAAACGCGGACGGGGCGCGGGCGATGTCTGAAGGTTTCCTGGGACGCTGGTCGCGCCGCAAGCAGGAAGTGCGCGCGGCCGAGACCGCCGTGGAAGAAAAGACCCTGCCAGCCGTGGAACCCGTTGCGGTGCCGGCGCCAGTGCCAGCACCCGCCGCGCTCGCCGAGCCCCCCGCCGCCGAAGGCGATCAGGACACCGCGCCGCCATTGACGCTCGCGGACGTGGATGCGCTCGACATCGGCTCCGACTTCAAGCCCTTCCTCACGAAGGAGGTCGCGCCCGAGGTCAAGAACGCGGCCTTCCGCAAGCTCTTTGCCGATCCGCATTTCAATGTGATGGACGGCCTGGACACCTACGTCGACGACTACTCCCAGTCCACCCCGGTGCCCGAGAGCGTGCTGCGCCAGATGGCCAGCGCCAAGTTCCTCAAGCTCTTCGACGAAGACCCCGAAGACATTCCCCCGGAAACCCCCGACGACGCCGAAACGGCGGACGTGGCACAGTCCCAGGGTTCCGAAACGCTTCCCAGCCCGCCGGTTGCCGCGATGCAACCCGCCAGCCAAGAAACCGATGACCACCACGCTGATTTGCGACTGCAACCAGACGATGCCGCTCGAGCCGAAGACGCTCGGCGCGGCACTGGCTGAAACCCTCCCGCTGCATTCGTCGCTGTGCCGCCGCGAGGCGACCTCCTTCCAGCGCGCCATCCAGTCCGGCGACGACGTCGTGGTCGCCTGCACCCAGGAAAAACGGCTGTTCGGCGAACTCGCCACGCAGACGCCCAACGCCACCTCGCCGATCCGCTTCATCAACATCCGCGAGACGGGCGGCTGGAGCCGCGACGCGAAAAGCGCGATGCCGAAGATCGCCGCGCTGCTGGCCGCCGCCAGCCTGCCCGAGCCCGACCCCGTCTCGACCGTGAGCTACACCAGCCAGGGCCGGCTGCTGATCATCGGCCCGCTCGACGCGGCCGAGCGCGCCGCGGCGCTGGTCGGCGACACGCTCGACGTCACCCTGCTCGCGCAGGGTCCCGGTGCAGACGGTGGCGCCCAGGCGCGCCGCTGGCCGGTGATCGCCGGGCGCATCGATTCGCTCACCGGCTGGCTCGGCGCCTTCACGCTGCGCTGGACGCGCGACAACGCGATCGACCTCGACCTGTGCACCCGCTGCAATGCCTGCGTGGTCGCCTGCCCCGAGCAGGCCATCGGGCTGGACTACCAGATCGACAACGCGCGCTGCACCTCGCACCGCGACTGCGAACGCGCCTGCAGCGTGGCCGGCGCCATCAATTTCAGCCGCGAGCCGCAGGCGCTCGACGCGGCCTTCGACCTCGTGCTCGACCTCGGCGTCGCGCCGCAGATCGACTGGCACGCGCCGCCGCAGGGCTACTTCCACCTGCCCGGCGGCGTCGCGCAGGCCGAGGGCCTGCAGACGCTGCTGCGCCTGCGCGAGCTGGTGGGCGAATTCGAGAAGCCCAAGTTCTTCGACTACAAGCAGAAGCTGTGCGCGCACAGCCGCAACGAGGTGGTCGGCTGCAACGCCTGCGTCGAGGTGTGCTCGGCCCATGCCGTGAGCAGCGACCCGCAGCGCCAGCGCATCGTGGTCAACCCGAACCTGTGCGTCGGCTGCGGCGCCTGCACCACGGTGTGCCCGACGGGCGCGCTGGGCTACACCTACCCGCGCGCGCCCGACCAGGGGCTGAAGCTGCGCAAGCTGCTCAGCACCTATGCCGCGGCGGGCGGGCGCGATGCGGCGCTGCTGCTGCACAGCCAGGAAGGCGGCCAGGCGCTGCTCGAACAGCTCGGGCGGCAGGCGCAGCTGGGCAAGGCCCAGGGCGTGCCGGCGCGCGTGATGCCGGTCGACCTTTTTCATGCGGCCAGCACCGGCATCGACCTGTGGCTGAGCGCCGTCGCCTTCGGCGCCTCGCAGGTCGCCGTGCTGTGCACCGGCGAAGAGGCGCCGCAGTACCTCGCGGCGCTCAAGCAACAGAGGGACGTCGCGCAAGCGCTGCTGCTGGGCCTGGGCTACACCGGCACGCACTTCCACGTGATCGAGGCCGATTCGCCCGCCGCGCTGGACGGCGCGCTGGCCGGCCTGCGCACGACCACGCAGCGCGTGCCGGCCACGGCGGCCCGCTTCGCCGTCGGCGCCGACAAGCGCGACCGGCTCGAGATGGCGCTGGACCACCTGATGGGCGCAGCGCCCGCCCTGCAGGCGCCCGCCGAGTCCCCGCTGGCCTTCGCGCTGCCGGCCGGATCGCCGCTGGGCGCCGTCGCGATCGACAAGGACAAGTGCACGCTGTGCCTGGCCTGCGTCAGCGCCTGCCCGTCGGGCGCGCTGCTGGACAGCCAGAGCGCGCCGCAGCTGCGCTTCATCGAGAAGAACTGCGTGCAGTGCGGCCTGTGCGAAACCACCTGCCCCGAGGACGCCGTCTCGCTCGTGCCGCGCCTGCTGGCCGCGCCCGAACGCAAGCAGCAGGTGCTGCTGAACGAGGCCAAGCCCTGGGCCTGCATCCGCTGCAGCAAGCCCTTCGGCACGCAAAAGGCCATCGAGGCCATGCTCGGCAAGCTGGCCGGGCACGCCATGTTCCAGGGCGAGGCGCTGGAGCGCCTCAAGATGTGCAGCGACTGCCGCGTCATCGACCTGTACAGCGCCACCAACGAAGTGAAGATCGCCCCGCTATGAGCCAGACCTTTCCCGCCACTTCCGCGCTCGACGAGGAGGTGGCCCGGGCCGAGCTCTACGGCCTGCTCGCGCGCCTGTGGTACGCCGCGCCCGATGCCGAATTGCTGGAAGCCTTCCAGGTCGCGCCCACCGAGGCGCCGGCCGCGGGCGCCTTCCTGGAAGAGCCGTGGCGCCAGCTGGTCGGTATCGCGCGCGACACCGACGCGGCCGCCGCGCACGAGGAATACGACGCGCTCTTCGGCGGCATCGGCAAGCCCGAGGTCTTCCTGTTCGGCTCGCACTACCTGAGCGGCTTTCTCAACGACAAGCCGCTCGTGCAGCTGCGCCACGACCTCGACAAGCTGGGCCTGGCGCGCACCGAGACCACCTACGAAACCGAGGACCACATCGCCTGCCTGTTCGAGGTCATGCGCTACCTGATCGCCGGCGAGGACGTGGCGGTGGCCAACCTCACGCAGCAGCAGGCGATGTTCTCCAGACACATCCAGCCGTGGCTGCCCGCCTTGTGCGATGCTGTGTTGCAGCATCCGAAGGCGCGGTTCTACGCGGCGCTCGCCGCCTTCACGCGCGCGTTCGGCGACGTCGAGGCGCAGGCCTTCGACATGCTGGACTGAAGCGAACGAATGCGAGGGGTATTCAGGTTGCTCACACCTTGTTGCTGGTCTAGTATCCACAAGGCCGACCGGGTTTCCCCTCTCTCGTCGCGCCCAGCCACTCCTGGAGTCAATATGCAGGACAGCCAAAACACCGGCATCAAGCCGGCCTCCCGCCGCGGATTCTTCATCGGTGCCGCTACCGCCGGCGCCGCCGCGGTGGCCGTCACGTCGCTGCCAAACATGGCCGAGACACCCGTCGCCGCCGTCGCCCCCTCTTTGCCGCCCCCGCCCGAAAACGGCGGCGGCTATTCCCTGAGCGAACACGTCAAGCGTTACTACGCCACCACGTCAGCCTGAGGAGACCCCGTGCTTCTGACCAGAAAATCCCCAGGCACCGCGAGCCCGCGGGCCTCCGACGCGTCGCCCTTCGTTCACAGCCTGCGGCGCGGTCTCGCGAACGCCTTGCCGACCATGGACCGGCGCGCCTTCCTGCGGCGCTCCGGCCTGGGCGTCGGCGTGGGCCTGGCGGCCAGCCAGCTCACGCTGATCCAGAAGGCCAAGGCCGCCGACGGCCGGCCCACGGCCATCGGCGCCGGCAAGATCGAAGTGAAGCGCACCGTGTGCTCGCACTGCTCGGTCGGCTGCGCGTCCGACGCGGTGGTCGAGAACGGCGTGTGGGTGCGCCAGGAGCCGGTGTTCGACTCGCCCATCAACCTGGGCGCGCACTGCGCCAAGGGTGCGGCGCTGCGCGAGCACGGCCACGGCGAGTACCGCCTGCGCTACCCGATGAAGCTCGTGAACGGCAAGTACGAGCGCATCAGCTGGGACACCGCGCTCGACGAGATCACCGCCAAGCTGAAGGAACTCACCAAGGCCAGCGGCCCCGACGCGATCTACTGGATCGGCTCGAGCAAGCACAGCAACGAGCAGGCCTACCTGCTGCGCAAGTTCGTGAGCTTCTTCGGCAGCAACAACTGCGACCACCAGGCGCGCATCTGCCACTCGACCACGGTCGCGGGCGTGGCGAACACATGGGGCTACGGCGCCATGACCAATTCGTACAACGACATGCGCAACGCGAAGATCGCGATGTACATCGGCTCGAACGCGGCCGAGGCGCACCCCGTGAGCATGCTGCACATGCTGCATGCCAAGGAAAACGGCTGCAAGATGATCGTGGTCGACCCGCGCTTCACGCGCACGGCGGCCAAGGCCCACGAGTACGTGCGCATCCGCTCGGGCTCGGACATCGCGTTCCTGTTCGGCATCCTGCACCACATCTTCAAGAACGGCTGGGAAGACAAGCGCTACCTCAACGACCGCGTCTACGGCATGGAAGAAGTGCGCGCGGAAGTCATGAGCAAGTGGACGCCCGACAAGGTCGAGGAGGCCTGCGGCGTGAGCGAGGCGCAGGTGCTGAAGGTCGCGACCATGCTGCACGAGCACCGCCCCGGCACCGTCGTGTGGTGCATGGGCCAGACGCAGCACAGCATCGGCAACGCCATCGTGCGGGCCTCGTGCATCCTGCAGCTGGCGCTGGGCAACGTGGGCACCTCGGGCGGCGGCACCAACATCTTCCGCGGCCACGACAACGTGCAGGGCGCGACCGACGTCGGTCCCAACCCCGATTCGCTGCCGGGCTACTACGGCCTGGTCGAAGGCTCGTGGAAGCACTTCGCCGCCACCTGGGGCGTGGACTTCGAATGGATCAAGGGCCGCTTCGCCTCGCCCGCGATGATGAGCAAGCCGGGCATCACGGTGTCGCGCTGGATCGACGGCGTGCTCGAGAAGAACGAGCTCATCGACCAGGACTCGAACCTGCGCGGCGTCTTCTACTGGGGCCATGCGCCCAACTCGCAGACGCGCGGCCTCGAGATGAAGCGGGCCATGGACAAGCTCGACCTGCTGGTCGTGGTCGACCCGTACCCCTCGGCCACAGCCGCCATGGCCGCGATGCCGGGCCGGCCCGAGGACGCCAACGCGAACCGCGCGGTGTACCTGCTGCCCGCGTGCACGCAGTTCGAGACCAGCGGCTCGGTGACGGCGTCGAACCGCTCGATCCAGTGGCGCGAGAAGGTCATCGAGCCGCTGTGGGAAAGCCGCACCGACCACATGATCATGCAGCAGTTCGCCGACCGCCTGGGCTTCGGCAAGGAGCTCAGCAAGAACTACAAGATGCAGAAGGTCAAGGGCATGGACGAGCCCGTGCCCGACGACATCCTGCGCGAGATCAACAAGTGCTGCTGGGCCGTCGGCTACTCGGGCCAGAGTCCCGAGCGGCTGCAGGCGCACATGCGCAACATGGCCGCCTTCGACGTGCGCACGCTGCGGGCCAAGGGGGCGGTCAAGGACAAGGTCAACGGCTACGACATCTCGGGCGACTACTTCGGCCTGCCCTGGCCCTGCTACGGCACGCCCGAGCTCAAGCACCCCGGCTCGCCGAACCTGTACGACCCGTCCAAGCACGTGATGGACGGCGGCGGCAACTTCCGCGCGAACTTCGGCGTGGAGCGCAACGGCAAGAACCTGCTGGCCGAGGACGGCTCCCACTCGCTGGGCGCCGACATCACCACCGGTTACCCCGAGCTCGACCACCTGCTGCTCAAGAAGCTGGGCTGGTGGGACGAACTCACCGAGGCCGAGAAGCCCAAGGCCGAAGGCAAGAACTGGAAGACCGACAGCTCGGGCGGCATGATCCGCGTGTTCATGAAGAACCACGGCTGCCACCCCTTCGGCAACGCGAAGGCGCGCGCGGTGGTGTGGAACTTTCCCGACGCGATCCCGCAGCACCGCGAGCCGATCTACGGCACGCGCCCCGACCTGGTCGCCAAGTACCCGACGCACGACGACAAGATGGCCTTCTGGCGCATGCCCACGCTCTACAAGACGGTGCAGCAGAAGAACATCGCCGACAAGATCGCCGAGAAGTTCCCCTACATCATGACCTCGGGTCGGCTCGTGGAGTACGAGGGCGGCGGCGAGGAAACCCGCTCCAACCCCTGGCTGGCCGAGCTGCAGCAGGAGATGTTCATCGAGATCAACCCGAAGGTGGCGGCCGAAAAGAACATCCGCAACGGCGAGCGCGCCTGGGTGCACACGCCCACGGGCGCCAAGCTCAACGTGCAGGCCCTGGTGACCGAGCGCGTGGGGCCCGACACGGTGTTCATGCCCTTCCACTTCTCGGGCCGCTGGCAGGGCGAAGACCTGCTGGCCTATTACCCGAAGGGCGCGGCGCCCATCGTGCGCGGCGAGGCCATCAACACGGCCACCACCTACGGCTACGACAGCGTCACCATGATGCAAGAGACCAAGACCACGGTCTGCAACATCGAGAAAGCATAAGGAATCACCATGGCAAGAATGAAGTTCGTCTGCGATTCCGAGCGCTGCATCGAGTGCAACGGCTGCGTCACGGCCTGCAAGAACGAGAACGAGGTGCCCTGGGGCGTGAACCGCCGCCGCGTGGTCACGCTCAATGACGGCCTGCCGGGCGAGAAATCGATCTCGGTGGCCTGCATGCACTGCTCCGACGCGCCCTGCATGGCGGTGTGCCCCGTGCAATGCTTCTACCGCACCGACGAAGGCGTGGTGCTGCACGACAAGGACGTGTGCATCGGCTGCGGCTACTGCTCGTACGCCTGCCCCTTCGGCGCGCCGCAGTTCCCGTCGCAGGGCACCTTCGGTGCGCGCGGCAAGATGGACAAATGCACCTTCTGCGCCGGTGGCCCCGAAGCCAACGGCTCCGAAGCCGAGTTCGAGAAGTACGGCCGCAACCGCCTGGCCGAAGGCAAGCTGCCGGCCTGCGCCGAGATGTGCTCGACCAAGGCCCTGCTGGCCGGCGACGGCGACGTGGTGGCCGACATCTTCCGCACCCGCGTCGTGCACCGCGGCACGGGCGCCGAGGTCTGGGGCTGGGGCACGGCCTACGGCTCGCAGCAGGCCGGCACGCCGCCCACCGGAGGCACCAAGTGAAGCGCGCGGTCGTGATGCTCGTCGCGCTCGCCTCGGGCGCGATGCTGCTGGCGGCCTGCAGCGAGAAGCCGCAGACGAACGCCGAGGGCGTCAAGCACGACGCGGTGCCCTGGAGCGGCACGGGCACGCAGGCCAACACCGGCACCGCCTTCACCGCGCCCGGCTGGAAGGTGGGCGACAAGACGGCGTGGGAGCAGCAGATCAAGACGCGCTCCAACGGCCAGAACGAGTACACCCGAGAAAACTGAACCGGAGGCCGCATGAGCGTCACCATTCGCACCAGGCACGCGTTCCACGCGCTGCTGGCGACCGCGCTCCTGGGCTGGGCGGCGGTGGCGCCGGCCCAGGAGGCCAAACCGGCCGCGAGCGGCGCCGTGACCGCATCGCCCGCCCCTGCTTCGCCTGCCGCTGCCACGGCAGCAGCACCGAAGGCCGAGGGCGGCATCCGCAGCCAGAACATCTTCGACGTCAAGCCCGAGGCCAGCGCCGATCCCAACTACCTCAACCAGACCAACGGCGAGCGCAACAAGGTGCAGCCCGGCAACAACGCGCCGATGTGGCGCCAGGTGAGCGGCGGCGTCACCGGCTACAGCAGCCTGCCGGTGAGCCAGGCGCCCGAGGCCGGCAACCTGATCCAGCGCTTCGTGCAGTACCCGGGTTCGCGCTTCACCAACGCGGGCGAGGCCTGGCGGCAGGTGCGCAACGACTGGATCATTCCGTACGGCGCGGCGCTGCTCTTCGTGACGCTGCTGGCGCTGGCCATCTTCTATTTCACGCGCGGGCCGATCCGCCTGCACGGCACCGAAACCGGCCGCAAGATCGAGCGCTTCACGCCGTTCGAGCGCGCCACGCACTGGTCGAACGCGCTGGCCTTCGTCACGCTCGCGATCTCGGGCATCGTGATGGCCTTCGGCAAGTTCTTCCTGCTGCCGGTGCTGGGCAGCGCGCTGTTCGGCTGGCTCGCCTACGTGCTCAAGACGGTGCACAACTTCGTGGGGCCGCTGTTCGTGGTGACCACGCTGTTCATGATCTTCACCTTCATCCGCAGCAACTGGCCGAGCAAGGACGACTTCACCTGGCTGCGGCACGGCGGCGGCCTGTTCGGCGGCAAGGAGCCCGCGTCGCACCGCTTCAACGCCGGCGAGAAGGCGGTGTTCTGGGGCGGCGTGCTGTTCCTGGGCAGCATCGTCATCGCCTCGGGCCTGTTCCTGGACAAGCTGCTGCCCGGCTTCGTCTACACGCGCGGCGAGATGCAGGTCGCGCACATGGTGCATGCGGTGGCCACGCTGCTCATGATGGCGATGATCATGGGCCACATCTACATCGGCACGCTGGGCATGGACGGCGCCTACAAGGCGATGCGCGAAGGCTATGTCGACGAGGCTTGGGCGCGCGAGCACCACAAGCTCTGGTACGACGACATCCAGGCCGGCAAGATCCCCGCGCAGCGCTCGCAACCCGCCGGCGTACCCGAGCCCGCACGGCCGGCGACGGCGCAGCAAGGAACCTCCGCATGAAGCACACGCTGACCCTTCTTCTGTGCGCACTCGCTGCGACCTCCGCTGTCGCCAAGCTCCCCCCGCCCACGCCGGAAGCGCAGGCCAAGGCCGCCGAGGCCGCGGCCCGCACCGCGTGGAGCGCCAAGACCGACGGCTACCTGCTGTGCAAGTCACAGGACCAGGTCGCCGCCAAGTACCGCGCGAGCGCGCAGGCCGCCGGCAAGCCGGCACCGACCGCGGTGGCCACGCCGCCCTGCGTGGACCCGGGGCCTTACGCCGCTGCCCCCAAGGTTGAAACCAAGCCCATCGAGGCATCGGGCGCCCACTCCCCGGCCCCCACGGCCGCGTCGCCGCCGAGTTCGAACCAGACCTCGGCACAGACGAATCCCGCACCCAAGAAGTAAGCCGGCGGCGCACCGCGCGTGCGCGGACGCGGCTGAAGAAAAAACGACCGCAAATGGCCCGCCGGCAAGGTCCGGCACGGCCGCCTTGTGCATGGCTGTCGGGTGCCATGCCCGACCACGCCGGCGACCTCCAACTTCTATACTGGCCCCGATGCCCACACCCGAACGAACTGCCTCGACCGATGTGCGTATGCGCGGCTTCACGCAGCGCGCCGAGGTGCCCACCGCCCTCGCCTGGATCGACGCCCACACGCCCTTGCTGCCCGGTGAATCCGTGGCCGTCGACGAGGCCACGGGGCGGGTGCTGCTGCAGGAGGTGATCGCGCCCATCGCGGTGCCCGAGTTCGACCGCGCGGCCATGGACGGCTATGCGCTGCGCGGCGGCGAGACCACGGGGGCCGGCGAATACAACCCGCTCGAATTTCCGATCGCCGGCCACGCCTGGCCCGGCCGTCCCTTCGAAGGCGAGGTGCCCGCGGGCGCCGCCATCCGCATCATGACCGGCGCCCCGGTGCCGCGCGGGCTGGACGCCGTGGTGCCCGCCGAGTACGCGAGCGAGCAGGACGGACGCCTGGCCATCACGCGCGCCGTCGCGCCGGGCCAGCACGTGGGCCACGTCGGCGAGGACATCGCGCGCGGCAGCACCGCGCTGGCCACGGGCCGCCGCCTGCGCCCGCAGGACGCGGGGCTGGCGGCGTCGCTCGGCCTGGCGCAGTTGCAGGTGGTGCGCCGGCCGCGCGTGCGGCTGCTCGTCACCGGCAACGAGGTGCGCGCGCCCGGCACGCCCAAGGGCCCGAGCGAGATCTACGACGCCAACTCCGTCACCTTGCGCGGCCTCGTGGCGCGCGACGGCGGCCTGCTCGAGTCGCACCAGCGCCTGGGCGACGACCCGCAAATCATCGCGCAGGCACTGGCCGCGCCCGGTGCCGACGTGGTGCTCATTTCCGGCGGCTCCAGCGTGGGCGCCGAGGACCACGCGCCGCGCCTGCTGGCCGAACTCGGCGAACTCGCGATCCACGGCATCGCGATGCGGCCCTCCAGCCCGGCCGGCATGGGGCGCATCGGCGACACGCTGGTGTTCCTGCTGCCGGGCAACCCGGTCTCCTGCCTGTGCGCCTACGACTTCTTTGCCGGGCGTGCGATCCGACTGCTCGGCGGCCGGCCCGCCGACTGGCCCTACCCGCGCACGCGCGCCACCGTGGCGCGCAAGATCGTCTCGCAGGTGGGGCGCGTCGACTACGTGCGCGTGAAGATCGGCGCCGACGGCGTGGAGCCGCTCGCGCTCTCGGGCGCCTCGGTGCTGAGCTCGACCACGCGCGCCGACGGCTTCGTGATCGCCCCCGCCGAAAGCGAAGGCTTCGGGCCCGGGACCGACGTCACTGTTCATCTGTACGAGTGCCTGTGAAAGCCCAATCGCAATTTCTCGATGTCGTCACGCGGGACGAGGCCGAGCGCCGCTTCCGCGAACACCTGCGCCTCGCGCCGCTGGGCCGCGAGACCATTCCCCTGCACGCGGCGCTGGGCCGGGTGCTCGCCGACGACGCGGTCGCCGCCATCGACGTGCCCGGCTTCGACCGCTCCAACGTCGACGGCTTTGCCGTGCAGGCCGCCGACACCTGGGGCGCGATGGAAGAACAGGTCCGCGCGCTGGCCCTCGTGGGCGAGACGCTCGCACCGGGCATCGTGCCGCAGCGCGAAGTGACGCCCGGGTGCGCCACGGCGATCGCCACCGGCGGCATGCTGCCGCGCGGCGCCGACGCGGTGGTGATGGTGGAACACACCGACCTCGACGGCGGCAACGTGCAGGTGCGCCGCGCCGCCACGGCCGGCGAGAACGTCAGCTACGCCGGCACCGACATCGCGCGCGGCGAGACCGTGCTGCGCGCCGGCCAGGTGCTGAGCTCGCGCGAGATCGGCGTGCTCGCGGCGCTGGGCCTGGCCGAGGTCGGCGTGTGGCGCAAGCCGCGCATCGCCATCTTCTCCACCGGCAACGAGATCGTCGCGCCCGGTGCGCCGCTGCCCATGGGCGCGGTGTACGACTCCAACGCCGCCATCATCGGCGCCGCGGTCGAGGAACTGGGCGGCGAGCCGGTGCGCCTGGGCGTGATCCCCGACGACGAGGCCCTGCTGTCGGCCGCGCTCACGCAGGGCCTGGCATGCGACGCCGTCGTCTTCTCGGGCGGCACGTCCAAAGGCGAAGGCGACCTGTCGTACCGTGTGGTGGCCGCCCTCGGCGACCCGGGCGTGGTGGCGCACGGCGTGGCGCTCAAGCCCGGCAAGCCGGTGTGCCTGGCGGTCACGGGCGGCAAGCCGGTCGTGATCCTGCCGGGCTTTCCGACCTCGGCGGTCTTCACCTTCCACGAGTTCCTGGCGCCCGTGATCCGCGCCTTCGCGGGCCGGCCGCCGCAGCGGCACGCGCACGTGGCGGCCACGCTGCCGATGCGCGTGAATTCCGAGCGCGGCCGCACCGAGTACCTCCTGGTGGGCCTGGTGCCCACCGACGACGGCGTGGCCGCCTACCCGATGGGCAAGGGCTCGGGCTCGGTCACCACCTTCAGCAGCGCCGACGGCTTCATCACCATCGGCCAGCACACCGAGATCGTCGACGCCGGCGCCCCCGTGCAGGTGCAGCTGCTGGGCCAGGGACTGGACGCCGCCGACCTGATCTTCATCGGCAGCCATTGCGTGGGCCTGGACTGGCTGGCCGGCGAGCTGATGCGCCAGGGCATCCGCATCAAGGCCATGAACGTGGGCAGCACCGGCGGGCTGATGGCCGCCAAGCGCGGCGAATGCGACGTGGCCGGCATCCACCTGATGGACCCGACCACGGGCGTCTACAACCGGCCGCTGCTCACGCCGGGCCTCGAACTGGTGACGGGCTACGGCCGCATGCAGGGCGTGGTCCATCGCCCCGGCGACACGCGCTTCGAGGGCCTGGACGCCGCCGCGGCCATCGCGGCCGCGAGCGCGCAGCCCGGCTGCACCATGGTCAACCGCAACGCCGGCAGCGGCACGCGCATCCTCATCGACCGCCTGCTCGGCGGCGCGCAACCGCCCGGCTACGGCGTGCAGACCAAGTCGCACAACGCGGTGGCGGTGGCCGTGGCGCAGCAGCGCGCCGACTGGGGCCTGGCCATCGACACGGTCGCGCGGCAGTACGGGCTGGGCTTCATTCCCGTGCAGGAGGAACGCTACGACTTCGTGGTGCCCCAGGCACGGCTTGGGCGCGCGCCGGTGCAGGCCTTCATTGCGTTGCTGCAATCGGCCGATGCGCGCGAGGCGCTGGGCCGGCTGGGCTTTCGCGTCGATGCCGCCGCTTGATGGCCGAACCGCTTCTTTCTTTCACTCTCGAGGACTGACACGATGACGATGGCTTCGCGCAGACGCTTCACCCTTCTCGCCCTCGCCGGCGCACTTGCTGGTGCGCTGCTCGCGCCGATGGCGCACGCCCAGGACAAGTTCATCGTGCTGGCCTCGACCACCTCGACGGAACAGTCGGGCCTGTTCAAGCACCTGCTGCCGCAGTTCACCAAGGCATCGGGCACCGAGGTGCGCGTGGTGGCGGTGGGCACCGGGCAGGCGCTGGACATGGCGCGCCGCGGCGACGCCGACGCGCTGTTCGTGCACGACCAGCCCGCCGAAGAGAAGTTCGTCGCCGAAGGCTTCGGCCTGCCGCGTCGCCCGGTCATGTACAACGACTTCGTGCTGATCGGGCCCAAGTCCGACCCGGCCGGCGTGCGCGGCAACGACATCGCGGCGGCGCTCAAGCGCCTGGGCACCACGGGCGGCGCCTTCGTCTCGCGCGGCGACAAGAGCGGCACGCATGCGGCCGAACTGCGCCAGTGGAAACTCGCCGGCATCGACCTGGCCGCCGCCAAGCCGGCCGGCTACAAGGAATGCGGCTGCGGCATGGGCCAGGCGCTCAACATCGCGGCGTCGACCAATGCCTATGTGCTGTCCGACCGCGGCACCTGGCTCAACTTCAAGAACCGCGCCGACCTGGGCATCGTGGTCGAGGGCGACAAGCAGCTGTTCAACCAGTACGGCGTGATCGTCGTGAACCCGGCCAGGCACCCGCACGTGAAGAAAGACCTGGCGCAGGCGTTCTCCGACTGGGTCGTGTCGCGCGACGGGCAGGCCGCGATCGCCGCGTACAAGATCGGCGGCGAGCAGCTCTTCTTCCCGAACGCGGGCCAGTGAACGGCGCGCCGGTCGATGGCCGGGCCGGGCCACGCGATGAACACCGCCTCGCGGTGGCGATGAAGGCCGTCCCTCGATGAACACCGTGACCGAAGGCTGGGCGCTGGCCTGGCGCCTCATCACCGGCGCCGACCCCGAACTCGTGCGCATCACGGCGCTCTCGCTGCAGGTGAGCGCCACGGCCTGCCTGATCGGCGCGCTGTTCGGCCTGCTGCTGGGCGCATGGCTGGCGGTGGCGCGGTTTCCGGGGCATGCGCTGGCCGTGTGGCTGGTGAACACGCTGCTGGCCCTGCCCGCCGTGGTCGTGGGCCTGCTGGTGTACCTGCTGCTCTCGCGCTCGGGGCCGCTGGGCGAACTGGGCATCCTGTTCACGCCGTCGGCGATGGTGGTGGCGCAGAGCGTGCTCGTCACGCCGCTGATCGCCGCGCTGTCGCGCCGGCTCGTGATGGCGGCGCTGGCCGACGGCGGCGACCAGCTGCGCTCGCTGGGCGCCGGGCCGCTCGCCACCGCCCTGCTGATGCTGGTGCACGACCGGATGGGCGTGGCCACCGTGCTGCTCACGGCCTTCGCGCGGGCCATCGCCGAGGTCGGCGCCGTGATGATCGTCGGCGGCAACATCGCCGGCGTCACGCGCGTGATGACCACCACCATCGCGCTGGAGACCAGCAAGGGCGACCTCGCGCTGGCCCTGGCGCTGGGCATCGTGCTGCTGGCGGTGGTCGGCGCGGTCAACGGCGCCATCGGGCTGCTGCAATGGCTGGCCACGCGCCCGCTGAGCACCGCCCCGCCGGCGAAGCCGCGCGCGGTGCGCCGCACGCCCGCCTCGCACACGCCGGCCGCGGTCGGCACGGTGCCGCTGATCCGGCTCGAGCGCGCCACGGTGCGCTTCGGCGCGCTGGTCGCGCTGGACGAGGCCTCGCTGACCCTGCACCGGAGCGACCGGCTCGTGCTCGTGGGCGCCAACGGCTCGGGCAAGACCACGCTGCTGCGGCTGCTGCACGGGCTGCTGCCCTGCGAAGGGCGCTGCGAGCGCCTGCCGCTGCGGCCCGAAGGCCGCCTGCCGCGCGCGGCCATGCTGTTCCAGCGCCCGTTCCTGCTGAGCCTCTCGGTGTGGCGCAATGTGTGGGTGGGCCTGTGGCTGGCGGGCGTGCCGGCCGCCGAGCGCAGCGAGCGCTGCGGCCTGGCGCTGGCGCGCGTGGGCCTGCTCGAACATGCCGAGCGCTCGGCGCGTTCGCTGTCGGGCGGCCAGCAACAGCGCCTGGGCCTGGCGCGCGCCTGGGCGCTGCAGCCGGACATCCTGTTCCTGGACGAGCCCACGGCCAGCCTGGACCCTGGCGCCAAGAACGAGATCGAGGCCCTCATCGAAGAAGTCGCCCACAGCGGCGTGACGATCGTGATGAGCACGCACAACCTCGGGCAGGCCAAGCGCCTGGCCACGCGCGTGGCGTACCTGCACGCGGGGTGCATCGTGGTCGAGCGGCCTGTGGCGAGCTTCTTCGACTCGGACGATCTGCCGCCCGAGGCCGCCCAGTTCCTGCAGGGCGAGCTGGGCTGGTACCTTCAGCCCTAGCGCCGGCGGGCGGGTCGGCGGTTCCGCGCCCCTCGCCTTCGCTTACACGGCATCCCGATCCAGCGAGGCAAAATACCGCGATGGAAATCACTGTCGCGGTCTCGCTGCCGACACGCCTTCCTTCCGGGTCTGGGCGCGGCCACTTCCTTCGCCTGCACAGAGACCTCACCGACCGGCTGCGAACGCACGACCGCCCCCGATAACCGAATACGCAGAGCCCTCATGAAAATAGCCACCTGGAACGTCAACTCCCTCACCGCGCGCCTGCAGCATGTGCTCGACTGGCTCATCGCCAACCCGGTCGATGTGCTGTGCCTGCAGGAGCTCAAGATGACCGACGACAAGTTTCCGCTCGAGGTGCTGAAGTCGGCCGGCTACGAAGCGGCGGTGTTCGGGCAGAAGACCTACAACGGCGTCGCCATCCTCAGCCTGGCGCCGGTGCGCGACGTGGTGAAGAACATCGAGAACTTCGCCGACGAGCAGTCGCGCGTGATCGCCGCCACCATCGAGACGCCCTCGGGCCCGCTGCGCGTGATCAACGGCTACTTCGTGAACGGCCAGGAACCGGGCAGCGAGAAGTTCGCCTACAAGATGAAGTGGCTCGACGCGCTGCACGCCTACATTGCGCGTGAACTCGCGGCGCACCCGAACCTCGTGCTGCTGGGCGACTTCAACGTCACGCCCGAGGACCGCGACAGCTTCGACCCCGTGGGCCTGAAGGAAACGATCCACCACACGACCGAAGAGCGCGACCACTTCAAGGCGCTGCTCGGCCTGGGCCTGACCGACAGCTTCCGCATGTTCGAGCAGCCCGAAAAAAGCTTCTCGTGGTGGGACTACCGCATGCTGGGCTACCAGAAGAACCGCGGCCTGCGCATCGACCACATCCTCGTGAGCGAGCCGCTGCGGCCGCTGGTGAAGGGCTGCGTCATCGACCGCGTGCCGCGCAAGTGGGAAAAGCCGAGCGACCACGCCCCGGTGGTGCTCGAACTCGGCGCGGGCGCCTGACGGCCATGACGACGCCGATCGCCGCACGCCTTGCCCGTTCCGCCGCGATCGCCGCCGCGGCGCTCGCGCTGGCCGCCTGCTCGGTGCTCAAGCCGGGCGGCGGATCGGAAAGCGGCACAGGCAGCACATCGCCCGGCGGCGCAACCGCCACCGAAGGCAGCCGCGACGTGCCGACCGTGCGGCTCATCACCGCGCAGACGCCCGCGATCCGCACCTACCGCAAGACCGGCGCACGCCACATCTACAAGGCGTATGCCAGCCGCATCTACAAAGGCAAGATCCCGCCGCTGGTGTACGCCGTGGTGGTGGTCGAGACCGAGATCGATGCGAACGGCAAGGTCACCAACGTCACGTTCAGCCGCGTGCCCAGCCATGCGCCCGAGGTGCCGCCGATGATCGCGGAGCTGGTCAAGGCGACCTCGCCCTTGCCGAGCCCCGGCAAGCTGGGCGGTCACACGTACGTCGACACCTGGCTCTGGGACAAGAGCGGCAATTTCCAGCTCGATTCCCTCACGCTCGGCCAGCGCAGCCGGTAATAAAAAAAAGGCCCTGGGAGGGCCTTTTCATTCGATACCGAGTTCCTGGATTTTCCGGGTGATGGTGTTGCGCCCGATGCCCAGCTTCTGGGCCGCCTCGATGCGCCGGCCGCGCGTGTTGGCCAGCGCGGTGAGGATCAGCCGCGATTCGAAGCGACGCGTGAGCACGTCCCACACGTCGGTGCGGCCTGCGGCCAGCAGCGCCTGAGCCTCGGCCTCGAGGCCGCTTTCCCAGGCGCTGGGGCCCGTCGGTGCGCCTGGCACCGCCTCGGGGGCCGCGACCACCGGCGCGGACGCGTCGCGCTCGACGGCCAACGGCGCTGCAGCCTGCACGGGCGCCGCCGCCTCGGCCACCGCCGCATGCACGTCCGCCCCGCTGCCCGCCATCACTTCGGGCGGCAGGTCTTTCGACTCGATCAGCTGCGCGGGCGCCATCACGGTCAGCCAGTGGCAGATATTCTCGAGCTGGCGCACGTTGCCCGGGAAGTTGAAGGCCGCAAGCCTGGCCAGCGCCGCATCGGAGATGCGCTTGGGCTCGACGCCCAGCTGGCGCGCGCTCTGCTGCAGGAAGTGGCGCGTGAGCGCGGGCACGTCTTCGCCGCGTTCGCGCAGCGCGGGCAGGCGCAGGCGGATCACGTTGAGGCGGTGGAACAGGTCTTCGCGGAAACCGCCGAGCTTCACGCGCTGCTCGAGGTCCTGGTGGGTGGCCGCGATGACGCGCACGTTGGCCTTGACCGAGTTGTGGCCGCCCACGCGGTAGAAGTGGCCGTCGCTGAGCACGCGCAAGAGGCGCGTCTGCAGGTCGAAGGGCATGTCGCCGATTTCGTCGAGGAACAGCGTGCCGCCCTCGGCCTGCTCGAAGCGGCCGCGGCGCATGGTCTGCGCGCCGGTGAAGGCGCCGCGCTCGTGGCCGAAGAGTTCGCTCTCGAGCAGGTCTTTCGGAATGGCGGCGGTGTTGATCGCCACGAAGGGGCCGTTGGCGCGCGGCGAGTGCTTGTGCAGCGCGCGCGCCACCAGCTCCTTACCCGAGCCCGATTCGCCGGTGATGAGCACCGTGACGTTGCTTTGCGACAGCCGGCCGATGGCACGGAACACGTCCTGCATCGCGGGCGCCTGGCCGAGCATCTCGGGCGCAGCGACCATGCGCTCTTCGGACACCTCTTCGCGCTGGCTTTCGTCGACGGCGCGGCGGATGAGTTCCACGGCACGCGGCAGGTCGAAGGGCTTGGGCAGGTATTCGAAGGCGCCGCCCTGGAAGGCCGAGACCGCGCTGTCCAGGTCGGAGAAGGCGGTCATGATGATGACCGGCAGGCCGGGGTGCTTGGCCTTGATCTTGTCGAGCAGGTCGAGCCCCGAGCCGCCCGGCATGCGGATGTCGCTCACCAGGACCTGCGGGCCCTGCTGCTCGTCGCCTTCGGCCTGTTCGAGCGCGGCCAGCACTTCGCGTGTGTTCGTGAAGCTGCGCGTGGGCAGGTCTTCGCGCAGCAGTGCCTTCTCGAGCACGAAGCGTATCGATTGGTCGTCATCAACTATCCAGATCGGCTTCATGCATCTCCTCTGTTGCCGGGGCTGCGCTAGGGCAGCGGAATCAATATCTTGAAATCGGTTCGGCCCGGGACGCTGTCGCACTCGATCACGCCGTGATGCTGTTGCACAAAAGTTTGCGCAAGCGTCAGTCCCAGCCCGGTCCCGCCTTCCCTGCCCGAAACGAGCGGATAGAAGATGCGGTCCTTGATCGTGTCCGGCACACCCGGTCCATTGTCGATGACATGCAATTCCAGTGCCAATCGATACCACTGCTTGTTGAAGATCACCTGGCGGGCCACACGGGTCTTGAAAGTGATCTGCGCATCGCCCGCCGCGCGGCGCTCGGCCAGGGCCTGCGCCGCGTTGTGCGCGATGTTGAGCGTGGCCTGGATGAGCTGCTCGCGGTCGCCGCGGAACTCGGGAATGGAGACGTCGAAGTCGCGCTCGATGTGCAGGTCGCGCGGAAACTCGGCCAGGATCACCGAGCGCACGCGCTCGCACACCTCGTGGATGTTCACGTCGCCCACCACGTGCGGGCGCCGGTGCGGCGCCAGCAGCCGGTCGACCAGCGTCTGCAGCCGGTCGGCCTCGTGGATGATGACCTGGGTGTACTCGATGAGGTCGCGCGACTCGACCTCCATCTGCAGTAACTGCGCCGCGCCGCGGATGCCGCCCAGCGGGTTCTTGATCTCGTGCGCGAGGTTGCGGATGAGTTCCTTGTTGGCCTGCGCCTGGTCGATCAGGCGCTCCTCGCGGTCCTGGCGCACCTGCTGCTCCAGCGGCGACATCTCGATGATGAGCTCGCCCTTCTTGTCGCCGTGCGCGAGCGTGACCTGCACGGGCATCAGCTCGTGGTTCACGCGGCGCAAAAAGGCCTCGTAGCGCAGCGTGGCGAAGTCGTTGCTGCTGGCGCCGTCGAGCGCGGTGCGCAGCACCTGCGGCTCATGGAAACAAGCGCCGAACTGCGAGCCCTCGAGCGTGCGCCGCGAGGTACCCAGCGCGTCTTCGAGGCCCGCGTTGGCGAACAGCACCGAGCCGTCGCTGTTGACCACCGCGATCAGCGTGGACAAGAGGTCGAAGGCGCGAAAGCGCGGATTGGCGCCAGTCGCCTTCTTGCCGAACACCATGGACTGCGCGCCGCTTACTGCGCTTGCGGCTTGCCGGGCAGGCGGCCGATTTCGCGGCGGATGCCGGCGATGTCGCTCTCGTTGCGCGCGAGTTCGGCCTTCATCTCGGCCACGCGGTCCAGGTACTTCTGGTAGTTGCGGCCTTCGCTGCCCTGCTTCTCGGGCTCGCCGTTGTTGTATTCCTTCTTGAGCTCGGTCTGGCGGGCCTCGGCCTTGCGCAGCTCGGCCTCGAGCACCGAGCGCGCCTCGCCGTCGCGGGCGCGCTGGTCGACGCCTTCGACGCGCGGGCTGCCCGCCGGGGCGCGCGCGGCGGATGAACCGCCCGACGACGACGCGCTGCCACCACCGCCGCCCGAAGGCTTCGTGCCCTGCACGACGGTGACGTTGCCGCCTTCCATGATCTTGCAGCCCTTTTGCTGGGCCACGGTCGCGTTGTTGGTGTACTCGTTGCCGCAGCGCCAGACGCGCTCTTGCGCGAGCGCCGCCGTGGCGGTGGCGAACGAGGCGGCGGCCAGGAAAATCAGGGAAGCAGTCTTCATTTGGATCCGGAGAGGGCGCGACAAACGCGCATTTTGATGCAATTCGGGCCCGCTCACGACAGGGTGTTCCGCACCAAGGAAAAAGGACGGCCGGGGCCGTCCTTTTGTCTTACTTGCCCGCCGAGGCGGGCTTGCTGTGGCGCTTTTTACAGCGAGTAGTACATGTCGAATTCGACCGGATGGGTCGCCATGCGGAAGCGCGTGACTTCCTGCATCTTGAGGTCGATGTACGCGTCGATGTACGAGTCGGTGAACACGCCGCCCTTGGTCAGGAACGCACGGTCCTTGTCCAGGTGCTCCAGGGCCTGGTCCAGGCTGTGGCAGACGGTCGGGATCAGCGCGTCTTCTTCCGGCGGCAGGTGGTACAGGTCCTTGCTGGCGGCTTCGCCCGGATGGATCTTGTTTTCCACGCCGTCCAGGCCGGCCATCAGCAGCGCGGCAAAGCCCAGGTACGGGTTCATCAGCGGATCGGGGAAGCGCGCTTCGACGCGGCGGCCCTTCGGGTTGGCCACGAACGGGATGCGGATCGAGGCCGAGCGGTTCTTGGCCGAGTAGGCCAGCTTCACCGGGGCTTCGAAGCCGGGCACCAGGCGCTTGTAGCTGTTGGTGCCGGGGTTCGTGATGGCGTTCAGGGCACGGGCGTGCTTGATGATGCCGCCGATGTAGTGCAGCGCGAAGTCCGACAGACCTGCGTAGCCGTCGCCGGCGAACAGGTTCTTGCCGTCCTTCCAGACCGACTGGTGCACGTGCATGCCGGAGCCGTTGTCGCCAACGATGGGCTTGGGCATGAAGGTGGCGGTCTTGCCATAGGCGTGGGCCACGTTGTGGATCACGTACTTCTGCAGCTGAACCCAGTCGGCGCGCTGCACCAGCGTGCTGAAGCGGGTGCCGATCTCGAGCTGGCCGGCGTTGGCCACTTCATGGTGATGCACTTCGACCGGGATGCCCAGCGATTCGAGCACCAGGCTCATTTCGGAGCGCATGTCCTGGAAGCTGTCGACCGGGGGCACCGGGAAGTAGCCGCCCTTGACTGCGGGACGGTGGCCGCTGTTGCCGTGCTCGAACTCCTTGTCGGTGTTCCACGAGGCTTCTTCGGACTCGATCTTCACGAAGCAGCCCGACATGTCGTTCTTCCAGCGCACGCCGTCGAACACGAAGAATTCGGGTTCCGGTCCGAAGTAGGCGGTGTCGCCCAGGCCGGAAGCCTTCATGTACGCCTCGGCGCGCTTGGCGAGCGAACGCGGGTCGCGCTCGTAGGCCTTGCCGTCGGCCGGGTCGATCACGTCGCAGGTCAGGATCAGCGTCGTTTCTTCGAAGAACGGGTCGATGTTGGCGGTGTTCGGGTCGGGCATGAGCTGCATGTCCGAGGCTTCGATGCCCTTCCAACCGGCGATGGACGAACCGTCGAACGCGTGGCCCGAGGTGAATTTGTCTTCATCGAAGTGCGACACGGGCACGGTCACGTGCTGCTCTTTGCCGCGGGTGTCGGTGAAGCGCAAGTCGACGAACTTGACCTCGTTTTCCTTGACGAGCTTGAGTACATCGGCGACGGTCTTTGCCATCAGTTTCTCCTGAGTTGGATGGTGGTTAGGAATACAGGGACGGGAGGATGCAGTTTCTGTGCCATTGTCACCCCGCCGGATGAGGCCCGGGTGACGGCCCAGGGGCTGCCGGAAAAGGAAAAAATCACCAAATTGGTGCAATGCAGATTAACGCACCAATTCAGGGCCAAGCTTCGCATCGAAAGTGTGCAGACCTTCGATGAGCTGGCCATAGGCGGCATCGAGCTTCGCAGGGTCGCCCTTGACGCCCAGCTCGATGTGACGCCCGTACTGGGGGTGATCCACGCTGGGCAGGCTGAACACCTTGATGCCGGCGTGGGCCTGCTCGATGGCCTGCATCAGCGGCGTGAGGGTGGCTTCCATCGCACCGAAAACGATCACGGACTTCTCGGCGATGGCGTTGCGGGTGAACAGATCGGCATAACGGCTGTCAAGCACCGACTCGATCATCGGCCAGGCCATGACCGGGAAGCCCGGCACGAAATGCACGTGCTCGACGCTGAACCCCGGGATCTTGTTGTACGGGTTGCGGATGATCGACGCGCCCTGCGGAAACACGCCCATGTTCAGGCGGTGGATGTTGTCGGGCCGGTCGGGTTCGTAGGGCACGCCCTGCTCCAGGGCCGTGTCCTGCATGCGCTCGCGGATCAGCGCCTCGGCCTCGGGGTGCAGCGCCAGCGGCACGCGCAGGGCCTGGGCGGCGCACTGGCGGGTGTGGTCGTCGGGCGTGGCGCCGATGCCGCCGGTCGAGAACACGATGTCGCCCGAGGCGAAGGCGCGCATCAGGGCCGCGGTGATCCGCGTAGGCTCGTCGCCCACGTACTCGGCCCAGCCCAGCTGCAGGCCGCGCGCGGCCAGCAGCTCGATGACCTTGGCCATGTGCTTGTCGGCCCGCTTGCCGGAAAGGATCTCGTCGCCGACGACGATGAGACCGAATGCGCGTGTCATGGAGAACTCCATTGAGAAAGAGCGGCCTTGTTGGCCTCGGTGGCTTCGGCCGCCTCGATCGCCTGCTGCTGCGCGTCGCCGCTGCCGGCCGCGGGCTGCAGCGCCGCGCGCTGGGCGCGCAGTTGGGTCAGGGCGTCGAGGCAGTAGTGCGCAAACCAGAGCGCGGAGAAAGCAAAGACCAGCGTGTAGATCCAGATGGCGATCGGCACCAGCACGAAGAAGGCGGCGGCGAACAGCAGGCCCGAGGCCCACACGATGCTCGGCGCGGCGCCCAGGTAGCCGCACAGCACGCCGATGCACAGCAGCGGCAGCCGGTGGGCGCGCAGCAGCGCGGCGCGTTCCTCGGGGCTGGCGTGCTCGGCCAGCGCGTCGAAGCTCATCACCCGGTAGGTGAGCCAGCCCCAGATCAGCGGCGGCAGGATCAGCACCAGCGGCGGAATGAGCCACAGCGGCATCGACACCACCAGCGCGATCAGCGCCAGCACGGTGGCGCCGAGCGAGCGCAGCACGCTGCCGAAGAAGGAGGCGCCCTTCTTCTGCTCCAGCGTGGGAAAGCGCCGTTCGGCCACGAGCTTGGTGAGCGCCGGCGCCATGAAGCCGGCCACGATGAGCAGCGACAGCACGACGATCAGCGGCGTGACGCCGAACACCACCACCAGCGGCGCCAGCGCGGCCGTGACGTCGCTGGAGAAGAGGCGCCCGATCCAGGCCCAGAAGCTGGACAGCAGCGGCCAGGCGTCGAGGGCCTCGCGCGTCCAGGCGACGGCCGCGTCCCAGTAGAAGTAGCCGAGCCCCGCGGCCAGCAGCACCATGAGCGCCAATGGCAGGAGCGACAGCACGATCACGCGCGGGAGCATGCAATAGGCCACCGCGCGCCAGAAGGAGTCGAGGAGCAGGCGCATGAGGTTCGAGGATAGCGCAAGGCCCCGGCCCGCCAGCCGCCGGGCCTGCGGGCGGATCAGGCGCGGCCGAACAGCCGCTTCAGCCCCAGCCACTGCTGCGACCAGAAGCCCTGGCCGTAGTCGCGCGGCCGCCCGTCGGCGCCGGGCTCGACCTGGTCGCGGATGCCGGTCGGGTCGTAGCGGTTTTCGAAGTTGGCGGTGCGAAAGAGCATGTCCCACCAGGGCAGCAGCACGCCGAAGTTGTGGCCGCCCAGCGTGCTCCGGCCGTGCGACTCATGCCCCAGCCCGATGCTGTGGTGCAGCCGGTGAAAGCGCGGGCTGACCCACAGCCGCTCGCCGATGGCCCCGAAACTCAGCCGCAGGTTGGCGTGCTGCAGGCTCTCGCTGAGCTGGGTGAAGGCCACGACGGCAATGAACTGGCCCGGCGCCACGCCGATCAGCTGCGCCACGATGACGATGAGCGTGTCATGGATGACGTCGTCCAGCAGGTGGTTGCGGTCGTCGCTCCACATCGTCATCTGGCGCTGCGAGTGGTGCAGCGAATGCAGGCTCCACCACCAGTTGAACTGGTGCTGGCCGCGGTGGATCCAGTAGCCGACGAAGTCGAGCACCACGAGGTAGATGGCAAAGGCCACCCACGGCACGTCGGTCACGCCGGGCCAGGCCTCGTCCAGGTGGAAGGTGCCCCACCCGGCCATGCGCAGGCTGCCGAGCAGGTCGTCGAACAGCGGCTGCAGCGTGAAGAACAGCGCCAGCCGGAACAGGCCCAGCCGGTGGATCAGCGTGTAGAGCACGTCGGTGCGGATGGCGCGGCGGTCGGTCACGGCCTCGACCGCGCGCCAGCGCTGCAGCGGGCCGATCACGGCCAGCAGCACGAGGATCTGGATCACGCCGACCAGCAGCCAGCCGGTGGCGTCGAAGGCGTCCTCGGCCCAGCCGCCCAGGCCGATGGCGTACACCAGCGGCTGCACGGCGGTCTCGAAGAGCCAGCCCTGCATGGCGGAAAAAACGTCGGTCAACCAGTCGATCACGGCGAAAACTCAGGAATCAAGGATGGGAGGCGATCCAGGCGCGGTAGTCCGGGTGCTGGCGCAGCGTGCGAAAACAGAAGCCCTTGGCCTTCAGGCCGACGATGAGCGGCTCCAGGTTGGCGGGCGCCCACGGGTCCTTGCGCGACCAGATGCCCAGGTGCGCCAGCAGGATGTCGCCGGGGCGGATGCCCGCGAGCGCCTGGGCCAGCAGCTTCTGGTTGCTGAACGTCTCGCTCGGCAGCTCGTCGCCGAGGAAGCCGGCGGGCGACCAGCCCACGTGCGCATAACCGCAGTCTTTGGCGGCCGCCAGCAGCGCGGGCGAGGTCTTGCCGCCCGGCGCGCGGTACAGCGGCAATGGCCTCTTGCCGGTGATGGCGGCCAGCCGGTCGGACGACTTGCGGATGTCGGCGCAGTACTGGGCCGCGCTCCAGACCGACTCCTTGCCGGTCTGCGGGCCGGCCGACGGCTTGATGCGAAAGCTCGGCGGCGTGCCCTTGACGTCGCCGCGCCAGTAGGCGTGATCGTAGGTGTGCGAGCCGAACTCGTGGCCCTCGGCCGCCCTCGCCTTCCACCACGGCGCCCAGTGGTCGTCCAGGCTGTCGCCGTCGGTCTGGGTGCGCTCGGCGGCGGCGAAGAAGGTGACGCGCACGTCCTGGCGCTTGAGCACGTCGGCCACCAGCGGGGCGATGCCCATGTGGCCGGTGTCCAGCGTCAGGTAGACCGGCTTGTCGCAGGCGGCGGCTTCCTGGGCCCCGGCCGCCGGCACGGTGGCGCAGGCCAGCGCCGCGACGGCGAAGGCCACCCCGGCGGTGCGCACACCGCGCACGCGCTCAGATGCGCTTGGCATGGTCGAGGGTCCAGACGCCGTGCGGCGAGCGGCCGACGTTGATCTGCCGCACGACCTTCTGGCTCGCGAGATCGACCACCGTGAGCTTCTTGGCCCAGCGCGAGGTCACGTACAGCGTCTTGCCGTCGGCCGACACGTCCATGCAGTCAGGGCCGCCGGGCACGTTGTAGGTGGCGACGACCTTCAGCGTGGTCAGGTCGATGCGGCTGATGGTGTTGGCCACCCGGTTGCTCACGAACACGGTCTTGCCGTCGCCCGCCGAGCGGAAGGCGTGGGCGCCCTTGCCGGTAGGGATCTTGCCGACCAGCTTGGGCTGGGCGCCGGCCACGTCGAACACCTGCACGCCGTCGCTGCCGGTGAGGCCCACGAGCAGCGTCTTGTCGTTGTGGGCGCCGAAGATGTCGGCCGGCATGGCGCCGGTGGCCATGCGCCAGCGGATGGTCTGCGTCGGCAGGTCGACCGCGATCAGCTCGTCGCTGTCCTGCATGGTGACGTAGGCCACGGTGCTGGTGTTGTCGATCCAGATGTGGCTGGGCGTCTTGCCGGTGGCGATGCGCTTGACCAGCTTCAGGTCCTTGCCGTCCCAGCGGTACACGTCGACGTGGTTCAGGCGGTTGGCCGCCGTGACGAACCACTTCATGTCGCGCGAGAACTGCAGCTGGTAGGGATCGATGATGCCGTACACCACGCGCTGCACCTCGGCCGTGCGTGGGTCCAGGAAGGTGAGCGAATCGCCCGCCGAATTGGCCACGATGACCGACTTCTCGTCGGGCGTCATGTAGATGTGGTGCGGCTCCTTGCCGGTGGGAATGCGCTGCTTCTCGGTCCAGTCGACCGGGTTGATCACGCTCACGCTGGCGTCCAGCGAATTGAGCACAAAAACCGGTGGAGGGGCCGGCGGCGCCGCCGCGGCGGGGAGGGTCACCAGGGCTGTCAGGCACAGGCAGGACAGCAGGAAGGCCGCGATGCGGCCGTTCGGGCGGGCAGGGAGTCGCAAGGGAAGGTTCCGGGAGAGGGTTAACAATCTTAACGGTCGAACCCGACAAACAGCTGACCGCCGGCGCCCCCTCACCCGCTGTTGCGCCCGGCGCCTTGACCTATGTCAAGCGGCCCGGGGCACGGGCGCCCGCAGCTGGGCCACCTGTTCGGCCGTGAGCCAGCGCCATTGCCCCGGCGCCAGGTCGTCCGGCAGCGCCAGGCCGCCGATGCGCGACCGGTGCAGCCCTTCGACCCGGTTGCCGACCGCGGCCAGCATTCGCTTGACCTGGTGGTACTTGCCCTCGGTGAGGGTGAGCCGCAAGTGCAGCGGGCTGTCGGATTCGCAGGCGGCCGCGCGCACGGGCTTCGGGTCGTCGTCGAGCACCACGCCGGCCAGCAGCCTGGCGATCTGCGCCTCGTCGATCGGGTGCTTGGCCGTCACCTCGTAGACCTTGGGCACGTGGTGCTTGGGCGAACCCATCTTGTGGATGAACTGGCCGTCGTCGGTCAGCAGCAGCAGGCCGGTCGTGTCCTGGTCGAGCCGGCCGATGGCCTGCACGCCCTGCACCGCGCCCTTGTTGGGCCGCAGCCGCAGCGGCGACGGCAGCAGCGTGTAGATGCTCGGGTAGGTCGAGGGCTTCTGCGAGCACTCGGTGCCGGCCGGCTTGTGCAGCATCAGGTAGGCCTTCTCGTGGCAGGCCCACTCGGTGCCCTGCACGGTGAACAGCAGGCCTTCGGGGTCGAGATCGGCGAAGGGGTCGGTCACGGCCGCGCCGGCAATGCTCACGTGGCCTTGCTGGACCAGGCCCGCGCACACGCGGCGGGTGCCGAAGCCCTGGGTATAGAGGATGTCTTGCAGGTGCATGAAAAATGAAAAAAGCGGCCGTGCCGACAGGGGCACGACCGCCTTCAAGTGTGCCGCAGGTTCAGTACCCGGCGGCCAGGCCCGTGTTGCGGCGCGGGTCGTTGGCGCCGTAGAAGCGGTTCGCACCCACCGGCTTGCCGCCCAGCGAGGGCGCGCCGACGATGATCGCCGCCAGGTGGTTGGCCGGCTGCGGCACGCCCAGGTTGTGGCCCATGTCGGTCAGGATCTTGCGGGTGTCGGGGCTGATCGCGAAGGTCTCGACGTTGGTCACGTCGGGCAGCCATTGCTGGTGGAAGCGCGGCGCATCGACGGCCTCCTGCACGTTCATGCCGTAGTCGACCACGTTCAGGATGGTGTGCAGCACGGCCGTGATGATGCGGCTGCCGCCGGGCGTGCCGACCACGAAGACCGGCTTGCCGTCTTTCGACACGATGGTCGGGCTCATCGAGCTCAGCGGGCGCTTGCCCGGGGCGATGGCGTTGGCCTCGCCCTGCACCAGGCCGTACATGTTGGGCACGCCGATCTTGGAGGTGAAGTCGTCCATCTCGTTGTTCAGCAGCACGCCGGTCTTGTCGGCCGTGACCTTGGCGCCGAACCAGTCGTTCAGCGTGTAGGTGACCGAGACCGCGTTGCCCCACTTGTCGGTGATCGAATAGTGGGTGGTGTTGCTGCCTTCATGCGGCGCCACGCCGGGCTTGATGTCCTTGGAAACGCCGGCCTTCTTGGGGTCGATGGCGGCGCGGATCTTGGCGGCATAGCCCTTGTCGAGCAGGCGGTCGAGCGGGTTCTTCACGAAGTCGGGGTCGCCCAGGTAGCTGTTGCGGTCCACGTAGGCGTGGCGCATGGCTTCGATCTGGTAGTGCACCGACTCCGCCGAGCGAAAGCCCAGGTCCTTGAGCGGGTAGCCCTCGAGGATGTTGAGCATCTCGCAGATGATCACGCCGCCCGAACTCGGCGGCGGCGCCGACACCACGCGGTAGCCGCGGTAGTCGCACTCGACCGGCGCGAGTTCGCGCGTCTTGTACTGGTCGAGGTCGGCCTGCGTGATGATGCCCTTGCCGGCCTGACTCGACGCCACGATGGCCTTGCCGACCCAGCCCTTGTAGAAGCCGTCGGTGCCCTTGGCGCTGATTTCCTTCAGTGTCTTGGCCAGGTCTTTCTGCACCAGCTTCTGGCCGACCGCGAAGGGCTCGCCCTTGTTCAGGAAGATCGCGCCGGAGACCGGGTCTTTCTTGAAGTCGTTGGTGGCGGTGAGCAGCATGTCGATGTCGCCCTGCTCCAGCGCGAAGCCCTTGTCGGCCAGCTGGACCGACGGGGCGATGAGGTCAGCGCGCTTCATCGTGCCGTACTTCTCGCGCGCGTACTCCATGCCCGAGACCGAGCCCGGCACGCCGACGGCGAGGTGGCCATGGGTGCTCAGGCCCTTGACGACGTTGCCGTCCTTGTCGAGGTACATGTTGGCCGTGGCGGCCAGCGGGGCCTTCTCGCGGAAGTCCAGGAAGGTCTTGCGGCCGTCGGCCAGCTGCACGGTCATGAAGCCGCCGCCGCCGAGGTTGCCGGCGGCCGGGTACACCACCGCCAGCGCATAGCCCACAGCCACGGCCGCATCGACCGCGTTGCCGCCGCGCTTGAGCACGTCGACGCCGACCTTGCTGGCCAGGTGCTGCGCGCTCACGACCATGCCGTGTTCGGCCGCCACCGGCGCCTGCGACGCGGCCTGCGCGCCGCCGGCCGCCGCCAGGGTGAGCGCGGCCGCGACGGCGGCGCGCAGGGTGGGGGTCCACTTGAAGTGCTGCATGGAAAAGTCTCCTCTGTGCGTTGGATGAAGAATGAGGGAGGGGTGAATGGTGTGGGCCTTCAGGCCGTGAGCAGCGCCTTGCGCCGCAGGCTTTGCAGCGCCTGCGCGACCTGCTCCTGCGCGAAGGCGTGCAGCGCCGACGGATCGGTCAGCGGCTGGTCGTCCTTGAGGAAGCGCAGGCGTTCGGCGCGCACCTCATCGAGCAGGAAAGCGGCCAGCGCCTCGTGCGAGTGCGCCCCGTCGAGCAGCGGCAGCAGGCTGCGTTCGAGCACCGTGAGCGACACCGGCTCGTGCCACTGGTTGCAGAGCACGGCCGTCGCTTGCGACGCGGGCATGCCGGCCAGCGCGCGGCGCACCGGGGCCAGCACCTGCGGCAACGCGGACACCGAAGCAGCCGCCGACACCGGCGTGCGGCGGATGCGCAGCGCGCCGAGGATCAGCAGCTCTTCGAGCATGGCCAGCACGATGGGTTCGACGGCCGCGCGCGGCTCGCCGGTGAGCGTCACCACGGCGGCCAGCAAAGCCTCGGTCGACATCGAACACGGATAGCTGGCATCGAGCGCCTGCGCCACCGCCTTGTGCGCCGGCAGCCGCAACGTGACCTTCAGGTCGCGCAGCGCGGTGCAGGGCTGCTCGCGGGCGTCGATGGTGAGCGCATCACCGCCATCGACGCGGAAGATGCCGGCGAACTCCAGCGCGCGCAGGCGGGGAACTTCGAGGCGGTAGCGGATGTTCGCGGCGTTGCCCTGCTTCACCAGCAGCGTCTGGCGGAAGGTGCGGTTGACGAGGAAGTCGAGGTACTGCTCCATCATCACCTGGCTGCCGCCGCACTCGCGCAGCAGCGGGTCGCGCACCTTCTCGCCGTAGTTCTGCACGAACATGGTCGAGGGCTCGGCGTCGCACAGGTAGGCCAGCCCGCGCGCTTCGGCACGCGCGACGAACTCCTTGAAATAGCAGGGCTCGTTGCAGGGCTCGAGGAACTCGTGCAGCAGGTAGTAGTTGCCGGAGTTGCGCACGATCGGCATCGTCTCTTCGAGCGTCTTGCGCAGCACGCTGTCGGGCCGGGCCGACTGCTCGAGGAACTCGAGCATGCCGCGCGCGTAGGAGAGCTTTTCTTCGGGCGTGTCGCGCGGGCCGCCGCGCAAAATCATCGCGTCACGCACGATCTCGCGCGCCTTCCAGCCGGGGTACACGTTGTAGCTCACGTACACCACGCCATTGGGCGCCAGGTTCTCGGCGCACACGCGCAGGATCGCGTCCTGCACCGGCCCCGGCACCCAGCTGTAGACGCCGTGGCAGACGATGTAGTCGAACAGGCCGAACGAGGCGTCGATGTCGGCGATGTTGAAGGCCTTGAGCTCGATGTTCGACAGCCCCGCCTGGTCGAGCGCCGCGGCGCCCTGGGCCACCTGCACGCGCGACAGGTCGACCCCGACCGCGTGGGCTTGCGGATGGCGCGCCGCGAACGGGATCAGGTTGCCGCCGGCGGCGCAGCCCAGTTCGAGCACGCGCGCCTTCTGCGGCGGCGGCGCCTCGAGTCCGAACAGGAAGGCCAGGGCTTCCAGGTGCTCCACGGCGGACTGGGGAAACGGGTGCGAGTCGTAGGGCACCGCATCGTAGTAACTGGTGAGCGTGGAAGTCAGAGAGTCCGGCACGAACGTCCTTTGGGGATCGGAAGGGGCTGCAGCAGTGCTCGCAGACTATAGCCCCGTGCCCTCGCAAAAAGAAGCCGGCGCGGGTCGACCCGCCCTGCCCTGGCCGCAGGCTCATGCGCTTGCACGACCTCTTTAGAATGGCCCGATGAACTGGCGCATCACACTGTTTCCCCTGGCTTTGGTCATTGCCGGCTGCTCGACGCCGCCCAACCAGATCGTTCCCTTCCGCGACGGTGTGCTGCGTGCCATGACCTACACCCAGGCCTCGGACTACTGCAGCGCCAAGAGCCAGGAGCCGAAGTGGCTCGGCAAGGCACCGGCCGAATCCGGCGTGCTGTTCCAGTGCCAGTAGGCCACCTCATCACGCAGGGCTGACGCCCGGCCGCACCGCTCAGGCGTCGATGTCGATCAGCGCCAACCCGCTCTCGCGGTCGCAGGTCTTGCGCAGGTAGCCCGGCGACTCGACCATTTCATGGCGAGGCGTGTTCTTCCGTTCAAGGCGTCATCGTGGGGAGTTCTGCCTGCAGTCCTCGGCGGTGCCCCGGCAGTCGTCCTGGCGCGAGGGCGCGCCGGGGTCGTCCACGCGGGGCTTGTCTTCGCCGGCCCGCTTCGCGTCCGCCGGTGGCTTTTTCACCATGCCGGGGTCGCGGTCGGGCGGCGCGGGCTTCACCAGCCGCGGATGGCCATGGGGCGGCGGCTTCACGAGGAGTTCGGGGTCGGGGCCGGGTTGCGCTTGCGGCTTGACCGGCGGTGGCGGCGGCTTGTCGGTCGACTGCGCGGCGGCCGGCCCGGCAACGAGCGCCGCAACGCCCAGGACCCCGATGGCGAGGCTTCCGGCAAACATCGATTTCGTTGGATTGCGCATGGCGTTCACCCATGGCCCGAAGGTTTCACCGGGGCGTTCCCGGCGGTGTAGGCCTCTTTCGCCAATGGCCGCAAGTCGGCGTCGCGGTGCCTGCGACGCTGGCGCAGCCGCCGGGCGATGGCCGCAGGGATGGCGCGCGCTCAGCCCGCCAGACTGACGCGCACCACGCACGCCGGCGGCACCAGAATCTCGTCGCAGTTCGGCCCGGCCCCGCCGCGGTCGATCACCACGAAGCTGGCCGGCTGCTGCGTGACCACCAGCGGGTGGTGCCAGACGCCGCGCGCATAGTTCACGCCCTGCCGCCCGTCGGTGACGAAGGCGCGGATGTCTTCCACGCGCACCGTGTCGCCCGCCGGCGCCACCACCACGAGAAAGCGGCTGCCGTCCATCGGCACGAAGGCCTGGCTGCCCAGCGGGTGGCGCTCCAGCATGCCCACCTGCAGCGGCATCGCGTAGGGCTGCGTTTCGAAGATGTTCACCAGCACGCGGCTGTCGCCGGGGCCCGGGTCCACGCGCGCCAGGTCGTGAAAGCGCGTGGTCATGCCCGCGTTGATCGGCATCGACCGGGCATGCGCGCTCTCGATGACGTCGCCGAACGCGGCGAAGGCCTCGCGCGTCAGCGGCTGCGCAACGAGCGCGAGCGCCGCGGGCGTGCCCGGCGCCGGGGGCAGGAAAGTGGGGCTGGCAATCGTCAACAGAAACTCCTCGGCTTTTGGTCCAACTGGTATTACCAGTATCCTTGCGATACATCCACTCAGTCAATCTCCCGGCGTCAGGGAAATCGCTAGTGTCCAATGGCGCATGAGGCCTTAAGGTCTCGGTCGCGTTAAATCATACCGGTAATACCAGTTAATCCACCCCATCGACGCCTTCGAGGACCGCCATGTCAACCACCACCCTTCATGCGCCGCTGCAGCCGGCCACCACCTCTGCTGCAGCGGAGAACGCGCTCTACAAGAAAGTGGCATGGCGACTCATGCCGTTCCTGATGCTCTGCTACGTGGCCGCCTACCTGGACCGCGTCAACGTCGGCTTCGCCAAGCTGAACATGCTCAGCGACCTGCAGTTCAGCGAAGCCATGTACGGGCTGGGCGCGGGGCTGTTCTTCATCGGCTACTTCTTCTTCGAGGTGCCGAGCAACCTGCTGATGCACCGCATCGGCGCCAAGGCCACCATCTCGCGGATCATGATCACGTGGAGCCTGATCTCGGCCGCGATGATGTTCGTGACCACGCCCACGCAGTTCTACGTGCTGCGCTTCCTGCTCGGGGCGGCCGAGGCCGGCTTCTACCCGGGGATGATCCTGTACCTCACCTACTGGTTTCCCTCGCATCGGCGCGCCAAGATGGTGGCGGTGTTCATGTGCGCGATTCCGGTGTCGGGCGTGCTGGGCGGACCGCTGTCGGGGCTGATCATGGACGCCATGCACGGCATGGGCGGGCTGCGCGGCTGGCAGTGGCTGTTCCTCATCGAGGCGCTGCCTTCGCTGGTGATCGGCCTGCTGGTCATCGTCTACCTCGACAACAGCATCCAGGGCGCACGCTGGCTCACCGCCGAAGAAAAGGCCGTGCTCGCACGCAACATCGCCGCCGAGAACGCCACCAAGGGCGGCACCAGCCACATGACGCTGCGCGCGCTGTTCGCCGACCGCCGCATCGTGAAGATGGCGCTGATCTGCTTTTGCACGGTGATGGGCCAGTACGGCCTGACCTTCTGGCTGCCCACGCTGGTGCGCCAGTCGGGCGTGTCGGGCGCGTTCAACATCGGGCTGCTCACGGCGATTCCGTTTGCCGTGGCCATCGTCTCGATGCTGCTGGTGAGCCGCAGCTCCGACCGCATGCGCGAACGCCGCTGGCACCTGATCGTGCCCTTCTGCTGCGGCGCGCTGGGCCTCACGCTGAGCGCGATCTTCAGCAACAACGTGTACCTCTCGCTGGCCGCATTGGCCCTGGCCGCGGGCGGCAGCCTGGCGACCTCGCCGCTGTTCTGGAGCCTGCCGACCGCCATCCTGTCGAGCGCGGGCGCAGCAGCCGGCATTGCGCTCATCAACTCCTTCGCCAACCTGGCGGGCTTCGTCAGCCCCTACATGATCGGCCTGATCAAGGACGCCACGAAGAGCACCGACATCGCCCTGTTCGTTCTGGCCGGCGTGCTGCTGTTCGGCGCCTTCCTCACCTGGACGGTGCCGGCCAAGCTGGTCAACAAGTAGGGAAGGCCCCGGGGTGCGGCCACAGTAAGATTTCCAGCTCCCGCCACTGCCGCACTTCGCACCGAAAACCACCCATGCTCGCCTCCCCCGCCGTCGCCGCCACCGCCGCCCGCCTGATCCAGCAGCGGATCGCGGACGGCACCTATGCGGCGGGCGGGCTGCTGCCTTCGCAGCGCGACCTGGCCGAGCAGCTCGGCATCAGCCGCACCTCGCTGCGCGAGGCGCTGTCGACGCTGCAGGGCACGGGCCTGGTCATTCCGCGCCCCGGCAAGGGCATGTACGTGGCCGAGGACGGCGCACAGCCACTGGCCGCCTCCCCGGCCTGGAAGTTCGCCACCTCGCATTCGCTGCAGGACGTGTACCAGCTGCGCTTCGCGGTCGAGAACTTCACCGCGCGGCTGGCCTGCCTGGTCATCGAGGCGGACGACCTGGCGGCGCTGCGCGCCAATGCACAGGCGATGCGCGCATGCATCGACGCCGGCGACTTCACGCAGGCCACGCAGCTCGACTTCGACTTCCACATGCAGATCATCGGCATCGCGGGCAACCAGGCCATCGCCGAGATCCTGCGCAACAGCGCCGAGGTCATGCAGGAGAGCCAGCGCCTGCCCTTCTACAAGCGCGGTGCGCGCCATGCCACCTACGACGAGCACATGGCGATCATCGAGGCGCTCGCGCAAGGCAACCCGGCGCTGGCGCAGCAGGCGATGACGCAGCACATCGTGCAGGCCGCGCAGCGCGCGGGCGTGCACTTTCCGACGGGGCTCGAGGCGGCTTCGGCAGCGACCTGAACCTTCAGGTCCACGTGTCGACGACGATGCGCAGCACCTCGACGCGCTCGGGCAGCTCGATCAGGAACTCCGCATCGCGCGGCAGGTGGTGCACCCCATTCGGGTCGCCACCGGTGAACGCGCTCATCGCGGCCACGTCGGGCCAGTAGGAGGTCGTGACGAACTCGGTCTCGGTGGCGCGGTCTTCACGAAACAGCTGCACCGCGAGCGCCGTCTTGCGCAACGGCGGAATGCCTTCAGCCAGCAGGTACCGTTCGTAGGCCTCCGCGCGGCCCCGCGTGACGCGGCCGCGCCAGATGCGCGCGATGGTGGCGACGCTCATACCGGCACGCCTTCGATCGTCCGGGTGGATGCAGACGCCGGCACCGGCAAGTGCCGCCCCAGGAAATCGCGCAGCGGCGGCAGCACCTCGGCCAGGTGCGTCTCGAGCAGCCAGTGGCCCCCGTCGTCGAACGCGTGGAACTGGGCGTCGGGCAAGTCGCGCAGGTAGGCACGGCCGGCCTCGATCGGCATGTAGCCGTCCTGCGGCCCCCACAGGATCAGCGTGGGCGGGCGGTACGTGCGCAGGTAGTCCTGGTAGCGCGGAAACCACCGCAGGTTCTCCTTCAGCCCCTTCATGAGACCGAGCGCAATGCCACGCCGCGCGGGCGTGTCCATCAACGGCCAGTGAAGGCGCCAGAGATCGGGCGCGAGCCGCGGGGCCACGCGCGACGACACCTCGCCGATGAACTCGTCGCGAAAGCCTTCTTCACTCACGGCGCGCTCCAGCACCGCGAGATGGGCCTCGCTCGGGTCGTTCCAGTACGCCCGGATCGCCGCGTACTTCGGCCCCAGCGTGTCTTCGTAGATGTCGCCGTTCTGGATGATCAGCGCCGTCACCCGCCCGGCCCGCCGCATCGCATGGCGCAGGCCGATCTGCGAACCGTAGTCGTGCAGGTACAGCGCGTAGCGGCGCAGCGCGAGGGCGGCGGTGAAGCGGTCGAGGAAGTACGCGTAGCCATCGAAATCGAACACGAAGTTCTCCTCGGGCGTGCCGCTGTAGCCGAAGCCCGGGAAATCGGGCGCCACCACGCGCCAGCGGTCCGCCAGCGCCGGCATCAGCGCGCGGTACTGGAACGAAGAACACGGATAGCCGTGCAGCAACAGCAGCACCGGGGCCCCCACCGGACCGGCCGCGCGGTAGAAGACCTCGACGCCATCGATCTGCACCGTGCGGTGCGTGACGGCGGTCGTGCCGGCCGCGTCGTTCTTTCGGGGGTTCGCATTGGCCATCTCGGCTCCTTGAGACATGCAAAGAAACAGAGGTGTCTTTGTCGCCCCCGGCGCGGGGCCCGCATGTGGGAAAGGGCCGACCCTGGGTGTCGTCCAGGCCGCGCGCGTCCTGCGGCGGGCACGCTGCAGGGCGACATAGGCAACCTGGCCAACCCGTCGGCCGATCGGCCTTGGCAGCCCCGGCCGGACGGTCGCCCCGCGCCTGAACATGAAACTTTGGCTCACTGGCCGTCAAACCGCAGTCCAAAGCTTTCACTGCAGCGCGGTGCGCAGGACAATGGGGCGTTGATGGTGGTCGGGGCGCCGCCTCCGATCCTGTCGGCATCGCACTTTCAGGACTACACACGTCGCGTCATGGAACAACGGCTGGAATGGGCCCTGGCGGCCTGCTCACGCATCCTTCGACCCGTGGTGAAGCTCGCCCTCGCGATGGGGGTCAAGCACCCCCACCTGGAGGAGTTGCTGCGCGATCTGCTGATCGAGGAGGCGCAGCACTCCTGGCGCAGCCAGGGCGTTCCCAAGCCCAACCTGAGCCAGCTGTCCGTCACCACCGGCCTGAACCGCAAGGCCGTGACCGCCAAGGTCCGCTCCACCGTCGACCCCCTGCCCCACACCGAACTGTCGGCCGCGGCCAAGACGTTCACGCTGTGGCTGCAGATGCTGACCGAAGACGCTTCGTTCCGGCGCCTGCCCGTCACCTCGGGCCACACGGCGCCCTCGTTCGAGGCGGTCGCCCGCCTGAGCAGCCGCGGCAACGTCCACCACCGCACCATCCTCGACGAGCTGATCCGGTTGAACATGGTGACCGAGAACGAAGGGATGGCCGAACTCACCGCAGACGGTTTTGTGCCCGTGCAGGACCTGCAGTCGATGCTGGCCTTCATGGGCGACAACGGCCGGGACCACCTGCTGGCGGCCGTCGCCAACACGCTGGGCGAACAGCCCCGCATGCTCGAGCGCGCGGTGTACGCGCGCGGGCTGTCGCTGAACGATTGCGAACAGATCCACCGCCTGGTGCGCGACCGCTGGTCCGCCCTGCACCACGAGCTCGCGCAGGAAATGGCACAGGCGGTCAGCCGCGCGCCGGCCCGCGCCAATGGACGAATCCGTGTCGGCATCTACACGTACTACGAGGACGAGGGCACGCCGCCCCCGCCCGCGTCCTCTGAAAGCGAGCGCCCCTCATGAGCACGATCCAAACACCCCGCCGCCTCCTGCTGGGCCTGTTCTGCGCCGGCCTCATGGCCCTGTTGATGTCCTGCGGAGGCGGCGGTGGTGCCTCGACCGGGAACCTGGGCCTGGGCACCGGCACTGCGATCGGCGGTGACAGCCCCGGCGGCGCGGGCACGGGCACAGGCGGGGATGGGACCGGGTCCGGCTCGGGCAACGCCGGCACGGGCGGCTCCGGCGACACCGCCAGCAACGGCAACACCGACGGCTCCGGTGTCGGCTCGGGCGGCACCGGCGTGACCGCGGACGCCGCCGGCATCGGCGCCGCGGACGGCCTGGGCAGCATCATCCTGAACGGCCTGCGCTACACCACGGACACGGCCACCATCACCGTCGAGGACGCCACCGAACTCCAGATCGGCATGAGCGCGCGGGTCGCCGGCAAGGTCGACCCCGACTTCACCCGCGGCATCGCGACGCAGGTCGTCTCGGGCGCCGAACTGCGCGGCGCCGTCTCGCGCATCGACATGGGCGCCGGCAGCTTCGTCGTCATGGGCATCAACGTGACCATCGATGCGGCCACGGTCTGGGCCGACGCGAACGGGCTTGCCAACGTGGTCGACGGCAGCCTGATCCAGGTGTGGGGCCTGCCCGGCGCGCCGGGCACGCTGCGCGCCACCCGCGTGCAGACCGCGCCCACGCTGACCGCCCCGCTGGTGACGGGCGCCATCCAGAACCTCAACACGACGAACCAGACCTTCATGCTCGGCCAGCTGACGGTCAGCTATGGCGGCGCCAGCTTCGCGGGCATAGACGCCTCGTCGCTGGCCAACGGGGTCATCGTGCGCGCCCGTGGCACGGCCGCGCCGGTTGGCAACGCGTTCACGGCAACCAAGGTGGAGGGCTGGTACGCGATACCGACGGGCAACGGCATCGCACTGCAGCTCGCGGGGGACATCACCGACTTCGTCTCGCGCGGCGCCTTCAAGGTGTTGGGCACGCCGGTGGACGCCACCAATGCGCAGATCACGGGCGGCCCCGTCGGTTCGCTCGGCAACGGCGTGAAGGTCGAGGTCGACGGCTTCATGTCCGGCGGGGTGCTGGTCGTCAAGAAGCTGCGCATCCGCCATGTGCCGGGCACGGGCGGGCCGGCCTCGTTCACGCTCATCGGGGCCATCGGCGGCTACCAGTCCCCTGCCAATTTCAGGGTGCAGGGCCAGCCGGTGGACGCCAGCGGACCGGGTACCACCTTCGAGAACGGTACCGCCGCGAACCTGGCCAACGGCCAGCGCGTGACCGTCGTGGGAGACCGGGTGGTCGACGGCGTTCTCATCGCGCAGCGGGTGACATTCAACCCCTGACCTGAAGCGGCGGCGCAGCGCCCGCCGCCCGGTCGCATCGCCCGCCCTTCTGGCGGCAGGCGAAGCCGGGCTTTCGCACACATCCAGCTCGATATCGCCGCATCGCGGCGGGCCTGCGCGCACGCGGGCCGGATAGCACCTTCGGCCATCTATCTCCAAACCCGTGGCGAAAGTACGAAAAAGGGACTAAAGTGAAAAAATCACATTTCTTACATTGGTGGCTTCCGTGTCTGTCCCCGCGAGTTCAGTGCGACCGTTGCTCCCCGTTGGCATCGCAGGCCCACGCCTGACGGATGCCTCCCTGTGCGGGGCTGCGCATCGGGTGCCTGTTCGTCGCCGGACCAGCCGGCAGCGCTGACACTGCGAGGAGTACCGCATGCCGCTCGTCCTTCTTCTTCGGCTCATGAACAAGCGTTTTCCGGTCATGCTCACGGCGGACGCGGACATCCGGCATGCCTCGGTGCTGGTGGCCACCGGACTCATCGAAGCCGAGTTCCATGTCGACAACTTCGGCTACCAGCGGTACGAAAGCGCCCAGGTCTTTGCCATCACGGACGAGGGGCACGCGGAGATCGCCACGCTCTGCGGCAACGGCGCCTCGGTGCATGAAGAACGCCCCCAATGGAGCGTCATGCCGCTCGATTACCTGCGCAGGATCGGCAACTCGACCTTTCCCCTGCACACCGAGGACCCGTCGGAGATCAACTCCGTGGCGGTTCTTGAAGCCGCCGGCATGGTGGAGGCCACCCTCCCCCCGATCTGCCGCGCCCGGCAGAAGCTGCGCCAGGCCACCGTCCTGCGGGTCACGCCCCTGGGACGGACGGCGTTGGTGCCACGGCGGGGCTGAATCCAGGTTCGGGTCGAACGCCCGGCGTGCCAGCCCTGGCGCGCCGGGATGGGTGCGTCCGGCGCGCACGAACACCGCCCCTCGCGTTCCCCTTGCCCCACACCTCCATGAATCGGGTACCCGTTTGCCCTGCGACTGCCCCCGGCCGAGGGGAAGCGCCTCGTACAGCGATGAAAAAAGCCTGCCCACGACACAATTGAAACCAAGCGCAACAGACGTCACAGATCGCCCACAAGGTTCCTTTCGAGTACCAAAGAAGTAATGTGAAACCTTCACATACACCGCGTTATTGGCACGAAGAAATGAACGCCAGGCTGTTACCACCGAACGTCGGCCCCTGCCGTGCATGAAACAGTTCATGCGAAGGATGTCTTGCCATGCGCGCCCCCGTCTCCGCCCCGAGCCTCGACAGCAGCCTGTCGACGGATGCGCTCATGGCCGCCCGCATGCGGCTGGTGCTGTCGATCTCGGCGGTGCTGGCCATGGCGGTCGATGCGGGGCCCGCCCGGCAACCGGTGGCCAGCGCGGTCTGGCTGGCCTTTTGCGGATACCTCCTGCACAGCGTGCTGGTGCACGCCTGCACGCAGGGCGGCTGGCGCCATGTCCAGGGCAAGGCGGTCCACTGGTCCGACGTGATGTGGTTCACGCTGATCGTCTTCGTGACGGGCGGCGTGCACAGCCTCTTCTTCCTGTTCTATTTCTTCGCCATCCTGACCTCCTCGTTCCGCTGGGGCTTCGAGGAAGGCGCCCGCGTGACGATCGTCTCGGTTGCGTCGTTCGCCGCCTGCGGGCTCGGCACGAGCACGGGCGACGACGCGCCGCAGCTGCTGATGCGCACGACCTTCCTGCTGGCGCTGGGGCACATGATCGTGCACTGGGGCGGCTCCAAGCTCATCCTGCAGCGGCGCCTGGCCCTGCTGGGTGACATCAGCCAGCTGTCGAACCCGCGCTTCGGCGCGGGCCGCACCATCGCCCGCACGATGGAAAAGACGCTGGCCTTCTTCAAGGCCAGCCATTGCATCCTCATGACGCGGGACACCGCCACCGGCAACTGGACCCTGCGCACGCTGCGCAAGGACGACACCTGCGAGCACGTCGGTGTCGAGACGCTCGGGGGCATCGCCGAGTCGCCGCTGATGGCGCTGGAGCATCCGCACACCGTGCTGAGCAACCGCCTGCCCTGGCCCCTGAACCACTTCTTTGCGCGCAGCCACATGCACGGCCCCGGTGCGATCGGCTGGCGCCCCGAGGGCCGCGACGGCGCCAAGCGCAGTGCCGCGGTGGCCGCCATGCTCGAGGCCCGCGCGTTCATCAGCGCCGCGCTGCCGCTGCGCCTGGGCGAGGGGCGCGTGTTCATCTCCTCGCGCAACGGCCACTTCAGCAAGTCCGATGCGCTGTTCCTCGCGCACCTCATGGAACAGATCTTCCCGGTCATCGAGACCATCGAGGTGCTCGACCGCATGGCCTCGGAAGCGGCCGCGACCGAGCGCCTGAAGATCTCGCTGGACCTGCACGACACCGCCGTGCAGCCCTACATCGGGCTGCGCATGGGCCTGTGCGCCCTGCGCAAGAAGGCCGCCGCGGACAACCCGCTGCTCGAGGACCTGGACAAGCTCGCCGAGGTGGCGAGCGGCGTGATCGCCGACCTGCGGCGCTTCGCGGGCGCGGTCAAGGCCGGCCCGGAAAGTTCGTGCGGCCTCGTGCTGCACCAGCTGTACAGCCAGGCCGCCCGCATCCAGGGCCTCTACGGCATCGAGATCTCGGTGAACGTCGAAGGCCACGTGCGTCTTGACGACCGCATGACCGCGGAGGTCCTGCAGATGGTGGGCGAAGGCCTGAACAACATCTGCAAGCACACGCAGGCCCGCCGCGGCAGCGTGCGCATCGGCTGCCGCAACGGCTGCCTGCACCTGCGCATCGAGAACGAAGGCGGCGAAGAGAACTTCGCGCCCTTCCGGCCACGCTCCCTCAGCGACCGCGCAGCGGCGCTCGGAGGCCGCGCGCAGGTCAGCCGGTGCCGGGGCGGCGGCACCGAGGTGCTGATCGAAATCCCCATCTGAGCCCCCAAAAGCACGACAACAGTCCGAGGAGCCCCTCATGCAAACCGAAGCCCATCCCATCGGCGTCCTGCTGGTGGACGATCACCAGACCATGCTGTGGGGCCTGTCCCGGCTGATCGACGGCGAACAGCCGCGCATGAAGGTCGTCGCCACCGCCAGCTGCTGCGAAGAAGCTGTGGCGCACACGCAGAGCCTGGCCCCCGACGTCATCGTGCTCGACCTCGACCTGGACGGCCATTGCGCCCTGGACATCCTGCCGCAGCTGCTGTCGAACGAAGTCTCGCGCGTGGTCGTGCTGACCGGCGAACGCGAGCAGCGCACCCTGGACCTCGCGGTGCTGCGCGGCGCGCGCGGCGTGATGCGCAAGGACGCCTCGGCCGAGCAGGTGCTCGATGCGATCGAACGCGTGCACCACGGCGAGCTCTGCGTCGACGCCCCGACCATGGGCCGCGTGCTCTCGGAGCTCACCTCGGTGAAGAAGCCGCCGAAAGCCGACCCCGAGTCCGTCAGGCAGGCCAGCCTGACCCAGAAGGAGCGCGACATCGTCCGCACCGTGGTGCACGGCAGCGGCGCCTCCAACAAGACCCTGGCCGGGCAGGCCTTCGTCACCGAGCACACGCTGCGCAACCATCTCACGTCGATCTACCAGAAGCTCGGCGTGACGAACCGGCTCGAGCTCTACATCTACGCCGTCAAGCACCACCTCGACGCCATGGCGCACTGACAGCGCCCTGCCCGACCTGTCCTTCGGGGCGCCCACTGCGGGCCGCTCAGCGTCGGCATGCCCCTCCGGGACCCGCCATTTCCCCGCTTTTCCGATCCCGGCTTGCTGCGATCAGCTGACGTGCGGGAGCGCACCGGACTGGCAGAGGAGGAAAAGATTCGGCACCGTATTTCGTGCCACCTCAAAGAAATTGAATTTCAATTGAATTGAAAAAATCATGATCAAGCAAGAAAATAAGCTCACAAAATAAAAACCGAATAACAGACAATTTGGTTAATAAAAGATTTCATTCAATTCAAATATCATCGGAACTTCAATAATCAAATTATTTCCACGGTTTCAATTGGTTTTTTGAATATTTTATTTCATCGAACACCAAATACCCATTTAAAAATGAATTTCATGATTGATTAATTTCATTCTTTTCAAAATTTCCATGCATAAATAAACCCATTCCACTTTTCAACCAGCATTGCTCACTTGGCGAACAATGCGTCGTTTTTCACGATCAGCCTCAAAAACATAGAAATTAGGTATATCGAACGTCATGGTTCAGGTAGTTCCATTTTGAAACACTCATGTCTTTCCACAAACAGGAGCAAAAGACCCGCGCAACCGTCCCGTCAAGTTCATAGGATTGCACAAGCCTCGGGCTGAATTGAATTTCAATTAAAACTCACAGAAAACATTCAATTCGGCACTTGCCTTTCATTTTTCTCTTGAAAATGTATGAAACCCCAAACTGCTTTGCCGCCGATGGGGAAAGTGGCCCCGGAGCGCTCGACGGACGACCTTTGCGTCTCCCCGCCCGCGCTCGCAACGACCGGCCTGCGTCGCTCACGCCAACCGGGACAGGCACATGCTTGATCACCGGCTCATCAGCTCTGGCGAAAAGGCCTCTGTCGGCGTCTGCGCGCCCGCCGCGAGGCTGTGGCCGGACTTCCTGATCGGCCAGGAGAAATCGCCGGTGCGCGTGCTGCTCGTCGACGACGACGAGTACATGCGCCGGGTGATCGCCCAGGAGTTGCTGTCGGACCTGCGCATCCAGCTCGAAGGCCAGGCCGACAGCGTTCGCGAGGGACGCCGGCTGCTGACCACGCACACCTTCGACGTGCTGATGCTCGAGCTGCAGCTGGGCGACGAGATGGGCTTCGAGCTGATCACCGAGGCACGCCGCCTGCACCGCAGCAGCGAGGTCATCGTGATCTCCTCGCTCGAGGACGATGCCCACGTGCTGCGCGCCTTCGAACTGGGTGCCATGGGGTACCTCCTGAAGAACGCCTGGTTGCAAAGCTTTGCCGATGCCGTGCTGCACGTGGTGAACGGCGGGGCCGCGATCACGCCCCGACTCACGCGGCGCCTGCTGCACCGCCTGGACTACCACCCCCGCGAGCCGGTCGCCGACAAGGCGCCGACGCCGCCGAGACCGCCATCGCGCGACATGACACTGACGCCGCGAGAGAGCGAGGTCCTGCGTTGCGTGGCCTCGGGTTACGTCTCGGCGGAGATCGGCGCCAAGCTCGGCATCACGGGCCAGACAGTCAATGTGCACATCAAGAGCATCTACAAGAAGCTGCATGTGCATTCGCGCGCCCAGGCGGTGAACTTCGCCGTTCACACGGGCCTGATCTGAAGGGCAACGACCCCATGACTTCGATCGATTGCCCCTTCGCCGCCGGATCGCGCCCTCGCCGCGCGCTCGACAAGCGGCCCTTCGTCCAGGCCATGCTTGTCGCGGCCTGGGCCACGCAGGTCATGTGCACCGACCTGGCGATCGCGACGGAAGCGACGTCGGCGGCCGTTGCGGCGCACGAGAACCCGGATGGCGGCGTTGCGGACGGCGAAGCCGCAAACGACGCGGCCGTGGTGACGGCCTCTCCCGACGATCCGGCGGCCACAACAGGAAGCGGTGACCCGGAGCGTCCCGGCTCCGCCGTCTACAGCCCCTTCGCGAGCCCGCCACACGGCAATGAACGTCCTCCCGCTTTCGCTGCGACGTCCCAAAAAAGCAATGGCGGCCATGCGGAAATGGCGCTGATCGCCCTGATTTCGGCCGGTGTCGCCGCGGTCGCTGTTTTTTTTTGGCTCTGGCGCGCGTAGTCAGGTTCTCGTCAGTTAATTTGTATGTGAGAAAGTTGCATTCCTGAAGATGGCCTCTCATAATTAGCACCTTCGTTTTCGAAGACAACCAATCGACCACCGGTTGCCGTCCGCTTACAAGCGGCAACGACTTTCGGCGCGCCGACCTAGATTCTTTTTGACAGGATCCATGGTGGGGGTATCGCATGAACAAGTGTCGAATCAAGGTCCGCATGAAATGCGGGCTTCATCTCCATGCCGGCACCGCGCCTGACCGGCATCGCGCAATGGATATTTGCTGCACCGCCCCGCTGCGGTGCCTGAGCGGCCGACGACGACCCTAGCCGCTCCCCAGGCGTGACCGCCACCGGGTCACGCGCTGCATCACTTCCTCGAAAAACCCGCGGCTGGCAATTCCAGGCGCGCGGTCACTCCTGAGCCACGCTACATGAGCCTTTTCGCCATGTAGGCGGGACCGGGGCTGCATTGAAAGTCGTTCGTCTTGAGGAGAATAGAAATGGCCACGCTGATCAGGTCCGATCTCGAATTCATTCTTCAACAAATTCTCATTGCGGAAGCACAAGCAGCGGGAGCGGACCCCGCCAGCCTGGTCCCGAACGCCTTTGCGCCCTTCGGCCTCAGGACGGTCGACGGGTCGTACAACAACCTGATGCCGGGCCAGAGCGAGTTCGGTGCCGCAGACAACCCGTTTCCGCAGCTGGTGCCGCAGACCTACAGCAACGAGCAGGACGACGCCTTCGCAGGGATCACCAACACGGACTACGGCAGCGCCGGGAACGTGGTCGATGCCGACCCGCGGCTGATCAGCAACCTGGTCGCCGACATGACCAGCAACAACCCCGCGGCGGTGAGCGCCTTCGTGGCCGCGGGCCTCGGAACGCTCGACGCAGCCGGCGTCCTGTACGACCTCCAGGGCGTCGTCATTCCCCCCGGCACGCTGCTGGAGATTCCGAACACCAGCCCCGACGAAGGCCTGTCGGCGCCCTTCAATTCATGGTTCACCTTCTTCGGCCAGTTCTTCGACCACGGCCTCGACCTGGTCAACAAGAGCAGCACCGAGATGATCTTCATGCCGCTGCAGCCGGACGATCCGCTGTTCAGTACGGCCCCCGGCGCCCCCAATTTCATGATCCTGTCGCGCGCCACGCGCGATGCGAACGGCGACCAGACCAACCAGACCACGCCCTTCGTCGACCAGAACCAGACCTACACCTCGCACCCCTCGCACCAGGTGTTCCTGCGCGAGTACGTGCTCGACGCCAACGGCCGTCCGGTGGCCACGGGCAGCCTGCTCGATGGCGCCGACGGCGGCCTTGCCAACTGGGCCCAGGTCAAGGCGCAGGCGCTGATGCTCGGCATCCAGCTCGACGACGCCGACGTGCTGGACCTGCCGCTCCTGGCGACGGACCAGTTCGGCAAGTTCATTCCCGATCCCGTGACCGGCTTCGCGCAGATCGTGCTGCGAGCCGCCGACGTCGGCGGGCCGCTGGACCCGGACGGCAACGGGCTCGCCTCGGGCACGCCCGGCGCGCCCCTCGACGCCAGCGTGGGCGTTCGCACCGGCCATGCCTTCCTGAACGACATCGCGCATGCCGCGGCGCCCGTGTTCGTGGGCGGCGTGCTGGCGCCCGACAGCGACTCGGCCGTCGGCCTCTCGGAACCCGGCACCTATGACAACGAGCTGCTGGACCGCCACTTCATCACCGGCGACGGCCGCGGCAACGAGAACATCGCCCTGACCTCCGTCCACCACGTCTTCCACTCCGAGCACAACCGGCAGGCCGAAGAGATCAAGGCCACCGTCCTGGCCACCGGCGACGCTGCGTTCATCGCCTCATGGCAGCTGCCCGACGGCTCATGGAACGGCGAGCGCATCTTCCAGGCCGCGCGCTTCGCGACGGAGATGCAGTACCAGCACCTGGTGTTCGAAGAGTTCGCGCGCAAGATGCAGCCGGCCGTCGACGAGTTCCTGGCCGAAACCAACTACCAGACGACGATCAATCCGGCGATCGTCGCCGAGTTCGCACACGCGGTCTTCCGCGTCGGCCACACGATGCTGACCGAGACCGTGGACCGGCTGGACCCCAATTTCCTGTCGAGCGATCTCGCGCTGGTCGATGCCTTCCTCAACCCGATCGGGTTCAACAACGACGGCGCCCTGACACCGGAGCAGGCGGCCGGCGCCATCGTGCGCGGCATGACCCGGCAGGTGGGCAACGAGATCGACGAGTTCGTCACCGACGCGGTGCGCAACCAGCTCCTGGGCCTGCCGCTGGACCTCGCCGCCATCAACATCGCACGCGGGCGGGACACCGGCATTCCCACGCTCAACGAAGCGCGCCGGGAGTTCTACACCTCGACCGCGGACCCGCAGCTCAAGCCCTATACGAGCTGGGTCGACCTCACGCAGCACCTCAAGCACGAGGCCTCCGTCATCAACTTCATTGCGGCGTACGGCACGCATGGCGCGCTGACCGCCGCGGACGTCGACACGATGGCCGAGAAGCGGGCCGTGGCGGCCGCACTCGTCTTCGGCGGCACCGTGGTTCTCAACGCCGGCACGGCCGCGGAGCGCAGCTTCGTTGCAGACGAAGCAGACAGGCTCGCCTTCCTGAACAGCACGGGCATCTACGCGATGGTCGGCGGTGTCACCACCACGGGCGTGGACGACATCGACCTGTGGATCGGCGGCCTGGCCGAAGAGCAGATGCCCTTCGGCGGCCTGCTGGGCTCGACCTTCAACTTCGTCTTCGAGTCGCAGATGGAGGCGCTGCAGAACGGCGACCGCTTCTATTACCTCTCGCGCCTGGCCGGCCTCAACTTCCTCACCGAGCTGGAGAACAACACCTTCGCCAAGCTGGTGATGCTCAACACCGACGCCACGCACCTTCCGGCCGACATCTTCTCGACCCCGGGCCTGATCCTCGAAGTCGACCCGCTGCGCCAGTTCACCGGCATCGGCGTGGACGGTCACGGCGACCCGACCGAAGGCGGCACCGAACTCACCCCGCTGGTGATCCGTGACGATCCCACAACCGCGGCCGTGGAGACCACCTACCTGCGCTACACGGGCGACGAACACGTGGTGCTCGGCGGCACCGCCGGCAACGACACCCTGATCGCCAGCATCGGCGACGACACCATCTACGGCGACGGCGGCAACGACCGCATCGAGTCCGGCGACGGCAACGACCAGGTCGAGGGCGGCGCGGGCGACGACATCATCACGGACCGCGGCGGCGACGACGTGCTCAAGGGCAACGAGGGCAACGACGTCATCCACGGCGGCAACGGCGCGAACCTCATCATCGGCGGGGACGGCAGCGACTTCATCATCACCGGCGAGGACGTTTCCGAAGTCTTTGCCGGCCAGGGCAACGACTTCGTCCTGGGCAGCAAGGGCAACCTGCCGACATTCGGCAACGAGGGCCACGACTGGATCGAGCTGGGAACCCAGGACGGCACCACGGGCGACAGTTTCGATCCGCTCGTGCAAGACAGCGTCATCGGCAACGACGTCCTGATCTCCGGCGGCGGTTTCGACGAGCTGATCGGCGAAGGCGGCGACGACATCTTCACCGGCTCCGACGGCGAAGACCACTTCGACGGCGGCTCCGGCTTCGACTGGGCCAGCTACAAGTTCGACAAGTACGGCGTGACCGCCGACATGATCGTCAACGACTTCGTGGTGCCCCCGGTGGTCAACTCGAACGCCGCGATGATGGACCGCTTCGCCTTCACCGAAGGCCTGTCGGGATCGGCTTTCGCCGACTTCCTGCGCGGCGACGACGCCGACGCCGTCGAGATCCTGCAGGCCGGCTGGACCGGCAGCGTGCTCACCAACATCGCGCTGATCGACGGCCTGCAAGGCCTGCTGCCCGCGGGCATGACCTCGTTCGGCGAAGGCAACATCATCCTGGGCGGCGACGGCAGCGACATCATCGAGGGCCGCGGCGGCAACGACATCATCGACGGCGACGCCTGGCTCAACGTGCGCATCGCCGTCTCGGGCGTGCCCGGCCTCACCAGCGTCGACAGCCTGAAGGAGCTGGTGCCGCGCATGCTCTCGGGCGAGATCAACCCGGGCCAGCTCAGCATCGTGCGCGAGATCCTGATGTCCGACAGCGCCGACTACGACACCGCGATGTTCTCCGGGCTGCGCGCCAACTACACCGTCACCACCGGCGCCGACGGCCGCACCACCGTCACCGACAACGTCGGCACCGACGGCACTGACATCCTGCGCAACATCGAGCGGCTGCAGTTCTCCGACACCGTCCAGCTGCTGTCCGGCAGCAACAACGCCCCGGGCGGCTCGGTCACGATCAGCGACGACACGCCGCAGATCAACCAGCTCCTGAGCGTGTCGGCCGCCCTCACCGATGCGGACAATCCTGGTGGCACCGTCACCGGGCCGATCAGCTACACGTGGCAGTACGAGGCCGACCCGACGCGCGCGCCGGGCGTGTTCCGCGACATCATCGACCTGGGCGGCGGCCAGCCCGCCACGGTGAACGGCACGACCTTCCGGGTCACCGCGCCCTTCGACGGCCTGGCCATCCGGGTGCGGGCCGTCTACCGCGATGCCGACGGCGTGCTGGAAACCGTGTACTCCGCGCCCACCGCGGCGGTCACCGGCGTGGCGGCCGTCGTGCCGCCGGCGCCGGCGCCTTCCTCCGCGCTGGTCGACAGCGCGGGCGTGCGCTTCCTGCAGTCCGACCTGCAGTTCATCCTGGAGCAGATCAAGATCTCGGAGCGGCATGCGAGCGGCGAGGCGCTGACCGACATCCTGGACAACGCGCGCGCACCGCTGGGCCTGCGCACGGTGGACGGCTCCTACAACAACCTGGTGCAGGGCCAGTCCGGCTTTGGCGCCGCCGACCAGGTGTTCCCGCGCCTGGTCGATCCGGTGTTCCGCAACGACCAGGACGGTGACAGCATCAACCTCGGCCCGGGGGGCACGCTCACCAACACCGACTACGGCCCCAGCGGCAATGTGGTGGACGCCGACCCGCGCATCATCAGCAACCTGATCGTCGACATGACGAGCAACAACCCGGCGGCGGTGAGCGCATTCGTCGACGCGGGCCTGGGCACGCTGGTGGACGGTGTGCTGTACGACCTGGACGGCGTGGCGATTCCCGTCGGCACCCTGCTGGTCATTCCGAACACCGCGCCGGACGAAGGCCTGTCGGCGCCGTTCAACGCCTTCATGACCTTCTTCGGCCAGTTCTTCGACCACGGCCTGGACCTCGTGGCCAAGGGCGGCAACGGCACCATCTTCGTCCCGCTGCAGCCCGACGATCCGCTCTATGTGTCGGGCAGCAACAGCAACTTCCTGGTGCTGACGCGCGCCACCCAGGTTGCCGGACCCGGCGCCGACGGCGTCATGGGCACCGCGGACGACACCACGCACGAGGCCACGAACCTCACGACGCCGTTCATCGACCAGAACCAGACCTACACGTCGCACCCCTCGCACCAGGTCTTCCTGCGCGCCTACGAGCTCAACGCCGACGGCAAGCCGGTCGCCACCGGGCGGCTGATCACCAACCGCGACCTCGGTGCCGACGGCATCTTCGGCACGGCCGACGACATCGAGCTGGGCGGCATGGCCACCTGGGCGGTGGTCAAGGCGCAGGCGCGCGACCTGCTGGGCATCGCGCTGGACAATGCCGACGCGCTCAACCTGCCGCTGCTGGCGGCCGACGAGTACGGCAACTTCATTCCCGACCCGGTGACCGGCTTCGCGCAGATCGTGCTGCAGGCCGGCGGCACGCTGGCCTCGGGATTGCCGGGCGCGCCGATCGATGCCAGCCTGGCCGTGCGCACGGGCCACGTGTTCCTGGCCGACATCGCCCACACCGCCAACCCGGTGAACAGCCAGGGCGTCGCGCTGACGGCCGATGCCGACGACCAGATCGGCGGCACGCCGGCCGCGGGCTTCTACGACGACGAACTGCTCGACGCGCACTACATCGCCGGCGACGGCCGGGTCAACGAAAACATCGCGCTGACCAGCATTCACCATGTGTTCCACGCCGAGCACAACCGGCTGGTCGAGCACACCAAGGCGGTGATCATGGCGTCGGGCGACGCGGCCTTCATTGCCGAATGGCACCTGCCCGATGGCTCGTGGGACGGCGAGCGCCTGTTCCAGGCGGCCCGCTTCGGCACCGAGATGCAGTACCAGCACCTGGTGTTCGAGGAGTTCGCGCGCAAGGTGCAGCCGCAGATCGACATCTTCTTTGCCGCCACCCAGGTCTACGACACCGAGATCGATCCGTCGATCGTCGCCGAGTTCGCCCACACGGTGTACCGCTTCGGCCACTCGATGCTGACGGAGACGGTGGACCGCTTCGACGTCGACTTCAACGTGATCGGCGGCACGGCCGACCCCACGCAGCAGCTCGGGCTGATCGAGGCCTTCCTCAATCCGCTCGCGTTCGCCGCCAGCGGCATCACGGCGGATGAAGCGGCCGGCGCGCTCGCGCGCGGCCTCACGCGGCAACAGGGCAACGAGATCGACGAGTTCGTGACCGAGGCCCTTCGCAACAACCTGCTCGGCCTGCCGCTCGACCTGGCGACGATCAACATCGTGCGCGGGCGCGACACCGGCGTGCCGACACTCAACGCCGCGCGGCGCGACTTCTACGGCGTGACCGGCGACAGCCAGCTCAAGCCCTACGCGAACTGGGTCGACTTCATGCAGCACATCAAGCATGAGGCCTCGGTGGTCAACTTCATTGCGGCCTACGGCGTGCACGCCAGCCTGGCCGCCGCCGACACCCTGATCGAGAAGCGCGCGGCGGCGGTGGCACTGGTCTACGGCGGCATCGGTGCGCCGGAGGACCGGCTCGACTTCCTGTACGGACGCAATGCCTACGCGGACGAGGCCGGCATCACGACCACCGGCGTCGACGACATCGACCTGTGGATCGGCGGTCTGGCCGAAAAGCAGATGCCGTTCGGCGGCCTGCTGGGCTCGACCTTCAATTTCGTCTTCGAGGAGCAGATGGAGAAGCTGCAGGACGGCGACCGCTTCTACTACCTGGAGCGCACGCAGGGCCTGAACTTCCTCACCGAGCTGGAGAACAACTCCTTCGCCCGGCTGGTGATGGCCAACACCGATGTCGAGCACCTGCCCGGCGACATCTTCACGACGCCGGGGTTCACGCTGGAGGTGGACCCGTCCCGGCAGTTCACGGGCCTGGGGCTCGACGGGCGCGACGATCCGACGGCCGAGGGGAGCCTGACGCCACTGGTGCTGCGCAACAACCCCGGCACCGAAGCGGCCGATCCGAACTACCTGCAGTACAGCGGTGAGGACCACGTCGTTCTGGGCGGCACCGCGGGCAACGACACCATCATTTCCAGCATCGGCGACGACACGCTGTGGGGCGACGCCGGCAATGACCGGCTCGAAGGCGGGGACGGCAACGACTTCGTCTTCGGCGGGGCCGGCGACGACATCATGACGGACCTGGGTGGCGACGACAACATGCAGGGCGGCGACGGCAACGACGCCATCCACGGCGGCAACGGCATCAACCTGATCCTGGGCGGCCACGGCAACGACTTCATCGTCACCGGTGAAGACCCGTCCGAGGCGTTCGGCGGCACGGGCAACGACTTCATCCTCGGCGCCCGCGGCAACGAGTTCGTGTTCGGCAACGAAGGCGACGACTGGATCGAGAAAGGCATGGCCGACGGCAGCGCCGGCGAGAACTTCGACGCCTTCGCCCGCGACCAGGTGGTGGGCCACGACGTCTTCATCGGCAACTCGATCTCCGACCGGATGGACGGCGAAGGCGGCGACGACATCATGTTCGGCAACGGCGGGCAGGTGGACCGCTACGAAGGCGGCTCCGGCTTCGACTGGGCCGGGTTCAAGGACGACGCCTTCGGCGTCACGGCCGACCTGTTCCTTCGTGCCTTCGACGAGACGCCCGTGCCGATCTCGAACGCGACCGTGCTGGCGCGGTTCACTTCGGTCGAGGGCATGTCGGGCTCTGCGCACGCCGACGTCCTGCGCGGCGACGACAACGATGCGGCCGCGATGGCGCTGTCGGGCACCACGGGCAGCGTGCTGACCCACATCGAACTCATCGACGGCCTGCAGGAGCTCCTGGACCAGGTGCTCGGTGTCGGCATGGAGATGGACGGACCGGTGACTTCGTTCGCCGGCAACATCATCCTGGGCGGCGGCGGCAGCGACCTGCTGGAGGGCCGCGGCGGCAACGACATCATCGACGGCGATGCCTGGCTGAACGTGCGCATCAGCGTGCGGGAGAACGCCGACGGAACGGGCGCCGAGATCGCGAGCTATGACACCATGACCGACCTCGAGCTGCAGGGGCGCGTCTTCGACGGCACCTACAACCCGGGTCAACTCACCATTGCCCGCGAGATCCTGATGTCGGATGCGCCGGACTTCGACACGGCCGTCTTCTCGGACGTCTTCGGCAACTACGAGATCACCTTCCTCGAAAACGATGTCTGGCGCATCAGCCATGTCGTGGACGGCGTGGCCGGCGCCGACGGCATCGACGTGGTGCGCAACATCGAGCGCCTGCAGTTCTCCGATGGCGCGGCGTTCATTGCGGAAGAAGGCTTCAACCTCGACCCCGAAGGCCAGCTGACCCTCAGCGACACCACGCCCACCCTGGGCGCGACCCTCACCGTGTCGGCCCTGGGCGTGACCGATCCGGACAACGTCAGCGCGACCAACCCCGACGGTGCGATCACCGGCCCCATCGCCTACTTCTGGCAGGCCGAGGTCCGCCCCGGCATCTTCGAGGACATCCTGATCGAGAACGCCGGCGGCGAAGTGGCCCGGGCCACGGGCACGAGCTTCACGCCGCGGACCTTCGAGCTCGGCCTGGCGCTGCGCGTGCGAGCGGTCTACAAGGATGCCAACGACGTGCTGGAGAACGTGTACTCCGCCACGACCGCGCCGCTGGCCCTCAACACCGCGGCCACCGGGCAGCCGACGATCAGCGACACCACGCCGACCGAAGGCCAGCTGCTGACGGCATCGACCCTCGGCATCAGCGACGTGGACGGGCTGACGGGCGCCGTCTTCAGCTACCAGTGGGAACAGGCCGTCAACACGGGCGTCGGCGGCGGCGCCGCCGGGTTCACGCCCATCGCGGGCGCCACCCTGGCGACCTTCACGCCGGGCGCCGACCAGGTCAACCGCGAACTGCGCCTGACGGTGAGCTTCACGGACGATGCGGGCGCGCTCGAGACGGTGCGCTCCGCGGCCACCGTGGTCACGGGCGACTTCATCGCGGCCAACAACGCCGCCCAGGTCCTCACGGGCACTGAAGGCCAGGACGTGATCTTCGGCGGCGGCGGCGCGGACGCCATCAACGGCCTCGGCCAGGACGACCTCATCGACGGCGGCGCGGGCAGCGACAGCATCGCCGGCGGCGCCGGCAACGACACCATCAACTACACGATGGGCGAAGGCACGGACACCGTCGACGGCGGCGCGGGGCTGGACACCCTGAACGTCATCGGAACGGCGGCGGCCGACGCGCTCGCGGTGAGCTACAACGGCACCGCGCTCACGGTGGTGGCCGGCGGCACGGTGAGCAATGTCGAGTCGGTCACGGCCGACCTGCTGGCCGGCGTGGACACGCTGACCTACACCAGCGCCGCCGCCATCTCGGTGAACCTCACGGCCGGAACGGCCTCGGGCTTCACCTCGATCGCCGGCATCGAGAACGTGACGACAGGCGATGGCGCCGACGTGCTCGTGGGCAATGCGCTGGCCAACGTGCTCAACGGCGGCGGCGGCAACGACCGCTTCGTCGCGACGGTGAACGACGGCAACGACAGCTACACCGGCGGCGGCGGCACCGATACGCTGGACCTGTCCGCGATTTCCGCGGGCGTGACGATCACCCCGACGACCGCCACGGGCGCGCAGACGGGCACCGATGCGCTCTCTGCCATCGAGAACTTCATCGGCAGCCAAGGCGCCGACAGCATCGTCGTCAATGGCGGCGCGAACGTGATCGACGGCCAGGGCGGCAACGATGTCATCGACGCCGGCGGCGGCAACGACACCGTGACCGGTGGCGAGGGCAACGACACGCTCACCGGCGGCGCCGGCAACGACACGGTCGACGGCGGCGCGGGAGACGACCTCTTCCACTACCTCGTCGGCGACGGCGCCGACACGATCAACGGCGGCGCGGGTGCCAACGACCGGCTGAACATCGCCGGCACGGCGCTGGGCCAGACGCTCGCGGTGGTGCTGACGGGAACGGCGATCGCGTCCCTGGCGGGCGGCACCGTCACCGGCATCGAGGCGGTCACGGCCGACCTCCAGGGCGGCGTCGACACCCTGAGCTACGGCACCACGACCACGGCCGTCACCGTGAACCTGGCCACCGGCACGGCCACGGGCTTCGAATCGGTGGCGAACATCGAGAACGTGACCGGTGGCGCCGGCAACGACACGCTGACCGGCAACACCGGTGCCAACGCACTGAACGGCGGTGGCGGCGACGACCGCTTCGTCGCGACGATCGGCGACGGCAACGACAGCTATGTCGGCGGGGCCGGCGTGGACACCTACGACCTGTCGGCCACCACGGCCGGCGCGACGGTGACGGTCAACCTCGCGACCAGCGCGCAGATCGGCACCGACACGCTCAACACGATGGAGAACATCATCGGCAGCCAGGGCAACGACATCATCGTCGTCAATGGCGGCGCGAACTTCATCGACGGCCAGGGCGGCAACGACACCATCAGTGCCGGCGCCGGCGACGACATCGTGCTGGGTGGCTCGGGCAACGACACCATCAACGGCCAGGCGGGCGACGACAGGCTCACGGGCGGGCTGGACAGCGACACGGTGGACGGCGATGCGGGCGCAGACACCTTCATCGCCACGGTGGGCGACGGCAACGACAGCTACGCCGGCGGCATCGGCAACGACACCTACGACCTGTCCGCCACCTCGGCCGGTGCGACGGTCACGCCGACCTCCGCCACCAGCGCCGAGACCGGCACCGACACGCTGAGCTCGGTGGAGAACGTGATCGGCAGCCAGGGCAACGACAACATCAGCTTCGCGCCCGTGGCCCTCCTGAATGCCGCGAACGTGGTGGATGGCGGTGGCGGCAACGACACCCTCAGCACCGGGGCGGGCGCGGACCGGCTGACCGGCGGCACGGGCAACGACACCATGGACGGCGGAACGGGAGACGACGTCTTCGTGTTCGCGCCGGGGTTCGGCAACGACACGATCCTCGGCTTCGATGCCAGCGGGAACCTGCTCAACGGGCAGGACCGGCTGAACATCTCCGCGATGGGGATCAACGCCGGCAACTTTGCCGCCAACGTGTCCATCACCGACCTGGGCGCCGACACGCTGGTCGAGTTCGACGGCCTGGAAAGCATCCTGCTGATGGGTGTGAACGGGGTGGGAACGAACACCATCACGCAGGCCGATTTCGTGCTGTCGGCATGAGCACCGCCGACGTTTCAACGACCTTGACCACGGAGAACGACATGGACGAGAAAAACAACGCAAGCCCGCAGCAGGCCCCTCGTTCCATCTCCGACCCGCGCGAGGTGGCGACGTTGATCATGTCGCGCATCGGCATGGTCAACGCGAAGAAGGACGAGCTGAGCGTCGCCATCCAGGGCCTGTGCGACGCGACCCAGCAGCTGTCGCGCGCCTACTCGGCGCAGATGGTGACCATCGACCGGCTGGTGCGGCGGGTGAAGTCGCTGGAAGCCGCGGCGCAGGCCGCGGCCCAGGACCCGCAGGTCAACTGAGCAACGCCCCACAGAACCACAGGAGACGCACATGAAAACCCTGTGGATGGAACTGCGACCGCTGCTGCTGTACATCGCGGCGTTCTCCTTCTTCATCAACCTGCTGTTCCTGGTGCCCGCGTTCTTCACCCTGCAGGTGTTCGACCGGGTCATCTCGACCAGCAGCCATGAAACGCTGCTGGTGCTGCTCGCCGGGACCGGCGTGGCGCTGCTGATCCTGCTGCTGCTGGACTACGTGCGGACGCGGCTGCAGAACGTGGTGGGGATCATGGTGGACGAGCGGCTGTCCCCGCCGGTGGTCTGCGCCATCGTGGAGCGCGCCGCCCGCACGCCGACCGGCATGCGCACGGAAGGCATCCGCGATGTGGCCGCGCTGCGCGCCGTGTTTTCCGCCAACGGGCTGATCGCGGTGTTCGATGCGCCGTGGGTGTTCGTGTACGTGTTCGTGATCTGGATGTTCCACCCCGCGCTCGGCCTGGGCGCGGCGTTCTCCGCGGTCCTCATGCTGGGCCTGGCCTGGCTCAACGACCGCATCAGCCGCAAGTCGCTGGAGAACCTGCAGAACGAAGGACGCCGCGCGGCGCAATACGTCGAGAGCTCGCTGCGCAACGCCGAAGTGCTGCAGGCCCTGGGAATGACCAAGCGCCTGCTGGTGCGCTGGAGGGCCTTGCAGGACCAGATCGCCGCCATGCAGACCAGCGCCAGCCGCAGCACCGTGGCGTTCACCGCCGGGACCAAGGCCGCGCGCCAGGCCATCCAGATTCTCATGCTGGCCCTGGGCGCCTACCTGGTGCTGAGCCAGCAGGCTTCCGCCGGCGTGATGATCGCCACCAGCATCCTGCTGGGCCGCGCGGTGCAGCCGGTGGAGCAGCTCGTGGGCAGCTGGCGCACGCTGATCGAGGCGCGGGCGGCCTACGGGCGCCTGCAGGAACTGTCGAAGGACTTCGAGCGCACCGAGCCGCATGTCGCCATGCCGCGCCCCGAAGGACGCCTGAGCGCGGAGAACATCTCGTACCGCGCGGCCGGCTCGGAGACCCTGGTGCTCTCGAACATCGTCTTCGCGCTGGCGCCGGGCGAGGCCCTGGCCATCGTCGGCCCGAGCGCGGCCGGCAAGTCGACCCTCGCGCGCGTGCTCACGGGCGTGTGGCGCCCCAGCAGCGGCAAGGTCCGCCTCGACGGCGCCGACGTGTCGTACTGGCCGCGCGAAGAGCTGGGCCCCTACATCGGCTACGTGCCCCAGGACGTCGAGCTCTTCGACGGCAGCGTGGCGGACAACATTGCGCGCCTGGACAAGGTGGACTCCGAAGCGGTGGTTGCCGCCGCCGTGCGCGCCAATGCGCACGACATGATCCTGACCCTCCCGAAGGGCTACGACACGCCGGTGGGCGAACACGGCTCGCGGCTTTCTCCGGGCCAGCGCCAGCGCATCGCGCTCGCCCGCGCGCTGTACGGCAGCCCGCAGCTGGTGATCCTGGACGAGCCGAACTCCAATCTCGACGGCGCAGGAGAAGTCGCACTCGCCCAGGCGATGAGCGGCCTGCGCCAGGCGGGCGTGACCTCGGTCGTCGTCACCCACCGCCCGTCGCTGATCGCCCACGTCGACAAGATCCTGGTGCTCGCCGCGGGCCGCATCCAGCAGTTCGGCCCGGCGAGCGAGGTGATGCGCGACATGCAGCGCCAGGCCCAGGCCATCGTGGACCAGAAGGCCGCCTGAGCGCCGCGCCGCCGTTGCGAACAAGGACCCCGCACCATGAGCACCGCCACACTCCCGATGCCTCCCGTTGCAGCCCCACGCAGCAGCCGGGAACATGCACGACGCCTCGCGCGAAGCGGATGCTGGGTCATCCTCGGCGCGATCCTGCCCCTGGGCCTGTGGATGGGCCTCGCCCCGCTCTCGATGGCGGTGGTGGCCCCCGCGTTCGTCAAGGTGGACCTCAACCGCCGTCCGGTGCAGCACCTGGAAGGCGGCACCGTGCGCGAAGTCATGGTGCGCGACGGCCAGCATGTGAACGCCGGCGATCCGATCCTGGTCCTGGGCGACGTGCGCGTGGACGCCGACCGCAACCGCCTGAGCTACCGCGTCCATCTGGAGCGTGCCATGCTGGTGCGCCTGGAGGCCGAGCAATCCGTCGCCAAGACGCTCGCCTTCCCCGAAGACCTGCTGCGCGCGGCCCGGCAGGACGATCGCATCGGCCAGGCCCTGCTCAAGGAGACGGCGCTGTTCCAGGCCCAGCGCCATTCGCTGGACAGCGCGGCCTCGCTCATGAGAACGCAGCGCGATCGCGTGCAGCAGGAAATCGTTGCCGTGCACGCGCAGATCGCGCAGGCGCAGAACTCGCTCGTCCTGCAGCGCCAGGACCTGGAGGCCAACCGCGGCCTGATCCAGGAAGGCTTCATTTCGTCGAGCCGGATCTCCCAGCTCGAATCGGTGGTGATGGAGTACGCGGCCAAGCTCGAAGAACGGCGCACGGAACTGGCGCGCGCCGCCCAGCGCCTGGTGGAGATCGACCTGAAGATCCAGTCGATCCGCAACGACTACGTGAAGGCCGCGAGCGACCAGCTCAAGGCCACCACGCAGCGCCTGGGCGAGATCGAGCAGGAGCAGCGCAAGTCGAACGACGCGGCGCAGCGGCAGGTCGTCGTGGCCCCGGCCAGCGGCGAAGTGATCGACCTGAAGTTCACCTCGCCCGGCGCGGTGGTCGGGCCCGGAGAAGCGATCGCGGACATCGTGCCCAGCGACGCCCAGCTGATGATCGAGGCGCGCATCCGTCCGGAAGACATCAGCAACGTGCACCTCAACCAGCGCGCGCGGGTGAAGTTCACCGCCTTCAAGTACCGCAACACCTCGATGGTCACGGGCAAGGTGACCTATGTCGCCGGCGACCGGTTGATCGAGCGCCAGACCAACCTGCCCTACTACAGCGTGATGATCCTGGCCGACGCCGAGTCGCTCAGGGCCATCGGCGACTTCAAGCTCCAGGCGGGCATGCCCGCCGAGGTCTACATCGCGGGCGTCTCGCAGACCGCGCTGCAGTACGTCATCGAGCCCATCACCTCCACCATCCGCCGATCGGGACGGCAGATGTAGCGGGGCTGTTCTCTGTCAACGAGGGGAATACATCATGCGCAAGGATTCCAACCACCACGACCCCGTGACGCCTGTCGCCCACAGCAAGAGACGCACGTTCCTGAAGGCCTCGCTGGCAGCCACGGCCGCCCCCCTGGTCCTGACACCGGGCAAGACCCGCGCACAACCCACGCCCCTGCCGCCCAGCCCGCCGACGACACCGTGGGTCGAGGACCTGCCCAACCAGGTCACGCCGCTCACACCGCTGGCCACGCTGACCCCGGCCCCGACCCTCAACGCGAACATCGCAGGCGGCGAGTGCGGGCGTGCACCGCACCAGCGCTACGCGGAACTGACCGTGCCCGGCAAGGCCGGCACGCCGCTGCTGTACCAGCTGACGGCCAAGGAGAACCCGGCCTGGCTGTTCAACGGCAACAACCCCTACTACCCCCCGCAGCCCATCTGGGGCTACGAAGGCAACACGCCGGGGGTGACCACGCCGGGCCCCACGATCCACGCGCGCTACGGGCAGTCGGTCATCTGCCGCATCCGCAACCAGCTGCCGCAGAACCACACGGGATTCGGCTCGCCCGAGATCAGCACGCACCTGCACAACATGCACACGCCGTCGGAGAGCGACGGCTTCGCGAGCGACTTCTACAGCGCCGTCCAGGGCGGCGTGACGCTGACCGCGCCGGGGACCTTCAACGACCACTTCTACCCCAACCTCTACGCCGGCTTCGACGAGTTCGGCGGCCTCGGCGATTCGCGCGAAGCCCTGGGCTCGCTCTTCTATCACGACCACACGGAAGGCGTGACGGCACCGAACGTGCTCAAGGGCATGTTCGGGCGCTACATGGTCTTCGACGCGCTCGACACCGGCGACGAAACCACGGGGCTGCGGCTGCCCAGCGGCGCGTACGACTACCCCCTGAGCTTCTCGGACAAGCGGTTCGACTCGGGCGGCCGGCTGACCTTCGACGAGCTCAACCCCGAGGGCGTGCTGGGCGACAAGATCGTGGTCAACGGCAAGATCGAGCCGGTGCTGCGCGTCGCACGCCGCAAGTACCGGCTGCGGCTGCTGAACGTCGGGCCGTCGCGCTTCTACGAGTTCGTGCTGCAGAACACGGGCGGCACCATCGTGTACCCGTACACCCAGATCGCCAGCGACGGCAACCTGCTGCCGGCACCGATCCTGAACCAGCTGAGGGTGCGGATCGCACCGGCCGAGCGCGCGGACATCGTGGTGGACTTCTCGCGATTCCCGCTGAACACCACGCTGTACCTCGTCAACCAGCTCACGCAGGTCGATACCCGCCGGCCCGGCCCGGTGCAGTCGCCGGGCACGCGCGTGCTCAAGTTCATCGTCGATCGCCAGCCCCCGACGCCCGACCTGAGCGTGGTGCCGAGCGTGCTGCGCCCGCTGCGCGACCTGCCCAGTGCCAGCGAACTCGCGGCCCTGCCGGTTCGCACCTGGGTGTTCCAGCGCAACAGCGGCATGTGGAACGTCAACGGGCTGTTCTTCGATTCGCTCACGGCCAGAGCCAGGATCACCAGGGGCACCGCCGAGATCTGGGAGTTCATCAATCCCGACAACGGCTGGCAGCACCCGATCCACGTGCACTTCGAAGAAGGACGGATTCTCAGCAAGAGCGTCAACGGCGTGAGCCTGACCATTCCCGTGAACGAGCGCGGACGCAAGGACGTCTTCGTCGTCGGCGAACTCATGACCGTGAGGGTGTTCGTGCGCTTCCGCGATTTCTCGGGCAAGTACCTGATGCACTGCCACAACCTCACCCACGAGGACCACGCAATGATGGTTCGCTTCGACATCGTGTGAAGAACGCCGATGACTTTCAGGAGATTCTCATGAACCACCGCAGACACTTGATCGCCGGACTGGGCGTCGCGTCCTTGTACGCGTTCGGCCTGCCCGCCTCCGCCGAGGCGCCGGCAACGGCTGCACGCCCGGGGCGTCGCATGCCGAACGTCGAACTGAAGACCCACACCGGGGCGAAGGTGAACTTCTACGACGACCTGGTCCGTGGAAAGATCGTCGCCATCAACATGATGTATGCAGACTGCGAAGGCATCTGTCCGCTCATGACCAACAACCTCCTGCGCGTGCAGGAGCGCCTGGCCTCTCGGGTGGGCCGGGACATCTTCATGTACTCGATCACCATCCGCCCGGAGATCGACACCGTCGAGCACCTGGCCGACTACGCCGAGATGCACAGCGTGAACCCGGGCTGGCTTTTCCTGACCGGGAGCCGGAGCAACATCGACCTCGTGCGCTTTGCCCTGGGCTTCTACGACCCGGACCCGAAGGTCGACAAGGAGATCAATCGCCACACCGGCATGGTGCGCATCGGCAACGACGTCTATGACCGCTGGTCGATGGCGCCGGCGCTGGCGGCGCCCGAGCAGATCGTGGCCGCCATCCTGCATGTCGATCGCAGCCCGGCCGCGGTTCGCCGCGCGGGTGGCGCCATCTTGCAGGCCGACCCTCGGAGCACGGTCTGAACCAGCGCCTGCGCCGACCCCCACCCGGTGGACAGGGCTCACGGGCCCCCGCCACCGGGAAGCGTCTCGTCCCGGCATGGGGCGCCGTGCTCGCAGCGAGCTTCGCGTGGCCCGTCCATGGCCAGAGCCTGGTCGAGATCTACACGTCGGCGCGCGGCTACGACGCCACCTACCAGGGCGCGCGGGCCCAGTACGAGGCCACGCTGGCGCGGGCGGCGCAGTCCAGGGCCGGCATCCTGCCCACCGTTGGCCTCTCGGCCGGCGCCTCGCACACCCGGCAGGACCTCTCGACGGAAGGCAGTGCGACAACGCGCGGGTTCAACACCCAGAGTGTCGGCATCAACGCCACGCAGCCGCTGTACCGCCCCGCCAACTGGGCCGCCTACGAGCAGGGCCAGCGGCAGGCCGAGGTGGCGCAGATGGTGCTCACCATCGCCGAGCAGGACCTCATCGTGCGCGTGAGCCAGGCCTACTTCGACGTGCTCGCCAGCCAGGACAGCCTGGCCCTGGTGCGCGCGCAGAAGGTGGCCGTGGCCGAGCAGCTCGCATCGGCCAAGCGCAACTTCGAGGTCGGCACCACCACCATCACCGATGCGCGCGAAGCCCAGGCCCGCTACGACCTGGTGATCGCACAGGAGATTGCGGCCGAGAACGACCTGCAGGTGAAGAAGATCGTGCTCGACCAGCTCGTCGGCAGCACCGGCAGCGTGCCCGTGCCGCTGGCGGCACCCGTGGTGCTGCCCCCGCTCGCGCCCGCCGACATCGAGGTCTGGACCTCGCACGCGGATGCCGGGCACCCTGCGATCCAGCAGGCCCGCCTGGGCCTGGATGTGGCCGGGCTCGAGGTGCAGAAAGCGCAGGCCGGCCACCTGCCCACGCTCGATGCGACCCTGGGCTACAACGTCACGAACAACCCCCAGGGCACCAACACCACGCCGGGCCGCTCGCGGGTCAAGGCCCTCACCGTGGGCGTCTCCCTCAACCTGCCCTTGTTTGCCGGCTACGCGATCGAGAACCGCGTCAGGGAAACGCTGGCGCTCGAAGACCAGTCGCGCTCGCTGCTCGAGGCCACGCGCCGCGGCGTCGCGCAGGCCACCCGCGCCACCTACCTGGGGCTGGTGTCGGCTGCCGGCCAGGTGAAAGCGCTCGAAGCCGCCGAGGTCTCCAGCCAGATCGCGCTGGAGGCCAATCGCATGGGCTACCAAGTGGGCGTGCGCATCAACATCGACGTGCTCAACGCGCAGAGCCAGCTGTTCCAGACCAAGCGCGACCTGGCGGTGGCGCGCTATTCGGTGCTGCTCGGCAATCTCAAGCTGCGGCAGGCCAACGGCACGCTGGTGCCCGAGGACCTGAACGCCATCGATGCCGCGCTTGCAACCCACGGCCGCACCCCGGTCGACAGCGCGGCGCCCGTCTCCGTGTCCAGGAGAACGCCGGCTCGCCAATGACGAGGCATGCCATGGCACGTACCGACAGCACCAGCGACTGCTCGCGGCCATGACGGCGCTGAACATGCAGGTGACGCCATGCGACTGCTTCTGCTTCAGGATCGCGCGCGGGTCGACGACGGCCTGTTCACGCACTTGCGCAAGAACGGGTTCCTGATCGACAGCGTCGAGCGGCTCGGCGACATCGACGTGCTGGAGAACGAGTCCTACGACGTGCTGCTCGTCAGCTCGCAGTTGCCCGACGGATCGGGACTCGACTGGGTCCGGTTGTTGCGGGTGCAGCACATCACCACGCCGGTCCTGATGCTGATGGTGGGAGCGCCTGGCCCGACCGCGCAGGCCGAGGTCCTCGACGCAGGCGCGGACGACTTCGTGGTGATGCCGTGCCGCCCCGAGCAGGTGGCCGAGCGGGTGCGGGCACTGCGTTGCCGGGCCGCGGGCCTGGCAACGCCGCGCGTGCGGTGCGGCGACGTCGAGTTCGACCTGGGCAGCCGGACGACGGTCCGCTGCGGCATGCCTGTCGCGCTGACCGAGCGGGAATGGAACCTGGTGGAGGCGCTCGCGCTGCGCTTCGATCACACGGTCCCCAAGGCCCAGGTGGAATTGCTGGTGCAGGGGATTCACGGCGCCCCCACGAGCAACGCCCTGGAAGTGCATCTGTCCAACGTGCGGCGCAAGCTCGGGCGGCAGATCATCCGGACGATTCGCGGGGTCGGCTACCGCCTGAACACCTGAGCCCGTCGTCTTCAGACTCGTAAGCGTGCCGCACACAAGATAGCAACCTTAAGACGTGCGACTGGCCAGAATCGCACCACTCGCAGAGCCCCATCACTCACCGATGGCGCCACCACTGTCGCAGCGTCCCCCCGGGGCATGAATGGCGACACCTTCTCACGCAGGTACCACCGAACCATGTTCAAGCCCTCTCCCGCTCTCGTTTTCGCCAATTTCATGCAGCTGCCGACCATCGTGCCGAAAGCGGTGTGGCGCGCGCTGCGCGTGGTGAGCATCGCCTCGGCCCTGGCCCTGGCCGTCATGCTGGCGCTGCGGCCCGCCACCGCGATGCCGTTGTTCTGGGGGCTGATCGTGCCGTCGCTCCCGCTCGTGTTCATGCTGGCCCCCGGGCTGTGGCGCAACGTCTGCCCGCTGGCCGCCATCAACCAGATCCCCCGCAGGCTCGGCATCACGCGCGCACTCACGAGCCGCCGCCTGTCGCAGGGTGCGGCATTTCCGATCGGCATCGGCCTGCTGATCTGCGCGGTCGTCGCGCGCAAGCTGCTGTTCAACGGCAACGGCATGGCCACCGCCGGCCTGCTGGCGGCAGCCATGGGGGCGGCGCTCATCGGCGGCCTGCTGTTCAAGGGCAAGAGCGGCTGGTGCAGCAGCATCTGCCCCCTGCTGCCGGTGCAGCGGCTGTACGGCCAGACGCCGTTCATCCGCATCGCCAACACGCACTGCGAACCGTGCGTGGGCTGCGCCAAGAACTGCTACGACCTCAACCCCGGCGCGGCCTACCTGGCCGACCAGTACGACCCGAACCCGGCGTACCGCAACTTCCGCAGCTTCTTCGCAGGCGTCTTTCCGGGCCTGATCCTCGGCTACTACCTCGTGCCTTCGCCCGCCGAGATCGGCCCGGTCTCCACGGTCATGCAGATGCTGGTCTACATGGCCGCCAGCCTGACGCTCTTCAACCTGATCGAACTGCTGGGCAGCAAGACGCGCAACCTGTCGCCGGTGCTCTTCGCGGCGGCCGCGTTCTCGCTGTACTACTGGTTCACCGCCCCGCTGGTCGTCAGCACCTTGAGCAGCCTGAGCGGCATGGCCATCGCCCCCGAAGTCGTCGCCACGCTGCGCGGCCTGACGATCATCGCGAGCCTGACGTGGATCGCGCGGTCGCTGCATGTCGAGCGCCTGTTCCTTCGCCGTGAATTGCGCAAGGGTGTCCGGGACGGCTCCCGGCTGGCGCCGATCGTCATCGAGACGATGCGGCTGCACCGCGGCCCAAACGACGCCGCGCGCAAGGCGCCGGTTGCAGCCCCGCCGGAGAACGAGGCCGCTGCGGCCGCGCCGGCGGATGCGTCCCCGCAGCCGGCCGAACTCTGCATCGATCCCACCGGCACGAAGACCCCCATCCGCAAGGGCCAGACCCTGCTCGAAGCGCTCGAAGACTGCGGCGCCCCCATCAACGCCGGCTGTCGTTCCGGCGTGTGCGGCGCCGACCCGATCGCCGTCGTGGCGGGCGGCGAACGGCTCGCCCCCATCGGCAGCGACGAGCGGGCGACGCTGGCCCGGCTCGGCTGCGCCGACGGCACGCGCCTGGCCTGCATGGCGCGCATCCGCAATGCCGGGCCCATCCGCATCGACCTGAAGCGGGAGGCGACCCCGGCGGCGCGCGAGACACGCAAGCCCGAGGTCGTGCCCTTCGATGCGTCGATCCGCCGCGTCGTGATCGTGGGCAACGGCGTGGCCGGCCTGACCGCGGCCGACCATGTGCGGCGTCGCCACCCCGACTGCGAGATCCACCTCATCGGCCGCGAGAACCACAACGCCTACAACCGGATGGCCATTGCCAAGCTGATCAGCATGCCGACGGGTGTCCAGGGCCTGCACCTGCTGCCCGAGCAGTGGTATGCCGAGCACCGTGTCACCGCGTGGCTCAACACGCATGTGTCGGGCGTCGACACGCAGCGTCGCGAGCTCACGCTGGCGACCCGGGAAACGCTGGGCTACGACAGGCTGATCCTGTGCTCGGGCAGCTCGGCATGGGTCCCGCCGCTCGACGGCTACGGCATCGAAGGCAGCTTTGTGCTGCGCGATGCCGACGACGCGATGGCGATCCGCGACTACATGCAGCGCTTCCACGGCACCTGCGCGGTCGTGCTGGGCGCCGGCTTGCTCGGCCTGGAAGCCGCGCAGGCCCTGGCACAGCTCGGGGCGCAGGTCCAGGTGCTGTCGAACAGCGGCCAGATCCTGGACCGGCAGATCGACACCCCGGCCAGTGCCTTGCTGGAAGCGCACCTGGCAACCCAGGGCATCCATGTCATGACCGGTGCCGACGCCGCGCGGCTGGAGCCGGGCAGCGAGGGCCGCGTGGCGCGGCTCGTGCTCAAGGACGGACGCCAGCTCCCCGCCGACGTGGTCGTGGTGTGCACCGGCGTGCGCGCCAACGTCGACATCGCGCAGTCGGCCGGCCTCGCGCTCGGCCGCGGCATCATCGTCGACGCACAGATGCGCACCAGTGCCCCCCATGTCTATGCCGCGGGCGATGTGGCCGAGTTCGAGGGCCACTCGATCCCCCTGTGGGCCGTGGCGGCCGAGCAGGGAGAAATTGCGGCCGTCAATGCGCTGGGCGGCAAGCGCGTCTATCGCGGCCATGTGCCCGTGACCGCGCTGAAGGTCTCGGGCATCGACGTCCGCTCCGCGGGCTCCGTGCACGCCGCGCGGCCCGGCGAATTCGAGTTGACGCAGTCCGAGCCTGCGCAGGGCATCTATCGCAAGCTGGTGGTCGCCGAGGGCCGGCTTGTCGGCGCGGTGCTGGTCGGATCGCCGGACGAGGCGGACGAGGTCATTCCGGCCGTGCGCGAGCACGCGCCGGTCTCCGCGATGACCGCCTTGCTGGAGCGTGGGGACTGGCAGCAGCATTCGGTGGCATTGGCGGCCTAGCCTGTGCGGCGGGTCGCCGGTCCCGGCGGCCGGCTTCATCTCCCAGCCTGGACGGCGGCCGTCGTCGGTGTCGGTGTCGGTGTCGGATGGCTGACATCCGCGACGTCGATCACAAACCGCCGCTTCGGCGGTAGCTCCCGGGCGCGCTGCCCGTCCAGCACTTGAAGGCGCGCTGGAAGGCGGAGCTGTTGGCAAACCCGAGCTCGTCGGCCAGCTCCGCCAGCGGCACGGTGCTCGTGCTCAGCCGCTGGATGGCCGTGTCGCGGCGCAGCTCGTCCTTCAGCGCCTGGAACGACGTGCCCTCCAGCGCGAGCCGCCGCTGCAGCGTGGAGACCGTGACATGCAGCGCGGCGGCCGTCGCCACGAGGTCCGGCCATGCGGGCTGCGCGTGCTGCAGGTGGCTGCGCACGCGCGCGCCGATTCCCTCGTCGGTGCGCCTGGGCACGATCATGTGGGCCTGCGCATCGGCCAGGAAGACATGCAGCGCGGCCTCGTCGCGACGCACCACGTCCTTCAGGCGTGCCGCGTCGAACCAGAACGCCGACAGCTCGCAATCGAACTGCTGCGGCGCCGGAAAAATCTTGCCGTAGCCGCCGGCATGCGCGGGCGGCCCGAACGCGAAGTCGAAGCGCACCACGGGCAGCTGGCCGCCCACGATCCACGCCATGAGGCGCCACGCGGTGCGCAGCAGCACCTCCTGCAGGAACACCGTCGGCCTCGCGCCCGGTTCGGTGAAGCGCACCACCACGCCGGCCAGCTCGGCCCGGCACACCAGCTCCAGCACCACGTCGTCCTGCAGCAGGCGAAAGGTGCGCGCCGCGCGGCGAAGCGCCACCTGCAGCGTGGGAGCGCCGAGCGCCGAGCGCGCGATCAGCGCGAAGCTCCCGCGCCGCAGCGGGCGGCTCAGCAGCCCGATGAAGTCGTCGTCCAGCCGCTCGGTCAGCACGCGGAACAGCCTCGCGTACTGCTGCGTCGTCACGCGCGCGTCCGACTGCCCGAGCAGGCCGGGCGCGATGCCGGCCTCGACCAGGAAAGGCTCGAGCGGCTGGCCGCGCGCACGCACCCCGGACAGGATGCCGTGCACGAAGCTGATGGAAACCGTTTGGGGAGGATGAAGCATCGAAGGCGGGCCGCGTCGCGTGGATGTTGCCGGGCCGACTGTGCACCGGCGCGTGCCTGTCATGCAAGCGCCGCGTGGCCCGATCGCGCGCCGCGCAGATTGCGATGTTCTGCCATCCGAACAACGCAAAACGGCATCGTGCCGAGGGCGATCGGTTCCTAACATGGGCCACGCAGGCCAGGGTCTGCGAAACCCAGACCAAGAACCAAACGAGAGACAACGCCATGTACATGACCCAGTCGCTGCACCGCGCCCTGCAGCAGAGTCCCGACAAGGTGGCCGTGCGTTTTGCCGGCCGCACACGCACCTTCCGCGCGTTCGTGGAGCGCGTCGCCCGCCTCGCGGGCGCCCTGCAGCAGCTGGGCATGAAGCCGGGCGACCGCGTGGCGATGCTGGCGCTCAACTCCGACCGCTACCTCGAATACCAGATGGCCGTGCCCTGGGGCGGCGGCGTGCTCAACCCCTGCAACATCCGCTGGTCGGCCGCCGAGATTCTCTATTCGCTGGAAGACTCGGGCTCCACCATCCTGCTGGTCGACGAGGCCTTCCGCCCGATGGTCGAGAAGATGCGCGGCGAATCCAGGAGCCTGCGCGAAGTCATTTATTGCAGCAGCGGCGAGCACGACGGCGAACTGCCGCCCGGCATGCACGGCTACGAGACGCTGCTGGCCGCAACCTCGCCCGTGCCCGATGCGGTTCGCCGCGACGAAGACCTGGCCGGCATCTTCTACACCGGCGGCACCACGGGCTTTCCCAAGGGCGTGATGCTCAGCCACACCAACCTGTGCAGCTCGGCCATGGCGATGCAGGCCGAAGGCCTGGCACCGTCCGGCGGCAACTACCTGCATGCCGCACCGATGTTCCACCTGGGCGACATGGGCCTGGCCATGCCGCACTGGCCCGCCGGCAACACGCACACGATCATCCCGATGTTCACGCCGCAGGGCGTGCTCGATGCGATCGAGCGCGACCGCGTGACCAACACGCTGCTGGTCCCCACGATGATCCAGATGCTGGTCGACCACCCCGCGATGAAGGAGCCGCGCGACCTCGCCAGCCTGAAGTGCATCTTCTACGGCGCGTCGCCGATGCAGGAGGCCGTGCTGGAACGCGCGATGGCCGCCCTTCCCCACGTGGACTTCGTGCAGGGCTACGGCATGACGGAGCTGGCGCCGCTGGCCACGATCAACCCGCCCAGCTCGTACACGGCCGAGGGCCACCGCCTGGGGCGGCACCGCTCCGCGGGGCGCGCGAGCGTCTGCATGGAAGTACGCATCGTCGACCCCGCCGGCCTCGAGGTGCCGCGCGGCACGGTGGGCGAAGTCACGGTGCGCGGCCCCAACGTGATGCAGGGCTACTGGGGCAAGCCGGAGCAGACGGCCGCCGCCGTGCGCGACGGCTGGATGCACACCGGCGACGGCGCCTGGATGGACGACGGCGGCTACATCTTCGTCGTCGACCGCATCAAGGACATGATCATCAGCGGCGGCGAGAACGTCTACTCGGCCGAGGTCGAGAACGCCGTCACCCAGCACCCCGCCGTCGCGGCCTGCGCGGTGATCGGCATCCCCAGCGACGAATGGGGCGAGAGCGTGCACGCGGTGCTGGTCCTCAAGCCGGGACTGAGCGCCGAAGCCGCGGACATCGTCGCCCACTGCAAGACGCTGATCGCTGGCTACAAGTGCCCGCGCAGCGTGGCCTTCGTCGACACGCTGCCGATGTCGGGCGCCGGCAAGGTGCTCAAGACCCAGCTGCGCGAGCCCTTCTGGCAGGGCCGCCAGCGCAACGTCGCATGAGCGCGTCGCCGTCTTTCTTTTCTCTCAACCCACAGGAAATTCCCATGAGCCGCGATGTCTTCGTCACCGGGGTCGGCATGATCCCCTTCACCAAGCCGGGTGCCAGCGCGCCCTACCAGGCCATGGCCGCCGACGCCACGCGCCGTGCGCTGGCCGATGCCGGCATCGGCTACGAGCTGGTGCAGCAGGCCTACGTGGGCTACGTGTACGCCGACTCGACCGCCGGCCAGAGCGCGCTCTACGAAGTCGGCATGACCGGCATCCCGGTCGTCAACGTCAACAACAACTGTTCCACCGGCTCGACCGCGCTGTTCCTCGCGCGCCAGGCCGTGGCCAGCGGCGCGGCCGACTGCGTGCTGGCGCTCGGCTTCGAACAGATGAGCCCCGGCGCGCTGGGCTCGGTGTTCAAGGACAAGCCCAGCCCCTTCGCACGCTTCGACACGGCCACCGACGACCTGGTCGGCGAGAGCGACATTCCCCTGGCGCTGCGCTACTTCGGCGGCGCGGGCCTGGCGCACATGCAGCAGTACGGCACGCAGCTGTCGACCTTCGCGAAGATCCGCGCCAAGGCCAGCCGCCATGCCGCGAACAACCCGGTGGCGCTGTTCCGCACCGTCGTCACCGAAGACGAAGTGCTCGCGACGCCCGTGATGTGGCCCGGCGTGATGACGCGGCTGATGGCTTGCCCGCCCACCTGCGGCGCGGCGGCCGCCATCGTCTGCTCGGACGCGTTCGCGCAGCGCCACGGCCTCGATCGCAGCGTGCGCATCAAGGCGCAGGCCATGACCACCGACCGGCCCATCACCTTCGAGGCGCGCGACATGCGCGAGGTGGTCGGCTTCAGCATGGCGCAGGAAGCAGCGCAGAAGGTCTACGACGCGGCCGGTGTCGGCCCGCAGGACATCGACGTGGTCGAGCTGCACGACTGCTTCGCGCACAACGAACTCATCAGCTACGAAGCGCTGGGCCTGTGCCCGGTCGGCGGCGCGGAGAAGTTCGTGGTCGATGGCGACAACACCTACGGTGGCAAGGTCGTCACCAACCCCTCGGGCGGCCTGCTGTCGAAGGGCCATCCGCTGGGCGCCACGGGTCTTGCGCAATGCACGGAGCTGGTCCAGCAGCTGCGCGGCACGGCCGAGAAGCGCCAGGTCGAAGGCGCGCGGCTCGCGCTACAGCACAACCTGGGCCTCGGCGGCGCCTGCGTGGTCACGCTGTACGAGCGCATCTGAACCCCACGACAACCCAAGGAGACCCTCTCATGATCGACAAGAAATGGATCGGCCACGCGCTGCCCACGTCGGTGCTGCCCATCGAGCGCAGCCGGCTGCAGTTCTTCGCCAAGGCCATCGGCGAGACCGACCCGGTCTACACCGATGCCGCCGCCGCGCGCGATGCCGGCTACCCCGACCTGCCGGCACCGCCCACCTTCCTGTTCGCTGCTGAACTGGACTCGGGTGCTTCGGACCAGCTGCTCACCGACCTGCAGATTCCGCTGGCCAAGCTGCTGCACGGCGAGCAGAGCTTCAGCTACCACCGCCCCGCCTGCGTGGGTGACACGGTGACGGTGCGCTCCACCGTCAGCGACATCTACGACAAGAAGAACGGCGCGCTCGAATTCGTCGTGAAGACCTCGCGCGCCACCAACCAGCGCGACGAACTCGTGGCCGAGCTGCGCACGGTCATCGTCTGCCGCCACTGAAGGAACACCCCATGACCTCCCCCACCTTCGACTCCGTGCAGGTCGGCGACGAACTTCCGGCCGTGCAGTTGCCAGCCGTGAACCGCACCGCGCTCGCGCTCTTTGCCGGCGCCTCGGGCGACCACAACCCGATCCACATCGACACCGACATGGCGCGCCGCTCGGGCATGCCCGACGTGTTCGCGCAAGGCATGCTGGGCATGGCCTGGCTGGGCCGCGTGCTCACGCAGTGGGCGCCGCAAAGCCGGCTGCGCCACTTCGAGGCGCGCTTCCAGGGCATCACGCACCTGGGCAACGCCATGCGCTGCAGCGGCCGCATCGTCGAGAAGACCGAGCGCAACGGCGAACGCGGCGTTCGCATCGAACTGCAAAGCACCAACCAGTTCGGCCAGACCAAGATCGTCGGCGAAGCCTTCGTCGCCCTGCCCTGACCACCCAACATCCCGGAAAGAACACCATGACAAACAAACTCGAAGGCAAGGTCGCCCTCATCACCGGTTCGGGCCGCGGCATCGGCCGCTCGATCGCGCTCAAGCTCGCCAGCGAAGGCGCCCGCATCGTCGTCAACGACCTCGACGCCGAACCCGCGCAGGAGGCTGTACAGGCCATCCGCGAGGCCGGCGGCCAGGCCGTGGCCTGCGTCGGCAACGTCAACGCGACCGACTTCGCCGAGCGCTTCGTCGGCACGGCCGTGAGCGAATTCAAGGGCCTGGACATCGTCGTCAACAACGCCGGCTACACCTGGGACAACGTGATCCAGAAGATGACCGACGAGCAGTGGTACGCGATGCTCGACTGCCACCTGACGGCGCCGTTTCGCATCCTGCGCGCGGCGCAGCCGGTGATCCGCGCGCTCGGCAAGGCGGAAACCGAAGCCGGGCAGCGCGTGGTGCGCAAGGTCGTCAACATCTCGTCGATGGCGGGCCTGTTCGGCAACCCGGGCCAGACCAACTACGCGGCGGCCAAGGCCGGCATCACCGGCATGACGCAGACGCTGGCCAAGGAATGGGGCCGCATGAACGTCACCGTCAACTGCGTGGCCTACGGCCTCATCAAGACCCGCCTGACCGGCAACGCCGCCGACGGCGGCACCGCCAACATCGACGGACGCGACATCAAGGTGGGCGTGAACCCCGACCTCATGGCCGCGATGGAACGCGGCATTCCGCTGGGCCGTGGCGGCACGCCCGAAGAAGCGGCGGGCGCCGTGTACCTGCTGTGCATTCCCGAGTCCGACTACGTGAGCGGCCAGACGCTGGTGTGCAGCGGCGGCCTCACGGGGTTCTGAGCGATGACCGCCGCTGTCCGGCGCGAGGTGCACGAGGGCATCGCGACGCTCACGCTCGACCGGCCCGACGCCCTCAACGCCCTGGCACCGCCGCTGCTCGAAGCCCTGCTGGCGGCGCTGCGCGACAGCGCGGCCGACGCGCGCGTGCGCGCCATCGTGCTGACGGGCGCGGGCCGCGCCTTTTCCGGCGGGGGCGACATCGGCTACTTCGGCGACGTGCTCGCCGGCGGGCCGGCCCATGCGCAGGAAGAAATCGGGCGCGGCATGCAGGAGGTGGGCAACCCCATCACGCAGGCCATCGCCGACTGCGCGGTGCCGGTGGTGGCCGCCGTCAACGGCCCCTGCGTGGGCGCGGGCGTGGGCATTGCGCTGGCGGCCGACGTCGTGCTCGCGGCGCGCTCGGCCTACTTTTTGGTGCCCCAGGTGCCGCAGCTGGGGGCCGTGCCCGACCTGGGTGCGACCTGGTCGCTGCCCCGCCTGCTCGGGCGCAGCCGCGCGCTCGGCATGGCGCTGCTCGGCGAACGCATCGACGCGGCAAAGGCCGAGCAATGGGGCCTCGTCTGGCGCTGCGTCGACGATGCCGTGCTGCTCGAAGAAGCCCACGCGATCGCCAGGCGATTGGCCGCTGCATCGGCCGCCGCCTTGCGCGATACGCGGCAGCTGATCGACGCGGCAAGCAACAACACGCTGGCCCGGCAACTGAGCGACGAATGCACGGCCCAGCGCCGGCACGTGGCCGGTGAATTTTTCAACGACGCCTGCGCGCGCTTCCTGGCCCGCGCCAAGGCCGATCGATCGACCCACTGACTGACTGACCGACCTCGAAGAACACCATGCTTCCACAGCTGTATCGCCATCGCTGGATGGACGAAGACACCGACGCGTTCCGCGAACAGGTGCGCCGCTATATCGCGAGCGAGCTCTCGCCGCACCTGGACGGCTGGCGCCGCCAGGGCTTCATTCCGCGCGAGGCCTGGCGCCCGTTCGGACAGATGGGCTTCCTGCTGCCCGAACTCGACGAAGCCTACGGCGGCGCCGGCGCCTCGCTGGCCTGCCAGATGGTGGTGCAGGACGAGCTGGCCAAGGCCGAGTTTCCCGCCAACACCGGCGTGCACAACCTGGCGGCGCACTACATCCTCGACTACGGCACCGAGGCGCAGAAGCAACGCTGGCTGCCGAAGCTCGCCAGCGGCGAGATGCTGGCCGGCATCGCGCTCACCGAGCCCGGCTGCGGCTCAGACCTGAAGGCGCTGCGCACGCGCGCGCGGCGCGACGGCGACCACTACGTGATCGACGGCGCCAAGACCTTCATCACCAACGGCTTCACGGGCAACCTGCTGGTGGTGGCGGTGCGCACCGGCGAGGCGGGCAGCCGCGGCGTGTCGCTGATCGTTCTGGAGACCGAAGACCTGCCGGGCTTTCGCGTGGGACGCCGGCTCGAGAAGCTGGGCCAGCATGCGTCGGACACCGCCGAGCTCTTCTTCGACGGCGTGCGCGTGCCGGCCGACCACCTGCTGGGCGGCAAGGAAGGCGACGGCTTCGTGCAGCTCATGAGCCAGCTTTCCTACGAGCGCCTGTTCCTGTGCGTGCCGGCCGCCGCGGTGATCGAACGCGCGGTGGAGCTCACGGTCGAGTACACGCAGCAGCGCAAGGCCTTCGGGCAGGCCGTGTTCGATTTCCAGAACACGCGCTTCAAGCTCGCCGAGTGCGCGACCCTCGCGCACGTCGTGCGCACCTTCGTCAACGACTGCATCCAGCGCATGGTCGACGGCACGCTCGACCAGGAGGCCGCCTACATGGCCAAGCTGTGGTGCACCGAGCAACAGGGCAAGGTCCTGGACGAATGCCTGCAGCTGTTCGGCGGCTACGGCTACATGGTCGAGTACCCGATCGCACGCATGTATGCCGACGCGCGCGTGCAGCGCATCTACGGCGGCACGAGCGAGATCATGAAGGACCTGATCGCGCGCAAGCTCGGCGCATGACAGTACCCCGTCGAGGGTGCGCGCGACCACGGAACGACAACGCGCCCTCGCCGGTCGACATACGGCCCGCCTCCGGCTGAGCCAGAGGGTATTCCCCGAGCCGGTGTCGGCGAATCTGTCGGCTGGTTGACGGAATCGATGGCCGCTGTTTCCTAGCATGGAGACGCAGTCCCACCCCCTGTCGCAACGGGGGACGCGCCCGGAGGCGCGGGGCCTGCGCGACCCATTCCCAAGGAGACATTCCCGTGAACAGGACATTGCTGCGGCCGGCACTCACCGCATTGGCCCTTCTCGCCCTCGCCGGCACGGCCACGGCGCAAGACGGCGCCGCCTACCCGGGCAAGACGGTGACCATCGTCGTGCCCACGCCGCCCGCCGGCGGCACCGACCTCATCGCGCGGCTGTTCGCCGACGTGCTGGGCAAGGCCTTCAAGCAGAGCGTGATCGTCGACAACCGCGCCGGCGCCAACGGCATCCTGGGCGTCGACTTCGTCGCCAAGGGGCCGGCCGACGGCACGCGCGTGCTGTTCACCTACGCCGCCACGATGGTGATCAATCCGGCGCTCTACAAGAAGCTGCCCTACGAGCCGCTCAAGGACTTCGCGCCCGTCGCGCAGGTGGGCCGCGGCGGCAACCTGTTGCTGGTGCGCAAGGACCTGCCGCCGAACACGCTCAAGGACTTCGTCACCCATGCCAAGGCCAACCCCGACAAGCTGAACTACTGCTCGTGGGGCAATGGCTCGGGCGGCCACCTCACGATGGAAAGCCTGAAGAAGCAGGCCGGCATCTCGCTGCTGCACGTGCCCTACAAGGGCAGCAGCCCCTGCGTGCAGGACCTCATGGGCGGCCAGGTGGACGCTGGCTTCGCCGACATCTCCTCCACCATCGAGGTGGTGAAGGCCGGCCGGGTCAAGGCCCTGGCCTACAGCGGCCCCGATCGCCTGCCGATGCTGCCCGACGTGCCCACGATGACGCAGGCCGGGTTCCCGTTCAAGAACTACACCTGGTACGGCTTCTTCGTGCCGGCCAAGACGCCGCCCGCCATCGTCAAGCGCCTGAACGAAGAGATCTACCGCGCCCTGCAGGACCCGGCCGTGACCCAGCGCCTGCGCGAACTCAACTTCACCGACCTGCCGCGCCCCACGCCGGAGCAGTTCAAGGAGGTCCTGCGCCAGGATCTGCAGGACTGGAGCGCCCTGGTCAAGTCCATCGGCGTCACGCTGGACTGACGCCCGATCCACCACGACGCCGGGGCCCTGCCCTCGCGCGTCCCGGAGAACATCCCCATGACACAAGAAAAATCCAACCCGTCCGCCACGCTCGGCGGCTTCAACACCCTGCCCGGCCAGGGCAGCCACCTGCCCTTCGACGCGCCGCCCAGCGCCAGCATCGCGGGGCGCAAGCTGTCGGAGTCCACGCACGAGCGGCGCAAGGCGGTGCCGCACCTGCGCGACGATGCACCGAACGTGCTGATCGTGATGCTCGACGACGCCGGCTTCGCGCACCCCGACACCTTCGGCGGCGAGATCCACACGCCCACGCTGACGCGGCTGGCCGGCAGCGGCATCACCTACAACGCCTTCCACAACTGCGGCGTGTGCTCGCCCACGCGCGCGTCGCTGCTGACGGGGCGCAACGCGCACCGCGTGGGCTACGGCCACATCTCCGAATACGCCACCGACTGGGACGGCTACGTGGGCGTCATTCCCAAGAGCGCCGGCACCCTGGCCGAGGTGCTCGGGGCCTGGGGCTACAACACGGCCGCGTTCGGCAAGTGGCACAACACGCCGGCCAACCTCACCACGCAGATGGGCCCCTTCGACCGCTGGCCCACGGGCCACGGCTTCAACCACTTCTACGGCTTCCTGGGCGGCGAGAGCTCGCAGTACGAGCCGCGCCTGGTCGAGAACACCACGCTCATCGAGCCGCCGCGCGACGAGGGCTACCACCTGAGCGAGGACATGGCCGACAAGGCCTGCGGCTGGCTGCGCCGCCACCGCGCCATCACGCCCGACAAGCCCTTCCTGATGTACTGGGCGCCCGGCGCGGTGCACGGCCCGCACCACGTCTTCAAGGAATGGACCGACAAGTACAAGGGCAAGTTCGACGACGGCTGGGACGCCTACCGCGAACGCGCCTTCGCGCGCCAGAAGGCGATGGGCTGGATCCCCGAGACCGCCGAGCTCACGCCCCGGCCCGAGACGCTTGCCAGCTGGGACAGCATTCCCGAGGCCGAGCGCCCGTTCCAGCGCCGGCTGATGGAGGTCTACGCGGGCTTCCTGGAGCACACCGATGCGCAGATCGGCAAGGTCGTCGACGAGCTGGAGCAGCTCGGGCTGCGCGACAACACGCTGGTGTTCTTCGTGTTCAGCGACAACGGCGGCAGCGCCGAAGGACAGAACGGCACCGTGGTCGAGCTGCTGGCGCAGAACCGCATCTCCACCAAGATCTCGCAGCACCTCGAGTTGCTGGAAGGCCTGGGCGGCCTCGACGCACTGGGCGGACGCAAGACCGACAACATGTACCACGCCGGCTGGGCCTGGGCCGGCTCCACGCCGTTCCAGAGCACCAAGCTGATCGCCGCGCACTTCGGCGGCACGCGCACGCCGCTGGTCGTGTCGTGGCCGCGCGGCATCCGGCCCGACACCACGCCGCGCGCGCAGTTCCACCACGTCAACGACATCGCGCCCACGCTCTACGACATCCTGGGCATCACGCCGCCCATCGAGCTCAACGGCGTGCGGCAGGATTCGCTGGACGGCATCTCGATGGCCTACACCTTCGCCCATCCGCAGGCCGAGGGTCGCAAGGGCGTGCAGTACTTCGAGGTGGCGGGCAGCCGCATGGTGCACCACGACGGCTGGACCGCGGGCGTGTTCGGCCCGCGCATTCCGTGGGTCGCGGGCGCCGCGCCCGGGCTGGCCACCTGGGACCCGGACAACGACGTCTGGGAGCTGTACCACGTCGCGAAGGACTACGCGCAAGCGCACGACCTGGCGCAGGCGCAGCCGGCCAAGCTGGCGCAGATGAAGGAGATGTTCGCCGTGCAGGCGGGCATCAACCACGTCTATCCGCTGGGCGCGATCTACCACCTGACGCTGAAGCCGCAGCACCGCATCGCGCCCCGGCATACCTCGTGGCACTTCAGCGGCGACATCTCGCGCATTCCGGAGAACTGCGCGCCCAACATCAAGACGCGCAGCCACACGGCCACCGTCGATGCCACGCTGAGCGAGCGCGCGAGCGGCGTGCTGTTCGCGCTGGGCGGCTTCAACGGCGGCATCTGCCTGTACCTGGACGACGGCCACCTGGCCTACGAATACAACATGCTCGGCATGTACCGCTTCAAGGCACGTTCGCCCGCGCGCATTGCCGCCGGACGCCATGCGATCGAGGTCGAGTTCACGATGAGCGACGGCACGGCGCCCCAGCGGCCCGCGCGCGCCGTGCTGCGTGTCGATGGCGTGCAGGTGGCGGCGTGCGACATCGGCGTCACGGTGACGGCCATCTTCTCGGCCTGCGAGACCTTCGACGTCGGCTGCGACCTGGGCTCGCCGGTGGCGGCCGAGTACTTCGAGCGTGCGCCGTTCGGCTTCGACGGGCAGATCCACGATGTCTGGCTGCGCTATGCGGAGGCCCAGTCGTGAGCACGTTGATCACTGAAGCAGACGCCTACGCCATCGGCATCGAGGCCTACACCTATGCCTATCCGATGGTGGTGATGGAGCTGACGCGCCGCGTCGCCACCAACGTCGCGCAGCCGGACGGCGCGCGCGTGCGCGGGCCGATGAACCGCTTCGTGCACGTGCCCACCTACCCCGACGCCGGCTTCAAGGACGTGGTGCGTCCCAACGCCGACACGCTGTACTCCAACATCTGGTACGACGTCGGCGACGAGCCGCTGGTGCTGACGCTGCCGGACATGGGCGATCGCTACCACGTCATTCCGTTCTACGACCTGTGGACCGACGTGTTCGCCACGCTGGGCACGCGCACCAACGGCAACGGCGGCGGCCACTTCGCGCTCGTCGGCCCGCGCTGGCAAGGCACGCTGCCCGAGGGCGTGCGCGCCATCGTGAGCCCCACGGACGTGGGCTGGATCGTGGGGCGCATCCAGACCAACGGCGCGGCCGACTACGCCCACGTGCACACGCTGCAGGCCGGCTTCGAGGCCGTGCCGCTGTCGGCCTGGGGCAAGCCCCATGACCCACCCGCCGGCCACGTTGATGCAGCGCTGGACATGCGCCCACCCGTCGAACAGGTGGCCGCGCTCGGCGCCGGCGACTTCTTCGCGCTCTTCGCCGAACTGCTCCAGCGCAACCCGCCGCATGCCACCGACGGTGCGCTGCTGCTGCGCATGGAACGCATCGGCCTCGTTCCCGGCCGCCGCTTCTCACTGGCCGAAGCACCCGAGGCCGTGCAACGCGCCCTGACGCGTGCCGCGCCCGATGCCTACCGGCGCATGCTCGAGCGCGCACCGGCGATGCGCATGGTGCGCAACGGCTGGAGCCTCGGCAGCAATGTGGGCGTCTACGGCAACGACTACCTGGCGCGCGCCTTCGTCGCCTACGCCGGGCTGGGCGCCCTGCCGCGCGAAGAGGCGATGTACCCGCGCTCGGTCTGCGACAGCGAGGGCCAGCCGCTGTCGGGCACTGCGCGCTATGTGCTGCACTTCGACGCGCACGAGCTGCCGCCGGCCGATGCGTTCTGGTCGCTGACGCTGTACGGCCCCGACCAGTTCTTCGTCGACAACGCGCTCAACCGCTACGCCATCGGCGACCGCGACGCGCTCGCCTTCAACGCCGACGGTTCGCTGGACCTGTACATCCAGCACGCGTCGCCGGGCCCGGCCAAGGCCCCGAACTGGCTGCCCGCGCCCGCCGGCCCCTTCAGCATGAACCTGCGCCTGTACGTGCCGCAGGCGCCGGTGCTCGACGGGCGCTGGGCACCGCCCGCGCTGAAACGCCTGCCCTGACCGCACCGACCGCATCGTCTCCCACCCGAAAGGCACTCACTTCATGACCCGTTCCCGCTTCCGCGCGCTGCGCGCGCCCGGCCTGTGCATCGTCGGGCTCCACCTGGCGGCCGGCGCCGCCCTGGCGCAGGCCGACTACCCGAGCAAGCCGATCCGCATCATCGTCCAGTACCAGGCCGGCGGCTCGGCCGACGCGCTCGCGCGGCTGGTGGGCGACGGGCTCGCCAAGCGGCTGAAGCAGCCCGTGCTGGTGGAGAACCGCAGCGGCGCCGGTGGCATCATCGGCACCGACTACGTGGCCAAGAGCGCGCCCGACGGCTACACCGTGCTGCTGTCGGTGCCGGGCCCGATCGCCGCGAACCTGGCGCTGTACAAGAAGCTGCCCTACGACCCGCGCACCGACCTGCGCCACGTGTCGGACATCGCGAGCACGCGCACGATCATGGTCGTGCACCCCTCGGTGCCGGCGCAGGATTTCAAGAGCCTCGTCGAGGCCGTGCGCAAGGCGCCCGGCAAGTACGCGATGGGCTCCTGGGGCCCCGGCGTGCAGCCGCACCAGATGCAGGTCTTCATGGACAAGACCTACGGCACCCAGACGCTGCACGCGGCCTACAAGGGCGAAAGCCCGATGGCGGTCGACCTGCTCAGCGGCGTGATCCAGATGACCGTGGGTTCCATCAGCACCTTCCAGCCCTACGTCGCGGCCGGCAAGCTGCGCGCCATCGCCGTGCCGGGCGCGCAGCGCGCCAAGGCCGCCCCTACGGTGCCGACCTTCGCCGAGCAGGGCTACAAGGACGACATGTTCATGCTCATGGCGCCGACCTCGCTGCTGGTGCCCGCCAAGACACCCGATGCCATCGTCGAGAAGCTCAGCCGCGAAGTCGCCGCGGTGGTGAAACAGCCCGAGGTGCAGCGCCGCATCGAGGACATGGGCGCCGAGCCCATCGGCAACACGCCGGCCGAAGCCTCGGCGGCCTACAAGGCGTTCCTGCCCGTGTCGCTGAAACTCACGCGGGCCACGGGCGTCACGCTGGACTGATTGCGCCGCTTCCCGAGAACCGTGCATCACCCGCCTCCCGATTTCGAACCCCGGGTGTACACCCCGCAGCGCATTGCCGCGGTCGTCGCCACGCTGGCCTCGGACGGCATCCCCGCCGCACAGGCATTGGCCGGCAGCGAGCTCGACGAGGCCGCGCTGCGCGAACCCGGCACGCGCGTGTCGTATGCGCAGACGGTCACCGTGCTGCGCAATGCGCTCGCGCTGGCACGCAACCCCACGGTGGCGCTGCGTGCGGGCGCGCGCATGCACCTCACGGCCTACGGCATGTGGGGCTATGCATTGCAGAGCAGCCCCACCTTCAGCGCGTTGATCGAGTTCGCCATCACCTACCGCCGCGCCATCGGGCCGCTGGCCGACATGCACCACGACCCCGCGCGCGCGCCCGGCACCTGCAGCTTCGAGGTGCTGGTGTCGCCCGACCCGCGCGACCCGCTCTACCGCTTTGCGCTGGCCTTCACCTTCGCGGCCCACCTGACGCTGGCGCGCGACCTGTACGGCGATGGCTTCGGCTTCACGGGCCTGCGCCTGGCCTGCCCCGCGCCCGAGCACGGCGCCAGCGTCTGGGAGGCGTGGTTCCAGTGCCCCGTGCAGTTCGACCAGCCCGACAACGCACTGCAGTTCGACGAGGCCTGGTGCACGCGCGCGCCGCGCCTGCACGATCCGCTCACGCACGCCATGGCCAGTGAGAGCTGCCAGCAATTCGTGGCCGGGCTCGCGCATGCCGGCGGCATCGCCGCGGCGGTGCGGCGCACGCTGGTGGAGCAGATGCCGTGGCGTTTTCCGAGCATCGAGTCGATGGCCCGCACGCTCGCGCTGGAGCCGCGCACGCTGCGGCGACGGCTCGCCACGCATGGCACCACGTACCGGTCGATCCTCAACGAGGTGCGCCTGCGGCTGGCCATCGAGTACCTGCGCAAGACCCGCATGACCACCGAGGAGATCGCGGAGCGCCTGGGCTACAGCGAGGCCGCCAACTTCAGGCACGCCTTCGTGCGCTGGACCGGCACCAGCCCGCACGCCTACCGCCTGGCCTGCGCGCCGTGCTGAGGCTTCAGCTCAGTCTTCCGCGGCGATGCGGTGCAGCCGGGGCAGGTCGACCACGGTGACCAGGCGGTAGCCCTCGTTGCAGCCGAGCACGCCCTCGTCCTTGAACTGCGCCAGTTCCTTGCCGACGGTCTGGCGCGACACGCCCAGCATGTTCGCTAGGTCGGTCTGCGACACGCGCAGCTCGGTGTCGCACGGCGCGCCACTCGCGTCCCCGTAGCGATACACCATGTTGAGCAGCGTGATCGCCGTGCGCCGGCGCACCGAGCCCAGCACCTGGTCCTGCAGGATCTCGGCGCTCATGCGATAGCGCCGCAGCATGGTCTGGGCGATGCTGCGCCACAGCACCGGCTCCGCATCGAGGATGCGCCGCATGGCCGCACCGGGGATGTGGATGATGTGCGAATCGGCGCGCGCATCGAAGGCGAAGATGGGCTGCATGTCGTCGATGAGATGCACCATGCGCGTGATCTGGCCGGCCCCGAGCACCGAGAGGATGTACTTGTCGCCGGCCGCGTTGGTGGCCGCGATCTCGATCGAGCCCGACACGATCACGAACACCTCCCGCTGGTGGTTGCCGCGGCTCACGAGCGGCGTGCGGCGCCGGTAGTGCCTGGCGCGCGCGGCGTTCGCCAGCTCGCGCAGCCGGTCTTTCGGCCAATCGAGAAACACCGCGCACGTGCTCAGCCCGTGCTCGATCTCTTCCCTTGTGCTCTGCGATACGGGTTGCGGGTATTCCATGGGATGACTCAGCAAAAACTGTTGCCTGGTTGACGGATTCGAAGAGCAGCGATTCCTATCATAGGACTGGCCAATCAAAGAACAACGAGGAACTCCCTAAGTGAGACATGCACGTTCCCTGCCTGCACGCCTGACGCTGTTTCGCAGCACCGCGGCGCGTTCGTTGATCCGGCTTCTTGCGTCGCCCATGCGACGCGATGCGCGAACGACGAGGCCCCTGCGCAGCATGCGCGGCTCGCGCGACGCGATGCGAATGCCGTGATGCGCGGCCACACGCCCTGCGCGCGCGGCTAGAGGCCGCACCCCTTTTTCCCGAAGTCCCCGAAGGGCACCCGCCCTTCGGAACACCCGAGCCCTGGAACGCAGCGATGCGCACCAGCGGACTCGTTCATCCCTGAAGAAGCAAGCAAAGCAAGACCTGCCATGAAACATCACTCCCTGGCCGCATTGGCTCTCCTCACCGCCGCCGGTACCGCGTCGGCGCAATCGTCCGTGACCGTGTTCGGCATCGTCGACGTCGGCATCAGCCGCTACACGTCCAAGAGCACGTACCACAGCCCCAACCCCTTCGCACTGCCACCGGCGAACGCCTCGGGCGGCAGTGCGAAGACGAGCCAGACCGCGCTGTCGAACTCGGGCTATGCGGGCAGCCGCATCGGCTTTCGCGGCACGGAAGACCTCGGTGGCGGCCTGGCGGCGAGCTTCTGGCTGGAGTCGGGCATCACCAACGACGACGGCGCCAAGGGCATCACCAACTTCAACCGCCGCTCGACGATGAGCCTGTCGGGTCCGTTCGGCGAACTGCGCCTGGGCCGCGACTACGCCGCGACCTTCTGGAACGACACCGTCTTCGATCCCTTCGGCACCAACGGCGTGGGCACCAACCTCATCGCCAACATCAACAGCCGCATCGCCGCCATCGCCGGCCCCGGCTCCGTGGTGGCCGCGACCGACAACTACATCCGCACCGGCAACTCGATCGGCTACTTCCTGCCGCCGAACCTGGGCGGCGTCTACGGCCAGCTGCAGTACACGCTGCACGAGAACACCAAGCGCAGCGACCAGCCCGGCACGCCGTCGGCCAAGGGCCGCTACGTGGGTGGCCGCCTGGGCTATGCCAGCGGGCCGCTCGACCTGACCATCGCCTACGGCCAGAGCACGGCCGCCGACAGCACCACGCTCAACGCGCTGGGCATCGCGACCGCCACGCAGGAGCGCAAGATCGACGCGCTGAACCTGGGCGCGTCGTACAACTTCGGCCCCGCCAAGCTGTTCGCCGAGGTCTCGCGCGTGCAGGACAAGAACGAGACGGGCACGCTGCAGAACCTGCCGGGCCTGGCGGTCCCGTTCATGAACACCGCCACGCGCAAGGACAAGTACAACGGCTACATGCTGGGCGTGACCGTGCCCGTGGGCCCGGGCCTCATCCGCGCGTCGTACGCCTCGGTGAAGTACAAGAACGGCGCACCGGCCGCGACCGACCTGAACAGCCTGCTGTGGGGCCTGAACGGCAACCGCGACACCACCGCCAACCAGATCTCGCTGGGCTACGTGCACAACCTGTCCAAGCGCACCGCGCTGTACGCCTCGGTGTCGCGCATCCGCATCAAGGACGGCTGGAACAACCCCGGCGTGATGGGTGCCATCACCGGCGGCTCGGCCGCCTACCTCACGGGCGGCACCGCCCAGGCCGCGGGCTGGGCGCCGCGCTCGTCGATGGGCTACGACTTCGGCATCCGCCACGCGTTCTGAGCGCATGCGAAAAGAGGTACCCATGGCTTTGAAACACCTGTCGCCGCTGCTCATGGCGGCCCTGCTCGCGAGCGGATGCGCCACGGCGCCCGCGCCGACCACCTCGGCCGCCGACGTCGGCGAAACACGCCCGGGGTCGGGCTATCTCAAGGGCTACCTGGCCTCGGCCGAGATGCCCGACAGCCTCGCGCTGCTGCCGCCGCCGCCCGAGGCGAATTCGGCCGCGCTGGCGGCCGACGTCGCCGCGTTCCGCAGCCTCACCGCGCTGCAGGGTTCGCCGCGCGGCGCGCTCGCGGTGCGCGATGCCAACCTGCGCTTTCCGGAGGCGGCCTCCACCTTCTCCTGCGCGCTGGGCGTGCGCATCTCCGAACAGCAGACGCCGCACCTGAACATGCTGCTGCGGCGCACGCTGGCCGATGCCGGCGGCGCCACCTACAAGGCCAAGGAGAAGTACCAGCGCACGCGGCCCTTCGTGGCGCTGAAGGCCGCCAGCTGCACGCCGAAGGAAGAAGCGCACCTGGCCAAGGACGGTTCGTACCCCTCCGGGCACTCGGCGCTGGGCTGGGCCTGGGCCCTGGTGCTGACGGAGCTCGCGCCGGAGCGCGCGGACGCGCTGCTGCAGCGCGGCCGCGCCTTCGCGCAAAGCCGCGGCATCTGCGGCGTGCACTGGCGCAGCGACATCGAAGCGGGACGCCTGATCGGCGCGGCCACCGTGGGCCGGCTGCACGCCAACCCGGTGTTCACGGCGCAGATGGGCGCGGCGAAGAACGAGATCGCGCAGGCACGCAGCCGCCCGGACAGCGCTCCGCCCGCGGCCGACTGCGCGGCCGAGGCGAATGCGATCGCGGGCTCCGCGGCGCTGACGCCCTGAGCACGCGCCCCCTCGATCACCTCGCCCACGGCCAGCGTGTGTGCGGGTTGTCGAGGGGAACGCTGCGTGTGCGAAGCGGGTAGCCTCGCCAACTCCAACCACTCCAAGGAGACCTCGCATGCGCCATCGTTCCGTTCTGTCATGGGGTGCCGCGGCCTCGGCGGTCGCACTCCTCGCTGCATGCGGCGCCATGTCTTCGGGCAAGGACGCCAACCCGATGAGTTTCTTCATCACGAGTGCCAACCCCGGCAAGGGCGGCGACCTCGGCGGCCTGGCCGGCGCCGACCGCCAGTGCCAGGCGCTGGCCGCGAGCGCCGGTGCGGGCAGCAAGACCTGGCGCGCCTACCTGAGCGCCACCGAAGCGGGCGGCCAGCCCGCCGTCAACGCCCGCGACCGCATCGGCGCCGGGCCGTGGCGCAACGCCAAGGGCGTGGTCGTGGCCACCAGCGTGGCCGACCTGCACAGCGCGAACGCCAAGCTCGGCAAGGACACCTCGCTGACCGAAAAGGGCGAGGTGGTCTCCGGCTTCGGCGACCCGGTCAACCGGCACGACATCCTCACCGGCTCGCGCCCCGACGGCACGCTCGCGCCGGCCGCCGCCGGCAAGGACACCACCTGCGGCAACTGGACGCGCAGCGTCGACGGCTCGGCCATCGTCGGCCACCACGACAAGAAGGGCACCAACCCCGACCCGGTCGCCAATGCCTCGTGGAACGCGTCGCACGGCACGCGGGGCTGCAGCGTCGACCAGCTCAAGCAAAGCGGCAGTGCCGGCCTGATGTACTGCTTCGCTGTGAACTGAACCTGCAGGGCAGCGCCCCGGCCCGTGCGTCGATCCACGGGCGGGCGCGCTGCGATGTGCCACAGACGACCCATCGGAGGACTTCATGATCCAAGCCACCAAGCCCCTTCGTGCAGCGCCGCGGCGCCTGCTTCTCTGCCTGGGTGCCGCGGCACTCGGCCTGGGCGCCTTCGGGGCAAGCCCCGCGTGGGCACAGACGGCCTGGCCCAGCAAATCGGTCACGCTGCTGATCGGCTTCCCGCCCGGCGGGCAGACCGACTTCGCCGGCCGCGTGTTGACGAACGGCATGCAGGGCGCGCTTGGCCAGCCCGTGGTCATCGACAACAAGGCCGGCGTGAACGGCAACATCGCGTCGGTTGAACTGATGAAGGCGCCGCCGGACGGCCACAAGCTGCTGGTGGGCAACGGCTCGATGACGATCATGCCGCACGTGTACACCAAGCTCGGCATCGTCGATCCGCAAAAGATGACCCCCATCGGCATCATGCTGCAGTCGCCGCTGGTGCTGGTGGTGCCCGCCACGTCGCCGATCAAGACCTACGCGCAGTTCGCCGAAGAGGTGAAGTCGCGTGCCAAGAGCGGCAAGGGCATCGACTACGGAACGGGGGGCGCAGGCTCGCTGATCCACGTCACCATGGAACTGCTGCGCGAGCGCCTGGGCAACCCGGCGATGAACCATGTTCCCTACAAGGGCAGCAGCCCGGCGATGGTCGACCTGATGGCCGGCCGCCTCGACGCCATGTTCGACGCCACCTCCGTCGTCGCGCCGTTCGTGAAGTCGGGTCAGCTGCGGCCCCTGCTGGTGACCAGCGACAAGCGTTCGCCGATGCTGCCGAACGTGCCCACCGCCGCGGAAAGCGGCATCAAGGACTTCAGCATCATCTCCTTCATCGGCCTGTACGGGCCGCCCGGGTTGAGCCCCGAGGTCGTGAAGAAGGCCAACAGCGCGATGAACGCGGCACTGAAGGAGCCGACCGTCGTCAAGAGCATCGTCGATCGCGGGGACGAGCCCGGTGGCGGCTCGCCCGAGCAGCTCGGCGCGATGACCCGCGACCAGTACAAGATGTGGGGCGCCGTCGTGAAGGCGAACAACATCACGGCCGACTGAGCTTCGGCCCCGCGCCTCGCATCAGGCGCTGAGCACCTCGCGCAGGTGCTCGACAAAGGCGCGCGCCGCATCGGGCAGGCGCCGCCCCGCCATGCTCTGCACCTCGAAATGCCGCTCGTTCATCTCGCGGTCGCGCAAGGCGCGCGCCACGATCGTGCCGTTCTCGAGCTGCTGGCGCAGCGCGAGCTCGCCGCAGAAGGTCACGGCCTGGCCGTGCGCCGCGTAGTGCACCAGCGGGTAGAGGTGATCGCTGGTCAATGCCGCCTCGAGCGGCAGGCGCTGGCGGGCGCAGCTGATGTTGAGCAATTGGCGCAGCGTCGACGTGGGCGCCGGCAGCGCGAGCGGGTAGTGGACCACCTGCGCCAGCGACACCTGCCGCCGCTCGGCCAGCGGATGCGAAGGCGCCATCACGGCGCACACGGGCGAGGGGTGCCGGATCTCGACGTCCAGCCCGTGCTCCGAGCCCAGGCTCACCGTCACGCCGAGGTCGACCAGGCCTTCGCGCACGCGGCGCGCCACCTCGCGCTGCACGCACATGTCGAGCGAGAAACGGATGCCGGGACAGCGCGCCTGGAACGCCGCCACCAGGGCCGGCAGGAACTCGTAGGCGAAGCCCTCGGTCGCGGCCACGCGCACCTCGCCCTTGCGCAGGCCGCGCAGCGCGAGGATGTCGTCGGTCACGCGCTCGATGTCGAGCCAGGCCCGGCGCGCGTGCGCCGCCAGCAGCTCGCCGGCTGAGTTGAGCGCCATGCCGCGGGCGCGGCGCTCGAACAGGAGGGTGTCGAGCTCGCGCTCGATCCGGCCGATCTGGCGGCTCACGGCCGACGGCGCCACGTTCAGCCGCACGGCCGCCTCGGTGACCGAGCCGACGCGCGCCACCTCCAGGAAGTAGCGCATCGACTCCTCCTGGAGCACGCGCTGGTTGATCGGGCGTTCGGTGCGCGCCCCGGTGCGGGCGGAGGCTGAAGGCTTGGAAGTGGGCGATTTCATCGGCGTGGTCTGCGTTGCGCCAGCAGCAACGCAACCTTCCAATCATTGTGCTTGCTACACCGCAGGGCGTGCCCCAGCATTTCCCCTCCCCCTCTCTCCTCTTCGCTCTACTGAAGGACCTGTCAATGAACGCTCCCCGTTCGCAAGCGCCGCAGCGGCGCTGGTGCTGTGCCGTCCTCGCGGGCCTGGCCGCCTGCCTCGGCATGGCCATGCCCGCGCAGGCACAGGCGCAATTGGCCTACCCGACGCGCCCCGTCACGCTGGTGGTGCCGTACCCGCCCGGCGGCAGTGCGGACACGGTGGGACGCCTGGTCGGCCAGCGCCTGTCGGAGGAACTGGGGCAGCCGGTGCTCATCGACAACCGCCCCGGCGCCGGCACGGCGGTCGGCGCCGCGTTCGTGGCCAAGGCATCGCCCGACGGCTACACCCTGCTGCTCGGCTCGGGCTCGACCCTCACCATGAACCCGGCCATCCGCCCGAACCTGCCCTACGACGCCCTGGGCAGCTTCGAGCCGGTCGCGATCGTCGCGCGCATTCCGCTGATCCTGCTGGCCAACAAGAACGTGCCCATCGGCAACGTCAAGGAGTTCGCCAGCGCGGTGCGCGCGGCGCCCGACAAGTACTCGTACGCATCCTTCGGCACGGGCACGTCCTCGCACTTCACCGGCGAGATCATCCTGCAGGCGGTGGGCGCGAAGATCATGCACGTGCCCTACCGGGGCAGCGCGCCGGCCATGACGGACCTGATCGGCGGCCAGGTGCCGTTCTCGGTGGACACCGTCACCGCCGCCATTCCGCAGCTCAAGGGCGGCAAGGTCAAGGCGATCGCCGTGACCACCCGGCAGCGCTCCTCGCAGCTGCCGCAGGTCCCGACCTTCGCCGAGGCGGGCTACCCCGAGGTCGATGCTGACACCTGGATCATGGTCGTCGCGCCGAAGGGCACCCCCGCCCCGGTGCGCGAGCGGCTGGAGAAGACACTCGCCAAGATCGTCGCCACGCCCCAGGCCCAGGCCGCCCTGCAGGCCCAGGGCGCGGAGCCGGCCTTCGCCGGCGCCGCCGCCTTGCTCGCGCAGATCGAACGCGAACTTCCGCTCATGCGCGCCGTCGCCCGGCGCGCCAACATCCAGGCCGACTGAGTGCGGCACATTCCGAAAGCCATGACCCCACTTTCCTCTTCCTCCTCCTCCGAGCTCGTCGAACTCTCCGCCGTGGAGCTGCGACGGCTGATCGGCACGCGCGCCCTCTCGCCGGTCGAACTGCTCGAGGCCTGCATCGCACGCATCGAACAGCTCAACCCCCTCGTCAACGCCGTGACCGCCACCTGCTACGAGCGCGCCCGCGCCGAGGCTCGCGCCGCGGAGCGGGCCGTGAAGAGCGGCGAGCCCCTGGGCCTGCTGCACGGCCTGCCGCTGGGCGTGAAGGACCTCGAGCCGACGGCGGGACTGCTGTCCACCATGGGTACGCCCGCCTTGCGCAACCATGTGCCGTCGAACGACATCGAGCTGGTGCGCCGCCTGCGTGCCGCCGGTGCGATCGTGGTGGGCAAGACCAACGTGCCCGAGATGGGCGCCGGCGCCAACAGCCGCAATCCGGTCTGGGGGGCCACGGGCAATCCCTTCGACCCCAACCTCAACGCCGGCGGTTCGTCGGGCGGTTCGGCCGCGGCGCTGGCGCTGGACATGCTGCCGGTGTGCACCGGCTCCGACACCGGCGGGTCGCTGCGCATCCCGGCCGCCAAGTGCGGCGTGGTGGGCCTGCGGCCTTCGCCGGGCATCGTGCCCAGCGTGCGCAAGAGCCTGGGCTGGTCGCCGATCTCGGTGGTCGGCCCGATGGGACGCGATGTGGCCGACGCCTGCCTCCAGCTCGCGGCCACGGCGGGCCCGCATCCGGGCGATCCCTTGAGCTATCCGCTGGATGCGTCGGCCTTCGCGCGGCCGGCGCCGCTGGACCTGTCGCGCCTGCGCGTGGCCTGGACCACCGACTTCGGCCTGTGCGATGTCGACCCGTCGATCCGCCGGATCATGCACGACCGCATGGCCGCCATGCGCGGGCTCTTTGCGGCCTGCGACGAGGTGCGCTTCGACCTGGGCGAAGTGCACCGTTGCTTCGACGTGCTGCGCGCGGAGGCCTTCGTCGCCGGCATGCGCGAAGCCTACGAACGCGCCCCCGAGAGCCTGGGCCCGAACCCGCGCAGCAACTACGAGATGGGCGCGCGCATGAGCCTGCCCGACGCGGCCTGGGCGCAGACGGAACAGACGCGCATCCTCCAGCGCTTCCAGAAGGTGTTCGAGAACTACGACCTCGTGCTCTCGCCCACGACGCCGGTGTCGCCTTTTCCCTGGACGCAGTCGCATGCGCTGCAGATCGACGGCCGCCCGCAGGAGAACTACTACCGCTGGCTCGCACTGACCTACGTGGTGACGCTGACCACCCACCCTGCGATCAGCCTGCCGTGTGGCACCGACGAGCGCGGCATGCCGTTCGGCCTGCAGGTGGTGGGGCGCTTTCGCGGCGACCTCGCGCTGCTGTCGGCCGCGCAGGCGATGGAACAGGCCTTCGCGCCCGACCCGCGGCTGCGCCGGCCGCGGCCCGATCTCGCACGCCTTCGCAAGGCCGAGCCGGCCCTCGACTCGATCGTGACCGCGCCGCCCGACGACCGGCACGCCAGCGTGCCCAGCGACGGCGCCCCGGCGCCGGTGGTCTGAGGTCCGCGCCGCGTCAGGCGCTTCGCTTCAGCAAGGTGGCCAGCAGGGCCAGGGCCCCGGTCAGCTCGTCGAAGCCGGGGCCGCCCAGGCAGATCCGCAGGCCGCTCGCCTGGTCCTTCGGGTTCGCCATCAGGGTCTGCGGCGGGGTGAGCTTCACACCGGCTTGCGCCGCCGCGGCCACGACACCCTCGGCGGCATCGCGTCGCATCGGCAGCCAGACGTTGTAGGCATCGGGATGCCAGACCAGTTCGCCGGCACCGAGCAGCGAGACGGCCAGCCGAGAACGCCGCCGGGCCTCGTGGCGCAGATCGCGCTGGACCGAGGCGACGACGCCGGTGGCCAGCCATTCGTCGACCACCGCGCAGGAGAACGCCGACGGCGCCATGGGCACGTCCTGCAGCAGCGCCTGCGCGGGGCCGCACAGCTCGGGCGGCAGTGCCAGCACGCCGACCTGCAATCCGGGGCCGAGCGACTTGGAGAGCCCGTTCACGTGCAACGCGATGTCGGGCGCCAGTGTCGCCAACTGGGGCAAGCCGTCGGAGGCCGCCGCGTACACGCCGTCTTCGATGATCCAGGCGCCCGCGCGGCGGCACACCGCCACGATGGCCCGCCGTCGCTTCGCGCTCATCGTGGCCGTCGTCGGGTTGTGCAGCGTCGGGGTGAGATAGACCGCCGTGCCACCGGCGGGCGCCGCGCCGTCGAGCGCCTGTGCGAGCGCCTTCGGCACCATCCCTTCCGCGTCCATCTCGACGCCCTGGATGCGATACCCCTTGCGCCGGGCCAGCGCGAGGGCGCCGGGGTAGGTGATCCGTTCGGTGAGCAGCACGCCTTGCCGACCGCACACCAGGTCGAAGGCCAGCGACAGCGCCTGGCGTGCGCTGCTCATCAGGACCAGCTGCGACGGATCGACGGCCAGGCCGATTGTCTCGAGCCAGCGGGCGAGAACGCGGCGATGCTCCAGGTGCCCGCCGGGTGGCGCGTACAGGTTGAAGTGATCGGCGTCGATCTTGCGCGCGATGCCCGTCAGCGTGCGCGCCAGCACGCGCGCACCGAGCGCGGCCGGCGGCGCATTCGACGACAGATCGATCTGCCGGTCGCCATGCGCCTGATGGATCGCCACGAACGTCCCCCGGCCCTTGACGCTGCGCGTCAGGCCCCTGCGCTCCAGGATCGCATAGGCCTTCGTCACGGTGCCCAGGCCGATCTGCAGCGTCTTCGCCAGGTCCCGATGGGCAGGCAGGCGATCGCCGCCTGCGAGCCGCCCCTCGACGATGTCGTCGGCCAGGGCCAGCACCACCCGCTCGGTGGCATTCGTGCCGTTGCTTGCCAGACGGGGCGTCCAGGAGGATCGAAGGAGCACGTGCGCGGCCTCGCAAATAAAAGTGTCACGTGACACTTTTTGAATATCTCAATAGTGTAACTTTCACCGCACGGCCTCTATCGCACTGAAGGCCGCTGAAGACACCCTTGGTTTTGGAGCACCCGCATGGCCGTCAGCCAGATCGCACTCGTCTACGGGACGTACCTCATCGCCACCGCCAGTCCGGGGCCGAGCAACATGGCCATCATGGGCACCGCGATGCGTGACGGCCGTCGCTCCGCGCTCGCACTTGCGGCCGGTGTTGTCACAGGCTCGCTCTTCTGGGCGATCCTGGCGGCGACCGGCGTTTCCGCCGTCCTGACCGCGTATGCGCAGGCACTCGTCGTGCTCAAGATCGCCGGCGGCCTCTACCTGCTGTACCTGGCTTTTCGCGCGGGCCGGTCCGCCATGCGACTTGGCGCCGACGCGATGAAGAACAGCGCAGAACGCGGCGCATTGCGCTACCGCACCCTCTACCGCCAGGGCGTGCTCATGCACATCGGCAACCCGAAGGCGATCATGTCGTGGATCGCGATCATCTCGCTCGGTGTGCGCCAGGACGCACCCGCCGGTGGGTTGCCGGCGATCGTGGGCGGCTGCGTGCTTCTCGGCATCATGGTGTTCGGCGGCTACGCGATCGTCTTTTCCACCGCCTCGATGATCGCGCTGTATGCGAGGCTGCGACGCTGGATCGAAGGCGTGCTCTCGGCGGTGTTCGCGGCCGCGGGGCTCAAGCTGCTGGTCTCGCAGAATTGAATCCAATGAATCCCAGCGAAAGACCGAACGCATGAGCATCACCGTCCACATGGTCGACGTCTTCGGCGCCGGCCCGCTCTCGGGCAATCCGCTGGCGGTCGTCACCGGCGCCGACGCGTTCGCCACGCACGACATGCAGCAGCTGACGCGCTGGTTCAACCTCTCGGAAACCGCGTTTGTCTTCGCACCCACGCACCCGGAAGCGGACTACCGCGTGAGGATCTTCACCCTGGACCGGGAGATGCCTTTTGCAGGGCACCCCACGCTCGGAAGCTGCCACGCCTGGCTCTCGGGCCAGGGCGCGCCCCGGCACGCCACGGTGATCACGCAGGAGTGCGGCGCGGGGCTGGTCCAGATCCGGCGCGACCAGGGACGGCTCGCGTTCGCCGCGCCGCCGCTGATCCGCTCGGGCGCGCCGACCCCGGCCGAACTCGAGGACGCGCGGCGGCTGCTGGGCATCGAAGCCGACGACATCCAGGACGCCGCCTGGATCGACAACGGCCCTGGCTGGCTGGGAATCCGGTTGGCGTCGGCAGACAAGGTGCTGTCTCTCGATCCGGCCCGACGCTGGCCCACGCGCATCGACGTCGGCGTGGTCGGCCCTCATGCCGAGGGCGGTGGCGCGGCCTTCGAAGTGCGCGCCTTCTTCACCGACCATCTGGGCGCCATCGTCGAAGACCCCGTCACGGGAAGCCTCAATGCCTCGCTCGCGCAGTGGATCTTCGCCACAGGCGTGGCACAAGACGACTACGTCGCCGCGCAGGGCACGCGCCTGGGCCGGCAGGGCCGCATCCACCTGGCCCGCGACGACGCCGGCCAGGTCTGGGTCGGCGGCGACACGCGCACGCACGTCAAGGGCGAACTGGACGGCCTTTGATCCGTTCACGCAAGGCCTGCACAGACTTCACTCTGACTTCACCTGCGTTGCGCACACTACGTTTCGACAGCGGTTCGGCGCTGGTAGAGGCAAGGGGAAGAAAAAAGTAGCTCAGGGAAACGCCTCGATGCCGACCGCTGTCACCTTTCATCGCCCATCGACAAAGGCGCAGGCGCACTCATCGCAAGAAAGGGCCACGGGCCAAGGATTACCATCGGCCGGGCGCACGCCGCGCCTCCCACGCCCATGACCGTCGCCACCGCCCCTGTGCCC